>QHWY01000058.1 GCA_003223875.1 Acidobacteriota bacterium | reverse complement strand
CTGGCTGCCTGATGCGATGGAAGGTCCCACACCGGTTAGCGCCTTGATCCACGCCGCCACGATGGTCACTGCAGGCGTTTATATGGTCGCACGCAGCAACTTCATTTATCAAATGGCGCCGCAGGCGATGACGGTTGTGGCCGTCATTGGAGCTGTCACGGCGTTCTTCGCGGCCTCGATCGGACTCGTGCAGAACGATATCAAGCGCGTCCTTGCTTACTCGACGGTAAGCCAGCTTGGTTACATGTTCCTTGCCCTGGGTGTAGGCGCATTTGCCGCCGGCGTCTTCCACCTCATGACGCATGCCTTTTTCAAGGCGCTGTTGTTCCTGGGCTCAGGCAGTGTCATTCACGCCATGCATCACGAACAGGACATGCGAAAGATGGGTGCGCTGAAGGACAAGATTCCAGTCACGTTTTGGACGATGTTCGTGGGAACCCTCGCCATTGCGGGGACGCCTTTTTTGTCTGGGTTCTTCTCGAAAGACGAAATTTTGTGGCGAGCGTTCTCCAATCCGCAAGGACACGTCGTCCTGTGGCTTATCGGGGTTACGGTTGCGGGAATGACTTCTTTTTATATGTTCAGGCTTCTCTTTATGACTTTCTTTGGCGAATCCAGAATGGATCACCACACTGCATCTCATATTCACGAATCGCCGAAGTCTATGACGACTCCACTGATAATCCTGGCAATCGGCGCAGTGTTGGCGGGTTACATCGGTTTGCCGGCTTGGCTTGGCGGCAGTGTGTTTGAGCGTTTCCTTGAGCCCGTGTTCGAGCCGTTGCCGATTCCACATGCCGAGGTTGCAGATCACGGCGCCGGCATGGAAATCGGAATCGCGGCGATTTCTGTCGCAGTTGCTCTGATCGGATTCGGATTGGCGTATTCCAAGTACTGCAAGCGAAGCTGGGAAGAGCAGCGCGAGGTACGTCAATACGGGCCGCTGTATCCCGTCTTTTTGAATAAGTATTACGTCGATGAGATCTACGATTTCCTTTTCATCAACCGCGCGAAAGACGCCGGAAACTCGTTATGGAAGTTTGACGCGAAGGTCGTCGACGGCGCCGTGAACGGTTCGGCCTGGACGACGGTCGAAGGCGCTCTCGGCTCCGGCTGGTGGGATCGCTGGATCGTGGACGGCATTGTCAAGTTCATCGGCGGCTTTATCCGCACAATGAGCTGGCCACTTCGCCTCATCCAAACCGGATACGTTCAGAATTACGCGCTCGTCATGATTCTGGGCCTTCTGATCTTCATCGGCTATGTTTTGTGGGGGACCTCCTAATGGACTATTTTCGCCAGCATATTCTGAGCATCGTGGCGTTCTGGCCTTTGGCGGGAATGATTGTGCTCATGCTGTTCAACAAAGAGAACAAGACGCTGATCCGCTGGTGGGCGAATCTGGTCATGATTACCGGATTCGTAATCTCGCTTCCGCTATGGTTCTGGTTCGATCGCGACAGTGCGGATCAGATGCAGTTCGTCCAGAAGATTCCGTGGATACCGACGATCGGAGCTAATTACCACGTCGGTATCGACGGAATTTCGCTGCTGCTCGTCATGTTAACGACGCTGCTCGGACCGCTGGCGGTCCTGTCCTCTTGGGAAGCCATCCACGACCGCGTCAAAGAATATTACGTCTTCATGCTGATGCTGCAGGCCGGCATGTTGGGCGTGTTCATCTCTCTCGATTTCTTCCTGTTTTACGTCTTTTGGGAAGTGATGCTGGTACCGATGTACTTCATCATCGGTGTCTGGGGCGGTCCTCGAAAGCTTTATGCCGCCATCAAGTTTTTCCTCTATACATTATTCGGATCAGTTTTGCTGCTGCTGGGCATTCTGGCGCTGTACTTTATGTATCCCAGCATCGCCGCTCAGCATCCGGAAATATCAAGCCAGTTCGGCACGGGTTCCACCTTTGATATTCTCGCGTTTCAGGCCGCGGCATCGTTTTTGCCATTCAACTATCAATATTGGATCTTCCTCGCATTCTTCGTCGGGTTTGCGATCAAAGTTCCGATGTTTCCGTTCCATACCTGGCTTCCGGATGCCCACGTGGAGGCGCCGACTGCCGGCTCCGTCATTCTTGCCGCCGTGCTCTTGAAGATGGGAACTTACGGTTTTCTGCGATTCAGTCTGCCGATTCTGCCGGACGGCACGAAATACTTCGTTCCATTCATGATCACGTTGTCGATCATCGCCATCATTTACGGCGCCCTGGTCGCCATGATGCAGCCGGATATGAAGAAGCTCGTCGCGTACTCTTCGGTGAGCCATATGGGCTTCGTCACGCTTGGAATGTTTGCGCTGAATCCGAACGGTGTAAACGGAAGTATCATCCAACAAATCAATCACGGGATCTCGACGGGAGCGCTCTTCTTGATCGTAGGCATTATCTACGAACGAAGGCACACGCGTGAGATCGCACAGCTCGGCGGAATTTCCAACGTCATGCCGATGTACGCGGTGGTGTTCTTGATCATGACCATGTCGTCGATCGGTTTGCCTTTGCTGAACGGGTTCATCGGGGAATTTACGATCGTCATGGGTGCGTTGCAGGAGAACCTATGGTGGGCGGTTGCTGCCGGATCCGGAATCGTGCTCGGAGCCGCATATATGCTGTGGCTCTACCAGCGGACGATGCTCGGAAAGATCGAGAATCCGGCAAATGAAAAGCTGATCGATATGAACCTGCGCGAATTAGCAACACTGGTGCCGCTCATCATCGTGGCATTCTGGATCGGTTTATATCCTGCGCCATTCTTCCGTGTACTCGACAAACCAGTCAACAAAATCGTCGCCAAGGTTCGGCCCGATTATTTCCAGGGAGCCCAACGCTTGAACGCTGAGATCAGGGAACCCCGCTAATGGCGCAATTCTTCCAGATGCAGGATCTCGGCGCGATCACTCCCGAGCTCGAGCTTGTCGCCTTTGGAATGTTCCTTCTTATTTTTGATCTGATGGTCCAGGAGAAGCGGAGGTTGGGACTCATTGCACTGGCCGGCATTGCGATTTCCGGCTTCTTTCTGTTCCGGCTTCGAGGTACCGATTTCTCCGCCTATGGCGGCGTCCTTGCGCTGGATCCGTTTTCGATCTTCTTCAAAACGATTTTCTTGGTTGCCGCGGCGCTTTCCGTTGCAATCTCGCTGAAGTATTTGGATATCGAACGTGAGAATCATGGGGAGTACTATGCGCTGATTTTGTTCTCCACCATGGGAATGATGTTCATGGCCGGGGCGGTCGATCTCGTCACGCTGTATATCGGGCTCGAGACGATGGCGATCGCCACCTACGTTCTCGTCGGGTTCCTTCGCAGCAATCAGCGATCGAATGAAGCCTCGATGAAGTATTTCCTGCTGGGCGCGTTCTCCTCGGGCATCTTGCTTTACGGAATGTCGCTTCTGTATGGGTTATCGGGATCGACGAGGTTCGTGGATATTGCGGAAGCGCTGTCGCGCCGGCCGCTCACCGATCCGATATCGCTGCTGGCGATGATCACGCTCTCCGCCGGGATGTTCTTCAAAGTTGCCGCGGTGCCGTTCCATCAATGGACGCCGGATGCGTACGAAGGCGCGCCGACGTCGATTACAGCGTTTATGTCGGTTGCCGTGAAGGCGGCGTCGTTCGCGATGATGGTACGTATCTTCATGGTCGCGATCTATCCGTTGCGGCCACAGTGGGTGCCGATCATGGCGGCCGTTTCGGTGATGACGATGACGATCGGCAATATTGCGGCGATCACGCAATCTAACGTCAAGCGCATGTTGGCGTACTCATCGATATCGCATGCTGGTTATATTCTCATCGGTTTCATTGCGGGCAATGAAACCGGACTGACGGCCGTGCCGCTATATCTCTTCATCTACACATTTACAAACCTGGGAGCATGGGCCGTGATCGTTGCATTGAGGAGAAAGGACGTCATCGGCGAACAGATCGACGACATGGCGGGCCTGTTCTTCAGACATCCGGCCGGAGCCGTCCTGATGTTGATCTTCTTATTGTCACTCGCGGGAATTCCGCCGACTGCGGGCTTTATCGGAAAATACTATTTGTTTGCCGCGGCGATCCAAACCGGTCACAACGCGCTGGCAGTCATCGCTGTGCTGAATGCGGCGATCTCCATCTATTTCTACTTCCGCATCGTCGTCTCGATGTTCATGCGTGAGGCGACCGAGAAGACGGGCCTGGTTTACGCCCCCGGCTTGACGATGACCCTTGCGATCGCGATTGTCTTTACGCTGTTGATCGGCGTTTATCCAGACCCTTTCATCGCAATGGCCCGCCAGGCCGTGATTCTGGGGTTCTGAAAAGACAAAATTCTCCTCCTCTGCGAGGAGGGGCTTTGCACAAAAAATCCGGGGCGGTCATAGGTCGCCCCTACAGCTTGGGGTTCGCAACTGTAGGGGCGCTCTACGAGCGCCCGCGATGTATTTTTTGTGCAAAGCCCAGAGGAGGGGGCTTTGCACAAGAAGTCGCGCTGGGGCACTGTAGCGGCCTATGACCGTCGGCGATGTGCAAGTATTGGAATCGAGCCTATTCCCCTCCTTGCATCACGGCAAGGGGTGGCTGCGTCATTGATAAAATTTGGCGAAGCCACCGAAGCAGACGCAGCCGGGGTGGTTTTCCTTTTGGTCTCAATCGGAAAACCACCCCGGCCTCGCTGGCAAGCGGATGCTTCGCGGCATTTTCTGGATCGCTCAGCCTCCCCTCCTTGCGGTGATGCAAGGAGGGGAATAGCGCTCATAGACCGCCGCTACAGTTGGACCCCTAAAATCGTGCACTCTTCCTACGGCGTCGTCGCTCTCCCAATCGCCCTCATCAATTCCGCCATCGTGACTCTCCGCGCATCGGCTGGATAGTGGATCGGGACGATCGTCTGCACGTCGAGTTTCAGCCTTTGGATATTGTCATAAAGGTTGAGCGTATTCAGATTGATCACCGCGGCCGCCGGCGCATTGGGCTGTGGCGGGGGATTGAACGAGTCTGCCTCGACAAGAACCTTCTCCTTGGGAAGGTACGCGATGATCAACCCGTCGTTATGAAAGTTGCCTTGCGTCTGATAGAGCTCAATGACGTGGTTGCCATCAGTCATCACCTTCTTGTCCGTCATGGTTTCAAAAGAGGGCTTCTTTTTCGCTTGCGACAGTTTGTCGGGACCGAGCGTGTGAGGAATCGCGAAGATTCGCTCATAGTAAGCCCTGTTGCTCTCATGCGTCACGATGGTCGCTCCCTCCGCGACGAATGTTCGTAACCCGCCGGAATGATCGAAATGGTGGTGCGTGTTGATCACATACTTGATGGGTTTGTTCGGAATCACCTTCTTGGCCTCAGCGATGATCGCGCTGGCACGCTCTTCACTTTGCGGTCCTTCAATGACGACAATCCCGTCCTTGAAGTCGACTGCCACCGCTGCATAAGCGGGCAGAATCAGGTAAACACCGTCGCCCAGCTTCTGCGATGACGTGGGTGCCGGCGGGGCACCCGCTTGCGCCTGCGCGGGCTGGATGTTTGCCGGCGCATTGGGCTTCACCTCAAGCACTGCCAAATCGAGAATCGGAAAGCCGCCCTGCCGCTGCACAATTCTGGTTGGAAATTTCACGCCGCCAAAATCCTTGTACTCGCTATAGAGGGCCTCAAACGACATATCGCCGAGCACGTTGTTGTCGATCAATGTCTCGACCTTTTCGACCAGGTTCTGCTCGTTGATATAGCCGGTGACGGCCGCCTTGTTGTCCCCCATGAAAGTCACAACGTTGTACTTCTTGCCGGCCACGGATTGTGTTTTGCCTGTTGCGCTTTTCATGGATGCTGCTTTGAGGAATCCATGCGGCGACATCCAGATTTCCAACTGCTGGGCCCACGGCGTATTCGCATTCACGACGATGACCTGGTTCTGCGTCTGCTCACCAATGAGAGGCTGTCCCCCGCCTCCATGCTGGGGATATTCCCCCTGCATACGGACACGGCTCAAACGCGACGCCGGGGTCTCGAAGTTGATCGCGCGCGTGTATGTCTTGTCGATGAACTTCGGCCAGGGCGAGTTGGGATTCATGGCCTGTCCAAAAGCGAAATCCGCGCCGACCGCGGAATACTCGATACTCTTGAGATTGTCGGCGCCCATGGCCTTGGACGCATTACTGATAACCGTCTTCGCATCTTGTGCGGACGCTGCCCATACAAGCAGCGTCAGGAACACGATGGCCGCCATCGTTTTCTTGTACATAATCTCCTCCCGACCCTCTACCTCTGGCTGAGCATGTCCCATAAGTCCGCGCTGGAGACAGGGACAGTCACGATGTTAGCTGTTAAATGGCTTGTTGTACGATGTCGAATGTACTTGGTGCGATTACCGAACCGCCAAATGGCAACCTGGTCGATGCGTCATTCGGTAATCTGGTAGTCGAAACAAGTACATTCGACATCGTACAACAAGCCATTTGACAGTGGACGTGTTAATTGCTCCGTGCGCCTCTAACGTATTTTTTCAGGATCATCGTTGTGGTTTCGCCTACATAGATATTGCCCATCGCATCGGCCGCTACCCCTTCCATGCCGGCGTTATTGTTCTTGTCGGGATCGGGTTCGACGAACGGAACGAGTGCCGTGACCTTGCCGTCCTTTGCGCTGCCCACTCGTAGGCCTCTTTTGAAGCCTGGGTTCAACATTGCGTTCGACTGCGAATCGACAACATAAATCGTATCGTTCTTATCGATGGAAACGCCGCTGGGCCTGCCGAACTGCTTCCACTGATCGAGGAACTTTCCGTCTTGATCGAAGATCTGGATGCGGTTGTTGGCGCGATCGGCCACAAAAAGCCGTCCCCTTGAATCCATCGCAATGGCATGCGGCGTGTCCATTTCGCCCGGGCCTTTGCCTTTCTTGCCCCACGTTTTAATGAATTTTCCGTCCTTGGAGAATTTCACGATTCGACCATTGGCATTCATCACATGTCCGTCGCTGACGAATATGTCGCCATTCGGCGCGATCACCACATCGGTCGGCCCGTTGAACGTGTCGGGACCTTCCGCAGCCACGCCGGCCTTGCCAAGCGTCATGAGGACCTTACCGTCGGGATTGAGTTTGAAAACCTGCTGCCCTTTGCCGTCCTTGGCCTGGGCATCTGTGACCCAGAGATTCCCGTCGCGGTCGATCGCCATGCCATGAGGGTTAACGAACATCCCTGCGCCGAAACTCTTCAGGAGCTTGCCGGAGGGCGCGAATTGCAGAATCTCCGGGGCGGCCCGGTGAAAGACCCAGATGTTGCCGCGCGCGTCAACGTCAGTCGATATGACTCCGCCAAACTTCATGCCCGAGGGAAGTTGCGCCCAACCCTCAGTCAGCCGGTATGGATTGTCCTGCGCGTGTATGGCGTCGGCAACGACGATGATCGCCGCAATGAGGATTACAACGCGCGTGAATTTCGCTTGAAGTGGATCTGACATTTCTGCCTCCTGTTTATTAGTTCAATGCTTTCTTTCGGTGGTGGGGGGATCATACCACTGCCTAGAGCAATTTTTGAAGAACCGTCAAAGCGTATAATGCGTTCCAATGCGGCTTTGATCACGAGAGGACATTCTTATGAAGCGAAGTACGGATCGGATTCTCACAACCCACGCGGGCAGGCTGGAGGGGCCACCCGATTTGATGCAAATGTCGAGAGACGTCATGGCCGGCCGCGCCATTGACGTTCAGCAGTTACAGCCGCGGCTGCGGAACGGGATTGCCGAGGTCATTCGAAAACAGGCGGAGGCCGGAATTGACGTCATCAGCGATGGCGAGTTGACAAAGTTCGGGTTCGGGAGCCTGACCTACTATGGCCGCCGTCTTGGTGGACTCGGAAAGAGGCCGCTGAGGCCGGGTGAAGCACCGTATATGGCGCTCGAGACGAATGAGCGGAGAGAGTTTGCGGAATTTTATAAAGAGCTGCAATTTTTACCGGCGCCATCGGAGCGCGCCATCTGCAACGGTCCAATCAGCTACATCGGGCAAGAGGAGATTCGACAAGACCTCGAGCTCTTCAAGTCTTCGTTGGCGCAGACGAATGCCAAAGTAGAAGAAACATTTATGTGTGTCCTTGCGCCCGGCTGGCTGGAGCACTTCTTCTACAACGAGTATTACCGGACGGATGAAGAGTATCTGTTCGCTCTGGCGGATGCGATTAAACACGAATACAAAGCGATCGTTGACGCCGGTCTCATTCTGCAGATCGATGATCCCGCTCTGCCGGATACCTACGACATGATAGTGCCCCTTCCAAGCATCGAGGAATACCGAAAATTCGCCGCGGTGCGCGTCGAAGCGTTGAATAATGCCTTGCAAGGCATTCCCGAAGACCGCGTGCGTTATCACATCTGCTGGGGAAGTTGGCACGGCCCCCACACGCACGACCTTCCGCTGAAACACGTCATCGACTTGATGCTGAAAGTCAAAGCTGGAGCGTACTCGGTGGAGGCCGCGAATCCGCGCCATGAACATGAATGGAAGCTTTGGAAGGAAGTCAAACTGCCGAGAGGAAAGATTCTGATTCCCGGCGTGGTTAGCCACGCCAGCAATGTCGTCGAACATCCGGAGCTGGTCGCCGATCGCATCGTACTGTATGCCGGCCTGGTGGGCCGCGAGAACGTCATCGCAGGCACAGACTGCGGAATGGGTATGCGCGTGCACCCGCAGATCGCTTGGGCGAAGCTGAAAGCGCTTTCCGAAGGCGCAGCCCTGGCGGCGAAAGAACTGTGGTCTCGGTGATGTTTTGGGACATCGTCGGAGAGGTAAATTTCCGACAGCGGCTGCTGTCCAAATAAGGAAGCGATCTTGGCTGTTCTTTCGAACGGATGCCATATGCAGAAGCACGAAAGGGAAGACGACAATCCAGGCCAAACACGCTGATCGCTTCACATCAGACACACGCATCTTGACTATTGATCGCCTGTACACGGGCATCTCTGGACCGCATTCGATTATTTACATACAGGAAGCAACGATGTCCGTCGTGGAAATGATCATCTCCGCGACGAAAAATCGATTTCTCCAGCGCGCACACGATCGTTTCCGCCTTCCTCACGAGTTTCTTCGATGCAGAAATACTCATCTCTGCCGCAGAGAAAACCGCCGGCGCGGTGCCGGCGGGTCTGTTCCTAAGCCATCAACGAGGAGGTAAGTATGAGTAACAATCCGGCCGTCGTGTTGTCCAGCGGTTTTCAGGTCGCGGGCACCAACCGTGCGAAGTCACCGTTATCGAAGCCTGTGATCATCAGCATGGATGCCGGTAAGAGCACGGAGCTCGTCCTCAAGCTGAGCCCGGTTAACAATGCGCGGATCCTTGACGTCGAGTTTGCGCCACTCGGCGCCAACAACACTCCGGGCGATTGGAAGGACGCCGGCTTAGGCTCGCAATTCGTAATCGCGAGCCGTGGAAGCCTTTCACTGGACGTATAGCGGCATTCTGGAAGCATGACAGACAGGGAGCAATCCCAACGAACCGCCTATCCGTAGACTGAAAAGTCCCTCAGGGGAACGGGAAGTGACTCACCAACTGACCGCCGGCCGACGGTGCTACGCCGCGACGGCGCTGGAGACATCAGACTTTCCAGAACCAATCGCGAAATCTCAGGCCGCACCGCCGACAGCGGAACGGAAACTGAAGAAGCAAGATCCATGGCAAGTCGGCCCAGTCGAGACTCGCCTGGCCAATACCTCCGAATCCGCATTGTGGGCATGTCATACAACCTTATCGTACGCGAAATCGACGACCGCAATAAGAGGTGCGGAAAGATTAGAATTTGAGATCAGTTGGTTGATACAGACGCGAGGCTCGGTTCGACTGCGTTGACGGCCAGTAAGCGACAGCAAACGGGAACATCGACCACGTCAAGTGGTCGTGTCACCGGCTACCCTTCACTTTGCCGGACAATCGGTTCGAATTAAGAGTCCGGGATCGCGACTATCCAGGACTTGAGTAGCCGAAGTGAGCCGATCACCGCGGTCGTGACCAGCCTGGGAGGCCGCCGGATCGGCGGAATTGGTCTTCTAGGTCGGCGAGGTTCTGCTGCGCATCTGCGAGAGCTTTGCGGGCGACATCTCGGTCGTGCGTGGCCTTTTCAAGTGCGATTGAGCCCGCAGTGCTGGCAGGCGTTACGCTAATCACAATGGGTATCCTCACGCCGGTCTCGCTCTCGACTGCCTTTCTCCGCTCACGCTCCTGGCGGGCGGTGTCGGCGATCGTTTGGGCTTGAACAACGCCCGAGCCTGCCAAGGAGATCGCTAAAAAGAAGCACGTCCATCGAAGCAATTTCATCGAGATAGCCTCAAATTTAGCATGGCGCGCGGAATTGTCTACAAGCTCCCAAGAGGGGACGATCTGTGAGGTTCATCGACAGTGAACAATTCTTGAAACGCCAGAATTGCGCACTGTCCACGATTGTGTCACTACGGCGCGGCGGCGGATGGCCCGACCTTGTCATCCCAGCGGCCGATGGTGGTTCCGTCTTCAAATTTTGCTGCGATGAAACCGCCGGCAGGCGCGCCGTTCCGCATGGGATTCAGCCGCATGATTACTTTCGCGCCGGGCGGGAATGTGGAGGGCCGATAGCCTTGGCGTCCGAGTGAATTCGGGCTGCCCCATTCCAGACTCCACTCCGTGATCTTTCCGGTGCCGTCATCGACGAGGACCTGGATCCAGGTATGGGGATTTTTGAACTGAAATTCCTTCACGGTGCCTTTTACTTCTACGACTCTACTGCTGTCGAAACCTGCGCCGGAATGATGCGCCACGGCCGGCTGAATGGAAAAGAGCAGTGCAGCGATGGCCAAAACCAAGACCATCTTGTAAAGCGACTTCATACGAGACCTCCTATGATATGTACCACGTCGTATTTCCTTATTTAATCGTTGAGCGGCTTGCCGTCTGGGCCCAGCAAAAGCGTCTTTCCCGACTTCTCGTCGACGGGATTCCGATTGTTTTCCGCGCATCCATAGTCATATAGCCGCGTGCCTTGAGGCAGCTTCCGGAATCGTTTCGTGACGGCCCATGGCTTCGTCAGGGCCTTCGAATCCTCGAGCGTCATGACCACCTCAAGGGTATTGGCATCGATCTTTCGGATCCGGGTCGTTCCGCGCGATTGATCGCTCAAGACCAGCCCTGTTCTGTCGAGAATCGAATCCCCATCGCGGTTTCCTTTCAACCCGATCGTCGTGAAGACCAGGGTGTCGCCTTCCCAATGACCGACGGAATCCCCGGTATAGGTTCCCCAAGGTTCATCGAGGTGCTTTCGGCCATCCGTGTAAATACGCATCACATTGGGTCCGTTCTCGGCCAGAATCCAGACTTGCTCTGGACGAATCACGAACTCGTACGGGTCCGGCAGATTGAATACTCGGGGATAACTTGCGGGCACGCCGCAGTTGGTGAACACATCGGGAAATCGATTTTGATCACGTTTCTCGAGATTCCTTTGATAGAGCGCTTCCCACTCGGCGTTGTAGGGAGGATGTTCACGAACGCCGAGGTCGATGGCGCCGCCCTTTCCCGTTTGGGTGGCCGCGTCAAAAACGGTACCGCCCATCATTTGCCAGGCGCCGCTCCAGTCCGGAAGCTTTTCCGATGGTGTCGCTGTCGGAGTGTACGATGGCGGCTGCTGTGCGCGGTCTTGCGCATAGCCGGAGGCGGATACCAGCACGAGGCTCAGGCCTAAACCGGTTAGAATGACTTTCATTCGTCTGATCATGAGAATTCCTTTAATAGTCTTTGCAAGACTATATTCCGTCGTCCGGATTTGTAAGTAAATATAAAGTTTGGCAGCTGTAGCGGCGGTCTATGACCGCCGACGATCTCTAACTTGCTGGACTGTCGGCGCTCGTAGAGCGCCGCTACAGTAGTTTGTCTCTGGCGATAATTCTCGACGAAGGTGGATTTTGCCCATGGCAACTCCGGTAGGAACTGCGTGGCGCGTAACGCACGTCATTACGCGCCACATAGCCGCAGTCTTAAATGACGATCGAATTACCGGACGGTCGGCCTGAGTTCGGCGTACACCTGGGTAGCGAACCGCTGTGCGACGGTCTGGTTCGTGTTGCCGACTTTAGCGTCCGACTGGGGAACCTTGGAGTCGAAATCAGCCCATGGTCTCGCTGCGACTATCTCGGCTTCGCTCTTGCCTTCCCTCATCATCTTCGTGATGCGATCCCGCACCCCCAGCATCATGTCGCGATGCGCGATGACAGCGTTCCGATCCACCGTAGGACCGTGACCCGGAATGATTTTCGTATTCGGCCCAGAACGCGCGATGATCTGTCCCAACCCAGCGATCATGCCGTTCAACCCGCCGCCGTTGCCCCGGTCGATATTGGGATATTGTACGGACCGGAAGAAATCGCCGGTCATGATCACGTCGTTCTGCACGAAACGAACCATGGTGTCGCCGTCGGTGTGAGCGTTCGGAATCGGAATCAACTGCACGTCCTCACCATTCATATGGAACGCGAGTTGGGAGTTCGCGCTATAGGTGATTACGGGCAATCCCGGCGCCGGAGTTGCCGGCGGTGTTTGCCCGTTCGCGGCCGGCGCGGGGCGCATGAGCCGGTTCCGCAAGGTTCCACGGGCGAGGATCGTTGCGCCTTCCTTGCCCATAAGCTCATTGCCGCCGGTGTGGTCGCCGTGCACGTGCGTATTGACCACGAATTTGACCGGCGCGTTGGTGATCTGCCGGATGGCGGCCATAATCTTGTCGTGCAGCGGCGCAAACTGGGCGTCAACCATGAAGACGCCATCGGGGCCGACTAACAGGCCAATGGTCCCGCCTTGACCATCGAGCGTGTAAAAGTTGTTGCTGAGCTTGTTGGTCTTGACCTGAACGTTGCTTAAATCTTGCTGAGCATTCGCACCCACGGCCATGAGTGCGAACACCGCCAAAACCGCAAGAACGGTTCGAATCGCGGTGATTTTCATAGGTTGTGCCTCCCTTATTCTGAATGGGCGGTAGTCTACCACCTTCTGGCCGACAGATGACAAATCAAGATTGAACAATGAACAGTGTGTGCGCTTGGCCGTCGGGCGGCGCGGTGGTAAATGGGGTTGCCAAGCAAGCACAAATGCAAAAACTTTTGTGTCTTTATGTGATTCTTTGTGGCTTACTTTTGTCACGGAGGTTGTGTAATGGTTTATCGCCGACTTGCGGCATCCGCCGGGATTGGATGCGTCGTTTTCCTAACGGCATTTCTCCTGACCGTTCCATCATACAAGGCCGCCGACACTCTTCCTCGCGAACTTACCGATGACGCGTACTGGAAAATGGTCTCGGATTTTTCCGAGCAGAGCGGGTCCTTCCGGTTCGAGTACATGTCGAATGAATTGCAATTCCAGTATGTCATTCCGCGGCTTAAGGAAAATCGCAAGCCCGGCGGTGTATATCTTGGAGTCGGACCTGAACAGAACTTCACCTACATTGCAGCGATTCAGCCGAAGATCGCATTCATTTTCGATATTCGCCGTCAGAACATGATCGAGCATTTGATCTATAAGGCGCTCTTCGAGATGTCGTCAGACCGGACCGAGTTTCTCTCACGATTATTTTCGCGAAGACCGCCACAGGGCCTAACCGAGAAATCAACAGCACGACAACTGTTCCAGGCGTTTCGAGCCGTTCCTGCGGACGCGGACTTGTATCGGGAGAATTTACAAGTGGTCAAGGACCGGCTGATGAAGCAACATCGGTTCCCATTCTCACAAGCCGACCAAGAGTCCATCGACTTCATCTACCGGATTTTTTTTGATACTGGCAGCGTGTTCGGCTACTCTGCATCCGTTTTCGGCGGCTTCGGCGGTACTTATGCCGATCTCATGACAGCTACCGACCAACAGGGACAAGCCCGAAGCTATCTTGCCAGCGAAGAGAACTTCCAAGTGGTCCGCGAGCTTGAACGAAAAAATCTCATCATTCCGATCGTGGGCGATTTCGCGGGTCCAAAGGCTCTGCGCAATGTGGCACGTTACATAAAGGAGCACGGGGGATTCGTTACGGCCTTTTATACCTCAAACGTGGAGCAGTATCTCTTTCAACAGGGAGATGATTGGCGGCATTTTCTGATCAGCGTCTCCGCCTTTCCTACGGATCCCCTCAGCACCTTCATCCGCAGTTCGCACTTCGCTTATGGCGACGCGATTCCGGCGCGCCAGTTCAATCGCGGCCGCTTCATTCAACTTCTGTCGCCCATGGCGGAGGTTGTGAAGGCCTTCAATTCAGGACAACTGACGAGTTATGAGGATTTGATTCGGATGTCAAAATGAGAAATGACAATTGAACAATGTTCAATTGTCATTTCTCACTTATCGAAATATGCCGGTGTGCCCCAACGAGTACCTTCCCGGCTGCGGATAGACGCAAAGCCCGTGTGGGCCCTTTCCAACCGGAATCTTCGCGATAAGATGGCCGTCGTTGGTATCGATTGCATAGACCTCAGCGTTGTATCGGCCGGAAAGCCACAGCACTTTGCCATCGGTCGAGACGCCACCCATGTCCGGGCTGCCGCCACCGGACAACTGCCATTTCTTCACGACGCTTTGGGTCTTGAAGTCGATGAGTGAAATGCTTCCTTCATTGCGGTTCGATACGTAAAGAACCTTTGAATCGCGGCTCACGTACAGGCCGTGAGCGCCATTGCCTGTACGTATGAAACCGATCTTTTTCATTTGGTCGCCATCGATCAGATGCACTCCATCGGCGTGCATGTCGGCGATGTAAAACATTTTGCCGTCCGGCGAAAGCTTTACGTCCTGGGGTCCGTTATGCGGACCAAGCTCAATAGCTCCGACCTGCTTTTGCGACTGAACATCGACCTTGATGATCTTGTCACCGAACTCGCAGCTTGCGATCAGATAGGTTCCGTCTGCAGAGAAATCCATATGGTCGATTCCTTTGCAGTTGAACCATACGGAATTCTTCAGCGCCATTGTTTTCGGATCCCGAAACATGAGACGCATCATCTGTTCGGCCACGACAATCGCGTATTTGCCGTCGGGAGTGTAATACATGTTGTAGGGATCGTCGACAGGCACCGTGTCGCCCATCTTGCCAGTGGCAGGATCAATCGCGGTCAGACTGTTCCCCTTATCATTGAGAATCCAGAGTTTCGTCATGTCATATGACGGTGTGACGTGCTGAGGCTGCCGTCCGACTTGGAACGTTTCAATCACCTTGTACGTCGCGGGATCGATTACCGAGACCGTGTTGCTTTCGGTGTTGGGAACGTACACGCGCTGAACGAAATTCTTGACGACAGGGCTCAAAAGACCGGGACGGTCTGCCGCATAAATATCCTTGGGATCGAGTGGAGCTGGCATGCCGGGCAGGAGTTTGCCTTGCGCAATGGCCGCAACAGCAATCAGGGTGAGGACAACGAAAAAAAAGACTCGCTTGGTCATAGGGTCGATTATAGCGAGGAGGCAGAAATAAAAAGGGGAGAGATATAAATTACAATTGAACATTGAACAATGAACATTTCTCCCGAAAAATTGTCATTGTTCAATGTTCAATTGTCATTTGTCATTTCTTAGGCCACAAAACACCCTGGTCTTCCTTGGTGACCGGACCGAGTCCTTTGTAGACGAACTTCTGGACGCGTTGGCCGCGATAGGTTTCCCCTGTGTAGATATTTCCTTTCGAATCGGTGGCGATGCTATGCACGCCGTAGAATTCGCCGGGTTGGCGCCCACCTTCACCGAATGTAGTCAAGACTTGAAGGGACTCGCGATCGAGAATATGCACGCGATCATTCTCGCCGTCGGTGAGGTAGAGGTATTTCTGCTGCGCATCTTTCGAGAAGGCGATGTCCCAAGCCGAGCCGGAGCCAAGCGTCCGCTTGTTGACAAACGCTTCTTTCACGAATGTTCCTTCCGGCTTGAACACCTGGATGCGATCGTTGGCGCGGTCACACACATAGAGCAAGCGATCAACTGAAAGTTCGGCGCAGTGAACCGGGTTGCGGAACTGTTGTGCGGGGGGTGCATCGGGATTGTAGGGACCCAGATTGGTGTCTTCCGGTTTGTTGCCGTATGCGCCCCAATGCCGTTTGTACTTTCCGGTGTCGGCATCATAAACGATCACGCGATGGTTGCCATAGCCATCAGCGACGTACACCTCATTGGTTTGCTTGTCGACAAAAATCTTGGCCGGCCTTCGAAGGTTCTCAACATCGTTGCTACCTTTGCTTTGTCCAGGCTTCCCGATTTGCATGAGGAACTTTCCGGCCTGTGTGAACTTGAGAATCATGGTGTCATTGGTGTATCCAATGGCACCGCCCACCTGCTCCTCATTCTGGACCTGCTCTCCTCGCGCTCCGCGCCCACCCCGTCCGCGGCCTCCCGGGGGGGTGCCGACGCCGTTGCCGCCGATCCAGACGTTGCCTTTGTAATCGATCGTAATTCCGTGGTTGGAATCCGGCCAATCGTAACCCTCACCTTGTCCGCCCCAACTCGTCAGCAGGTTGCCCTCCTGGTCGAAGTTCAGAATGGGCGGTGCGGGCCGGCAGCACATGGCAATCGGTGGATTGGCTGCTGCGTGCAACTCACCGGGCTCGAGAGAGCCTGCACGATGGATGATCCAAATGTGGTCTTTGTCATCGACCGACACACCGATCGTTTGACCCTGCAGCCAATGGTTCGGCAGCGGCTTCGGCCACAGAGGATCGACTTCGAATCGCGGGGCCTGCACTCCAGCCGCTTCTACAGCAGCTCTCTTCTGCAATATGCTGCTCGCAGCCAATAACAGGGCAAGCACGACGACAAACAGCAACGCAATACACCGATTACGCTTCATGCTCCCTCCTTCCCGGGATTAAGAAAAGGATTATAGCTGCGCATTGTACACCAACTCCACCTTCTTGACTTCCAAGATCGTGTCGCATATCGTCGGCGAATTAAACTGTAAGCGGCGGTCTATGAAGCTGTGAATGAATTGATGACACGCAGGCTCCCCTCCTAAGTTAGGAGGGGAGCCAAATGGCGCGAAAGCTGGTTCAACCAAACCTGCTGGTGCTTTTCGCGGTCACGTTGCTGTTGACGATGACCGTTGTCGCGCAGCAAGGCGCGAAGAATGGGGAATGGAGTATTTACGGTGGCGACCCCGGCAGCACCCGATATTCGCCGATCGACTCCATTAATCGGGACAACGTGAAGAACCTCAAGGTTGCATGGATCTGGCGATCCGACAATTTCGGCGCGAGACCCGAGTACAAACCCGAAACCACTCCGATCATGGTCAACGGTGTCCTGTATTTCCCGGCCGGAGACCGCCGCGCGATCGTCGCGGCGGATGCGGGCACCGGCGAAACGCTGTGGACGTGGCGAATCGATGAAGGCGCCCGGATCAATGGGGTTCGACGAAGCAATCGCGGCGTCGCTTATTGGACCGATGGCCGCGAAGAGCGCATCATCACGATCACACCGGGTTACCAGCTTGTTGCCCTGAACGCGAAGAATGGACACCAAATTCCGACGTTTGGTAATGACGGCATCGTCGATTTGACGAAACAACTCGAACCCGACGCCAACTTCAACACCGAAATCGGCCATTTGATGAACACATCACCGCCGTTGGTGTCCCACGACGTCATTGTGATTCCTACATCCCTAGAGAACGGACGTGTTCCGAAATCGATGAAGTTTCCCAAGGGCGACATCATGGCATTCGATGTCCGCACCGGAAAGAAGGTGTGGACCTTCCACACGATTCCACGGCCCGGTGAGTTCGGCGCCGATACCTGGCAAAATAATTCGAACACATACACCGGCAACACGGGAGCGTGGGCGCCGTTTTCAGTGGATGAAGAGCTGGGATATTTGTATCTCCCAGTGGAGGGCGCGACGGGTGATCAGTATGGCGGCCATCGTCCCGGCAACAATCTCTTCTCATCGTCGCTGGTGTGTCTGGACATCAAAACCGGGAAGCGTATCTGGCACCAACAACTCGTCCATCACGACATTTGGGACTACGATCTGCCTTCTGCTCCGATCCTCGCCGACATGAATGTGGGCGGGCGCGCAGTGAAGGCGGTCATCCAACTGACAAAGACCTCCTTTGCATATACGTTCGACCGCACCAACGGGCAACCGGTTTGGCCGATTCAAGAACGTCCTGTTCCTCAAACCGATGTTGCTGGTGAGTGGACATCGCCGACGCAACCGTTTCCGACGAAGCCGCCGGCTTTTGACAAGCAGGGACTGGGAACAGACGATCTGATCGACTTCACGCCCGCATTAAAACAAATGGCGCTTCAGACGGTGGAAGGCTACAAATTGGGTCCGATGTTCACGCCGCCATCGCTTGTCGATGCTTCGCGCGGAATGAAAGGAACGCTCACGTTTCCGGGCTCGGGTGGTGCCAATTGGGAAGGAGGAGCATTTGATCCCGAAACCGGATTCCTTTACGTTGGCTCTGCTAGCCGGACGGACACCGCCTTTTACGGTGTCGCCCCGCCGAAGCCCGGCCAAACGGATATGAGAATGATTGGCGTGGGTGGGACCGTACCCAACGTCCAAGGCATTCCCATCATCAAGCCGCCATACGGCAGAATCACCGCAATCGATATGACTCGCGGTGAGATCGCCTGGCAAATTCCGAACGGCGACACGCCTTCCCAAATCAAGAATCACGCGCTGCTCAAAGGTGTGAACCTTCCGCGCACTGGTAGCGAATCGCGCGCAGGAATTCTCGTCACGAAAACACTCTTGTTCGCCGGTGAAGGGTACGGCGGTCAACCGATGTTTCGCGCCTACGACAAGAAGACAGGGCAAATTATCTGGGAAACGCAAATTCCGGCCGGAGCACAGACGGGGGTACCAATGACCTATATGCACCGCGGCAAACAATACATCGTGTTTGCAGCCGCCGGCGTTCCTTCGACACAGACTGCCGGACCCATCATTGCCTACGCGATTCCCGATCCGCCAAGCGCGACACCGCGGCCGCCGACCGTGGATTGAGGGAAATGAAGTGAATCCTCGAGCAGAACGTATTCCCCTCCTCGCAGAGGAGGGGTGGCTGCGCCGAAGGCGCAGACGGGGTGGTCAGACCGGCGAAACGTGTTGGGCCGAACTGACCACCCCGGCGCTTCGCGCCTCCCCTCCTCTGCGAGGAGGGGAATGTTTCTACCGCTGGCCGGCCGTCGTTCTCGGTGCACTGTTGTTCGCTACGCCTGTTCTGGCGCATCACGAGATTCTTGGAAAATTCGATGACAAGAAACCGGTGACATTGAAAGGAACGGTTACCAAAGTCGATTGGGCCAATCCGCACGTGCACGTATTTCTGAATGTGCTCGCTGGGACAGTGATGAACGACTGGGCGATCGAATTGGAGAGTCCCGTCGATCTTCAGAAAGCCGGTTGGAAAATCGACACAGTCAAGCCCGGCGATGCGCTGACAGTGCAGGGAATTGCAGCGCGGAACGGAAGCCGCCAAGTCTGGGGCAACAGCGTGCGGATGACGAGCACGAACAAAAAGATCTTCGATGTGCCCGCGCAGACCTCGCGCAATAGTCCGGCTGCTAAACCCACTCCGCGCTGGCCCGATGGTCATCCCCGATTGGGACCGCCTCCGGGCGAGACCGGATATTGGGCCAGCCCGAGCGCAACAGCACTGGTGCAGTCTGGTGTTAACGTCCAGACAGATGCGTATGGCCTCCTAAAAAACATTGCCGATATCGACAAGGTTGCGCCTTTTCAGCGCTGGGCGCGTGACCTCTACGAATTGCGTCAACGCAATTTCCTGAAAGACGATCCAATGTTCCTGTTTTGCAAACCGCCGGGAGGGCCTCGCCAATTCCAGACTGCTTATGGTGTACAGTTCGTGGAGGACCTCGATCGTAAACGTGTATTCGTCTTCATTGGCGGCGGCAATCACAACTACAGGATCATCTACACCGACGGACGGGCTCAGCAAGGACAGCTTCGCGGAGATGCCGATAACCCTCTCTATTACGGTCGGGCGGTTGCCAGGTGGGAAGGGGATACCTTCGTCGTCGATACCAAAGGATTCAATGAAAAATTTTGGTTCACCAACGGCGGATTGCCGCACACCGAACAATTGCACCTCATCGAACATATCTCGCGTCCGGACTTCAACACTTTGAAATATGAGGTGACGATCGACGACCTCGGTGCCTATTCCAAAATATGGTCCAGCAGTTGGACCTTGAACTGGATTTCGGGAGAAGAGTTGCCGATTTACTACTGCCAGGACAACCGGCCATAAGAATTTGTTGACCCCGGCGTGCTGCCCGATAAGATTAAGACAGTTCCTTAAATGGAGGGATTGCATGAAAAAGTGCGCAACTGGTTTGTTCACCCTCGCATTCGCCGTGTTTCTATTGGATTGGCCGGCAATGGCGCATCATTCGTTTGCTGCAGAGTACGACGCCACGAAGGTCGTCACGATGACGGGTTATGTCACAAAGATAGAATGGACGAACCCGCACGTGTGGTTCTACGTCAATATAAAAAATCCCGATGGAACCACAACGAATTGGGGCTTCGAGATGGGACCGCCGCATGGTCTCCAAAATCGCGGATGGACACGCACCACGATGAAGCTGGGCGACGAAGTCATTGTCAATGGAACGGTGGCCAAAAATGGAAGCAATCGCGTCAACGCGCGAAGTGTAACGATGGCTGCGACCGGACAAAAGCTCGGTGCGGCATCCAGCGAAGCCGAAACCCCATGAACTGGAGATGATGTAATCAAGTGCGACTAAAAGTAATTGGTTTGTTGTTTCTTCTCGCCGGTGCTGCTGCAACGTTAGCGATCTTCGCTCAGGAAGGTCATCCTCTCACTGGAACGTGGTACGGCGATTGGGGGCCGACGCCAACGCATCGAAATCAAATCACGGTGGTCATGTCATGGGATGGCAAGAACGTCACAGGGATTATCAATCCCGGTCCGGATGTCATCCCGATCAAAGTGGCTACTCTCGACTCGACAAAGTGGACTGTCCGTATCGAAGCGGATGCGAAGGACCAACAAGGACACCCGGTACACTTTGTCGCCGACGGCAAGCTCGCGAATATCGGTTCGTACAACCGCACAATAACCGGCAGTTGGAATCACGGGGCGACCAAAGGTGATTTCAAGCTCCGGCGCGATGATTGAGGAATAGTATGAAGCTCCATCTCCTGGGAATCCCTGTATTGGCTATGTTCCTTGCGGCACCTCTCGCGGCACAATCCGCAAAGCCGTGGACTCCGACAAAAACTCCGGATGGCCAACCGGACCTGCAAGGCGTATGGACCAACCCAACCATCACGCCTTTTGAGCGGCCTCGGGAGCTTGGCGGAAAGGAGTTCCTCACCGAAAAAGAAGTCAAGGAACTGGAAGCGCGAGCTGCGAGTAATCGGGTGGATCGCCCGCCCCAGCCGGGCGATGTCGGTGCTTACAATCAGTTCTGGTTCGACTCGGGCAGCAGTGTCGTCAAATCGAGAAGAACGTCACTCGTGATTGACCCGCCGGATGGAAGAGCCCCCGTGAAGCCCGAGGCCGAGGCCAAACGTGATTACGATCTAGCTCACCTCGCCGACTCGTATGAGCACATGAGCTTGTGGGATCGATGTATCACGCGCGGTGTTCCCGGCGGGATGTTTCCAGCCGGCTACAACAATGCGTACCGCATTGTCCAGATTCCAGGCTACTTCATCATCCTGTACGAAATGATTCATAACGCGCGCATCATTCCTTTAGACGGAAGACCTCACCTGTCTTCGGGCGTGAAATTGTGGGATGGCGATCCGCGTGGACACTGGGAAGGCAGCACGCTGGTTGTCGATACGACGAACTACAATAATAAAGGTTGGATTGCGACGAGTGCTGCGACAGGCCGGATTAAAGGCATTGGACAGAGTGAAGGCCTGCACGTTGTAGAGCGCTTCACACGTGTCGATGCGGATACCATCAATTACGAAGTTACGATCGACGATCCCAATATCTATACAGGGCCTTGGAAAGTAGCCATTCCCCTCAATCGCGAATCGAATTACCAGATCTTCGAGTATGCGTGCCACGAAGGGAACGAAGCTGTCGGCAACATTCTCCGCGGTGGACGCGCTGCTGAAAAGCCTTAGGCTGTAGCGGCGCTCTATGAGCGCCGACAGTCCAGCAAGTTAGAGACCGTCGGCGGTCATAGACCGCCGCTACAGTTCGAACGGACCCTTCTTATTTGACGGCGTTCAGGATGTTGATGCGTCCGAGACCTAATTTCCCAAGATATGACGGATTTTGTGCATTGATGTTCACGACGGCCGAGCCGATGGTCGTTTTGACATTCCCGTTCTTCACCGACATGATCAGCGCTGCTTCGGCGGCAACCATCGGGGCGCTGAAGGATGTTCCGGAAACCATGGCATATCGCCCGCTGGGATACGCGGAGATAATGTTCACTCCTGGGGCATCCACGTAAATCGTGCTCCCGTAGTTTGAAAACGGCGCCTTCACATCCGTCCTCGTAACCGATGCGACAGCAATAACAGCGCTGGCAGAAGCCGGAAATTGTGGTGTGGATGTATTCTGGTTTCCTGCCGATGCGACCGTCACAACATTGTTGCTGGCCGCATAATTCAGCGCGCCTTTGATCGCGCTGGATGACCGCGACATGCCGAAGCTCAGGTTGACTACTTTGGCACCATTGCGAACGGCGTAGTAAATCGCTTTCGTGACGGAGAACACGTCGGTTTGCCCGGAGTCGTCGAACACTCGCAGTGGCATGATCATACTGTCCGGCGCAATCGCGGCAATGACTCCCGCGCACAGCGTCGCGTGCCCGTATGCAGGATTGCTGTCGAGATACGAGGATGAGGATTGGTCAATGAATGACGCTGAGGACTGGTCCAGGAAACTGGCACTGGACTGATCCAAAAAACCGGAGCTCGATTGATCCAGAAAACTGGAACTCGACTGGTCGATAAATGATGCGGACGACTGATTGAGCGTTGCCTGATAACCCGATCTTGCGCTGACGAAGTCGTAGCCGCCGGTTAAATGACCTATCAGAGCCGGGTGTCCGTAGTCGATCAACGAGTTCAGATCTGCCACTACAATCCCTCGCCCCTTTGAATACGCGTGCGCCTCGATCGCCCGAATTCGCAGCAATTCCGGCTGCATCTTGTACCAGTCCGCCGCAATACCGGCGCGCACTGCAAGTATCCCCGTCTGTGCGCGCGCGGGGCTGACCAGTTGATCATCTGGTTCAATGAAGGCGATGCCGAGTAGACTTTGCAGCAGAGGAGTAACGATCGGCAGGTTTGGAAGATTGAGAAGATAAATATTAGTTCCCGGCACCTGATCGAGCAAAACTCCGCCACCGAGGCTGCTAACGATATGGAGGATGTTCCCCGCTCCGCTTGTTTGAAGGATCGTCGGGTTGTTCGTCGCTGCAACGGCAGCCGTCCCGAAGCTCACGGTGAGTATCGAAGCGGCTAAAAGCAATGTAAAAAGTCGTCTTGCCACGGGACTCCTTTCAGGGGCGAATTCGCAAATTCACCCTCCTCATCCACGTATCGGCGGAAATTGACACAACTTTATTCGGCTCCGCGGCCAACGAATCGCCCCACATTCCATACCCGAATACACACCCGAAAATACCCGTATGCGATTCGGGTATTTTGCGGGTATATTTGCGGTTATGCCGCTTGATCCTTTCAAGAATCTGGTACTTACGCCTGATCTTCTGCGCCTAGTTGGCGAGATCGACGAGTTCAAGGGGGCGTGGAAGGCCCTGGGGACCTTGGCCCCAGACCGTCTAGCGACATTGCGGCACATCACTACAGTCGAATCTGTTGGAGCCTCGACCCGGATCGAGGGAGCCAGGCTAACGGATCGTGAAGTGGATGTTCTTCTATCGAATCTCGACCTTGGTTCATTCCGGACCAGAGACGAGCAGGAAGTGGCGGGATACGCAGAGGCGACGAAGCTGGTGTTTGACTCCTGGCGGGAGATACCGCTGACGGAGAACTACATCAAGCAGCTGCATGGCACGCTTCTCAAGTTTTCGCCGCGCGATGAGCATCATCGCGGCGCATATAAGACGATCCCGAATAACGTCGAAGCCTTCGACGAGCATGGGCGTAGTATCGGCGTCATTTTTGAGACCGCCCATCCTTCGGACACACCGCGGCTGATGGAAGAGTTGGTCGCCTGGACGAACCGGGAGCTGGGCGGAAAAACCCATCATCCGCTTCTGGTTGTCGCCGTGTTCATCGTTCGATTTCTTGCCATCCACCCATTTCAGGACGGCAACGGCAGGCATGCTCGGGTGCTCACGAACCTGCTCCTTCTTCGGACCGGTTATATCTACGTTCCCTATAGTTCGCTCGAGCGTGTGGTCGAAGAGAATAGAGAGCAGTATTATCGCGCGCTAAGAAGTGCTCAAGGAACGCTGGACAAAGACGAGTCTAACCTCATGGATTGGTTACGTTTTTTCCTGCTTTGTCTGGTGGAGCAGAAAAATTCTCTCGCCGACAAGGTGAGGCGCGAGCGGATCATGACTGCTCTTTCCCCTCTCGACGAGCAGTTGCTCCAGTTGGCGCGCGAGCATGGACATCTTACTCTGACCTCGGCATTGGCGATTACGAAGGTAAACCGGAACACCTTGAAGTTGCACCTTCGGCAACTCGTCGAAGCCGGCCGGCTTCAGCTTCTGGGTCGTGGGCGCAGTTCGTGGTATGAAGCAGTCTGACGTGATGCGTTTACGTCCCAAGCTGCGCGGCCAGATCGAGCATATCTTTCGCAACGACGTCAAATTGCCCCGGAGAGGCTTTATCGGCCTGGCGCGCCGGTCCGTACTCATTCGGACGATGGATGAATCCCGTGCGCAATCCGAAGCTGCGGGCAGCGTTAAGATCACCGACATGTGCGGCGCACATCATAACCTCTTCGGGTTTGAGACCAAGTAGATCGACCGATGTCAGATATGCTTCGCGGTCGGGTTTGTAGTGTTTAGCAAGCTCGGCTGAGAGGATTGCATCCCAAGGCAGGCCGGCGTTTTTAGCCATATTCGTCAGCAGGCCGACATTACCGTTCGAGAGTGGCGCGATGATGAGCTTCTTCTTCAGTCGCCGCAGAGCGGGGACAGAATCGGGCCACGGCTTGAGCCGATGCCAGACGCGATTCCAGTGATCCTTTTCTTCCTCGCTTAAGGCCGGCATCATCCGGAACTCCATAAGAATTTCTTCCAGAATCAGCCGATGCAGAACATCGAGCTTGGTCCAGGGAAGTTGGCCTTTGCGGACCTTGTCCATGGCAGGCTGGTAGCCGGCGCGCCACCGGTCGGCAAATCCGGCCCAGTCCAGGTTGATACCCTTGACTTTTCCCCAAGCACGGCCTTCCTCGACGATGGATCCACGCCAATCCACCACGGTTCCAAAGGTGTCGAAGAGTAGCGCCTTCGGCATGACCGACACACTTGCCGATCGCGGGTTTGGAAGACCTGCAACCATAACACCGGCACTCAAACCTTTTAAAAGTTCTCTGCGATTCATAGTAGCGCGAATTATATATAATGCGATCATCCAAGGGGAGGCACAATGCGAATGTTTCAGGTTTTTCGGGTTGGTTTTTTTGTCGTCGTGTTTTCCGTTTCCGCCAGTGCGCAGTGGCTTAATTATCGCGATCTGCGCATTCCGCGAACCGCCGATGGAAAACCTAACCTGAAGGCGCCGGCGCCGAAACTGCCCGACGGCACTCCGGATTTTTCCGGGATATGGCGAGCCCCGGACGGCAGATTCCTCGAGAATCTGGGCGCGGGTGGCACTGAGATACCGATGCAACCCTGGGCGGAACAGCTATACAAGGAGCGTATCGCGAACAATGCCCAGGACCGGCCGGGCGGACGTTGTCTACCGCATAGTGTGACAGACTTCGACGGGCACTTCACTCCCCGCAAAATCATTCAAGTTCCCGGACTCATTGCCATACTGTTCGAGTCCTACCATTCCTACCGCCAGATATTTACCGACGGCCGGCCATTCCCCGAAGATCGGGAGCCCGCCTGGTATGGATACTCGATCGGTAAATGGGATAAAGATACTTTGGTCGTCGATACGGTGGGTATCAACGAAGCCACCTGGCTCGATGACACCGGCCATCCGCACAGCGACGCACTACACGTCACCGAGCGGTTCCGCCGCGTGGATTTTGGGCACATGGATGTCGAACTGACCATCGATGATCAGAAAGCTTACAAGAAACCGTGGACGGTGCGGCTCGGATGGGAGTTGATGCCGGACACCGATTTACTCGATTGGGTTTGCGAGAACGAGAAGGACACCGCCCGTATTTCGGGCAAGTGAAACGCACAGACAACAACGGAGGACTGCTTATGCGTAACGCATTTCTGTTCATTGCAGGCATCGTGGTTGGATTGGCCGTCGATGCCGCCGTCGCTCAGAACCAGAGTCCGAACCACGGACTCGTCGGCATGAACCACGTGGGGATCGCCGTACCGAATCTCGACCAAGCGGTGACGTACTATACCAAGACGCTGGGATTTCCCGAAGCATTCCGGAGCGTCGACGATAAAGGAAATGTGGCGCTGGTCTACGTTCAGATCAGCAAGAACACGTTTGTCGAATTGCAGCCGGCAAATGGGCGTCCGCTCGGAATGAATCACTTCGGTATCCATGTCGAGAACATGGCTGCAGCCACATCTATGTTCAAGCAGCGGGGAGCGAACGTCAGCGAGACTCGCGTCAGCCCGACCAAAGCGATTCTCTCCAACATCACGGATCTGAATGGTGTGCGTATTGAGCTTGCGGAGCTTCCTCCGGAATCTCAACATCGCAAGGCCATGGAACGCTGGAAATAGCGGTATACTGCCTGAACCGATAACAAAAGGAGGCGTACCATGGCGAAATATCTCGTTCAAGGCAGTTACAGCGCGGAGGGCGCAAAGGGCCTTCGCAAGGACGGTGGATCCAAACGCCGGCAGGCCGCTGAGGCGTTGATCAAGGAAGCGGGAGGCAGGCTCGAAGCGTTTTACTTCACCTTTGGTGAGACGGACTTCGTCGGCATAACGGAATTGCCGGACAATGTTTCCGTGGCTGCGCTTTCGTTGGCGGTGAATGCCAGCGGAGTAACGAACCTCAGAACTACACCACTGCTCACGCCCGAAGAGATGGATGCAGCGGCAAAGAAGCAGATCGCTTATCGCGGACCCGGACAATAACGAGGTGTCGTGCTGAAACGGATCGGGATTGCGCTCGTTGGGTTATGGCTTCTGCCGCTGGGATCGCTGGCACAGACCAACGGCTCTGCGTATTCTGTACGGAGAGCCAGAACGCCTTCATTCCAACGGCAGAAGTACGTAACCAGTTCGTTCGCAGCTAAAAAATTCACCACGCAACCGTTCGCCGCGAAGAAGGCTCGCGTTGCGCCATTCGTCATCGGCAGGAGAAGGTATGAAATGCAAAGTCCGGTTACTAATCGCGGCAGTTTTTCTGTGTCTCATCCTCAATTCGGCCGCCGCGTTCGCACAACTCGCTGAGCCTCCGAACGACCTGGGAGTCCGGCTGGGACACATCCATTTGGTGGTGAAGAGTGTCGAGGCTCAAACAAAGTTCTGGACCGAGATGATGGGAGGGACGGTCGTCAAAAACGGTCCGCTGACGCTAGTCCAATTCCCCGGGGTCTTCATCATGTTGCGCCAGGGCGATCCAACGTCGCCGCCGGCGGGCTCGATCGTCGATCACTTTGGATTCGTCCTGAAAGATATTAACGGGGCGCGCGCACGGTGGAGGGCTGCCGATGTCAAGTACACGATAGGAGCAACGAATCCCAATCAAGGGTATGTCGAGGCTCCCGATGGGATACGCGTCGAAGTGTTTGGCGATCCATCGTTGCCGGGCCCGGTCGGAATGGATCACATCCATATGTTTGTTCCCGCAACCGATATTCCCGCCATTCAAGCCTGGTACGACAAAAATCTCGGCGGCCTGACAGGCAAGCGCAAAACCGTGGCGACATCGGGCGTGACAGATTGCGTTTACTTTCATCGCTTCAATGTGTCCTTCTCGCGAAGTGACACCAAGCGCGATCCGACGAAAGGCCGCGCGCTGGACCATATCGGTTTCGAAGTGAAGAACCTTGACGAGCTTGTCAAGAGGTTGGAAGCAGCGGGAACGAAATTGGAGGCGCCGCCCCGAATGGTGCCTAATTCGAACGTCAAAATCGCCTTTCTCACCGATCCGTGGGGGACATACATCGAATTGACCGAGAACCTTGCTCCGGCTGCGAATTAGCCATTAACGCGAACAGGCCGACGGACTTTCCACATCCCTTACGATCACCGTGTTTCGAGCGTGGTAAGCAACAACGGAGCCCCGCGGCGAAAGCAGTTTCGAAATAATCGGCGAGACATCCTCTGCGCGCGCGTAGTTCAGCACATAGAGGTGTGTCTGGAGCGGTAGAGCGTTGATGCAGGCTTGTTCCAACGCTGCCTTCTGTTTCTGTTCGGCTTCAAGACTCGCGACCGGTAGGATACGCATGATGTTGCCCTCGACTTCTTTCGACAGTCCGTGGCTTTTCAGAACCAAATCCAAAACCTGCTCCCACCGGACTTCCTTGACTGCGAGATTCACCTTCCCTTGAACCGACGGATGAATCACTACGTTGATATTGGCCACGTTTGCGATTAGGCGGAAGAAGTCGCCCAGATCGAGGTCTCTGGCATCGATCGAAACCATTTGAGCCGAACCCAGGAATGCCCCAAGAACCAAAATTGAAATCATGGATGTCCCCCCGAATTTCTTGACAGAAATTCAACCGTAAACCAGATTGATTTTACCTTTCGAAGTGAACCTTTTAACCAAGGAGGTGAACCGTAGACGACAAAGAGCGGCTCGGAGCTCCTGCCTAAAAAGGACTTGATTACCAACCAACCACGCAAGCTCCGAGTCGCACAATCCATATAGGGAAAGCCTGTCACCACCCACATAATGAGGAAAATTTTTTGCAAAGTAATGATCGACGGCATAGAATCCTCAGAATTTGTTAATTCATCGAGCAGGCCGAGTGTTTTATGGGTCGTCCTGAACGAGTTTATCCCTCGAAAAAAACGATACCTGTCCTGATTGATGAGGAAAGTGTGCGCGCGGCGGAACGCCAGATCGATTCTTGTGAGGCGTGCGCGCCGGATCAAGCCGAGATTCCTTTCGATTACGTCCTCGATTCCATGACCGGTTGCGAGCCGGAAATAACGGATTACGTTTTGGAGAAACCTGCAAAATGTCCTCGCTGTTCAGGCGAGGTCTTGACGGGGTACTGGCGCTGGTACGATTCGGAGACAGAAGGACGGAAGGCCTTCATTTCTCCTAGCACTCTAGTGAAGTTGAAGAGAGAGTAGTAAATGATCTTGGCGTCAGCTTAGTTCTTGGGGAATGGACCCGGAGTACCACCTGGGTGTCGCAAACTCTTCCGATCGAGATTGGTATGCGGGTTGCAAGCACCCGAGATATGACAAATTCATTGATTGACGTACAACGGTCGGTATCCAAATTCAAACACGTTCAAGCGACAAGCATCTGGGCATTTGTACGCGGCAATGGCGAATTGAGTTACGAGGAACACAACCATCTCAAACGGTGTAAGCACTGCGATGCCATCTTCAAGTACTTCGGAATCCACGCCGGTCCTGACTCCGTGTGCGAAGCCGTCGAGAATCGCGCGACGGCTGCTTGATCTCGTCCGGTTTGCCTGCGGTTCCTTTGAAAACTTCCATAGGACTCCCGCGCGTCTGGAGAAAAATTTCTTTCGCCCCTGGTATCCTCGATGCACAGAATAGGAGCTGCGGCCTTATAATCGCGGTTGGATGCACACCAGAAGGGTCGTCTATGAATAGAGCTTTGTCGTCCGCCATTCTTATTCTGTTAACGGTCCTGTCGATGCCACGCGCAGCAAGTGCGATCGACCTGACATCGCCGTCATTCAAAGCGAATGAGAAAATTCCTGCCAAGTTTACTTGCGAGGGACAGAATCTCAATCCGGCGCTCAATTTCGGTAACGTTCCGGCCGGAACAAAGCAGCTTGTGCTGACGATGCACGATCCGGACGTTCCAAAGGACTTAGTAGCCAGCGGCAATTTCGATCACTGGTTCGTCTGGGATCTGCCTGCAAACAGCAAAGGGATTGCGGAAGGCGCCGGCTCAATAATGGGGCTAAATGGCACCGGTAATCCCGGCTACATCGGACCCTGTCCTCCCGATCGTGAACACCGGTATTTCTTTCGGCTCTACGCGATCAATATCACGTTACAGGGAAAGACGTTCAAGGACCGTGCGGCCGTTGAAGCAGCCATCAAAGGGCACATCCTTGGGCAGTCGGAACTGATTGGGCGTTACGATAAGATGCTAAAAGGCGAGTCTTTCGATCGCTAATCGTTTTCTTACTTCTTGTTTACTATCAGCTGCCAGGCCTGCCTAATGTGCGCTTCGAGTGCGAACACGCGTTCCTTGACGAAGAACGTTGGTTCGCCATGCGAGAGACCGTGTCCGGCAGCGCGAGGCAGATTTTCCTAACGCGCTGTAGCTGCCGTGCGAATGGCTTTCGCTTCATTCCTGTTCGCGCATCTCAGTCACTGGACCTAATCTGGCTGTCCACCTCTGCACCCTTTCATGCATGTCCACATTGAATGCCGTTATTTGGGTTTAAACAGATCAAAGATCGCGAATCTCCACGCGGGTACGGTACCGAGATGTTTCTGATTAGCCACAAAAGCACCGGTATCGCAGTATTATCCCATCATTTATCAATGACTTAGATCAACTTTCTTCAACTATTTCCTACGGGGTAATAAGGCTGGTGCTCCGGCCGGAACAATTGAACCAGCGATCGTCCCGTTCGATGACTTTGCCTGCTGGTAGACCTTTGATGGATCATCTGAGAGCTACTTGTACTTCCCGGATCGATTCGCTGTCCGATCCTGGAACTCGGACAACGGCCGGAATTTCTGCCGTAAAAATGCTGCCCTCGCCCAAAGCGCTTTCGACGTGGACGTCTCCGCCCATCATTTGGCAGAACTGATGGCTGATGGCGAGTCCGAGGCCGGTTCCGCCAAACTTCCGTGTCGTCCCAGAATCGGCCTGCGAAAAAGGACGCCAAAGTCTTAGCAACTGATCCGGCGTCATACCAATGCCGGTGTCCTGCACTCGGAAGCGAATCCAGTCGCGGTTTTCGAGAACAAAGCGGCGGACTTCGAGGAGAATCATTCCGCCTTTCGTGAACTTGCTGGCGTTGCTGAGCAAATTCAAAAGCACTTGGCGGATCTTAGTGAGGTCCGCGTGCATGCTCCCCATGTTGTCCCCACATTCGACCTTCAGTTGATTGCCGTTTTTGGCTGCGAGCGGTTCTACTGTGCCGACCACGCCTTCGATTACGGAACCAAGATCAAAGTCTTCGAGGTGGAGTTGCATCTTGCCGGCCTCGATTTTGGAAAGATCGAGAATGTCGGTAATCACAGCGAGTAGATGCTTGCTGGCCACTTTGATTTTTTTCAGATCCGGAGCGAATTCGTCAAGCCCCTGGGCTGCGGCGTCCTCGAGGAGCATTTCGCTGTATCCGATGATCGCATTCAACGGAGTGCGCAATTCGTGACTCATGTTCGCCAAGAATTCACTTTTGGCGCGGTTCGCGACTTCCGCCGCCTCTTTGGCAATCCGCAGTTCTTCAGATCGCCTGCGGTCGGTCACATCCTCCGCCATGATCAGTTTCGCCGGACGTCCGCCGAAGCGTATCGAATGCGAACGTATTTCGACCTGGATGTGCGTTCCGTCTTTCTTGCATCCCAACGAGAGCTCAGTTGTCGGGGCGGTGGAGGGAGACCACGGACTGGAATCATGGAAACGATCGAAACCCTCGAGATCCGGTATCCTCATCCTGAAAAATTCTTCCCTGGAATATCCGTAATGCAGTACAGCGCCATCATTCACGGCCAGGAGTTTTAGATCTTCAGCATCGACAACCCACATCGGATGAGGGTTCGATTCGAAAAGCGTACGGTACCGTTCTTCACTTTCGCGCAGGATCTCCTCGGTTCGGCGGCGTTCCGCGACCTCGGTTTGCAATTCTTGCGAGCGTTGGGCGATTTCCCTGTTGTGGGCTTGTTCGTCCTCAAGCCGTCCGAGATAGGAGCGGTAAGAGCGAAATATGATGTAGATGACGGGAACAACCAACGCGTAAACGGTCCACCCGCCCACGTGATTGCTGAAAGAGAGGGCCCCAGCGAGAGCAGCGCCCAACACGTAATATGGAAATGACCAAAAGTAACATTCGCGCCAGAGCCTCCAGAGCGATCGTTTCTCCGACAGTGCGATAACGATCGCCACCTGGATGGTGTTCAAGAAAAAGAAGACGCAGGAAGTAATTCCCAGCAGGGCCAGCGGATAGGCAACAGGGCTCACACCCTTCAACCAGTAGTAGCAATAGTAGGCGGGGAAAATACTGGTCGCCATGCTAGCCGTGCTAAACAGGACTTGTACAGATTTCGGTCGGCTCTTCGGCTTCCACGTACATTGGACAACGGCTGCGAGGCAACCGATTGACAAGGTTTCCGAAAGGCTGAAATTCGCAATTCCCATCAGGATGAAGAGGAAATTCACGGACATCGTGCCCGATATGCCGGGAAGGCGGACCTTGAAGGTTGAACACAGAAGGGCCATAGCCGAGAAACCTAAGAATCCCAGCAAGTCGTCGGATTGCCCCTTGATTGCCGCACATGTGAGGCAAGCAATTCCGGACGCAACGACCAGTGCGATATACGCTTTTGTAGGCAGTGATAAAGACTTCATCCGTCCATCTTGTCCTGTACGGAACACCTCCGGGGCATTCCAATAGCGCTAATCGGCAAGATCTTCGCGAGAGATTAGAAAGGGAGCGGTGGAAAACGAGCCTAAACTTCAGCTGAATCCCGGCCGATAAAGATCCTGATACCGCGAATTGCGGTCATCGAATTTGTGCTTGAATCGAAGAATATGGCGATGAGGGATTGACATATGAAGGAGATGGCGCACGGACGATCGGGTCTACGATTCTTGGTCTTGACTCTGGCGACTGGTCTGCTTTTAGCCTCGGCGCCGGGGTTGAGTGTCGGACAGGGAAAGAAATCATCAGGGACATCGAAAATTGCCAAAGACCTCGTGGGAAAGCATCACAACACCACAGTCGATGTGATCGTGCAGTTTCGTCCGGGTAAAGCTTCGCATACGGCTATTCACGCACGCGGCGGATCGGTGAAAGATGATCTTCCCGTTGTCGACGCTGTTCTCGCATCTTTACCCGTTAACGCACTCGAAGGACTCGCAAACGATCCGAACGTTATTTTCGTTTCACCCGATCGCGAAATTCATAGCACGATGGACTATGCCAACCCGACCATAGGTGCCAACATCGCCAGGAGCTACGGATATGATGGTACCGGAATCGGTGTTGCTGTTATTGACAGTGGTGTTTCTGACCCTCCCGATCTTTCCGGCCGCATCGTCTATTCGGAAACTTTCATTCCGTTCGTTGCGAATGAGAAGTATGGCCACGGCACGCATGTGGCGGGCATCATTGCCGGCACCGGCAAGGATTCCGCTCATAAATACCTCGGGGTGGCGCCAGGAGCCAAAATCATTAATCTCCGCGTTCTCGATGACAATGGTGTCGGTACTGACAGCAACGTAATTAAAGCTATTGACCGCGCGATCAGCCTCAAAAATAAGTACAACATTCGCGTGATGAACCTTTCGTTGGGCCGTTCCGTTTTTGAAAGCTACACGGTCGATCCGCTCTGTCAAGCGGTCGAACGAGCCTGGAAGGCCGGCATTGTCGTGGTGACCGCCGCCGGTAACGAAGGAAGGAACAACTCGCAGGGTACCCAAGGCTACGGTACGACCTCGGCGCCGGGTAACGATCCTTATCTCATCACCGTGGGTGCAATGAAGACCGAGGGAACCGTATCCAAAGGTGACGATCTCGTAGCAAGTTACAGTTCAAAGGGACCGACTCTTTTCGATCACATTGTGAAGCCCGACATCGTGGCTCCGGGCAACCGGATTGTGTCCGTTAGTACGAAAGGCGTCAGCCTGCTTGAGAGTGTCGCCAAAAGCAACATGGTTGGCACCTCGTATTTTAAGTTGAGTGGCACCAGCATGGCGGCCCCAATGGTGAGCGGTGCCGCCGCCCTGTTGCTACAGAAAAATCCTTCACTAAGCCCGGATCAAGTTAAAGCGCGCCTAATGAAGACGGCCTCGAAGAGCTTTCCTAGCGTCAGCACGGCGGTTGATCCGGCTACAGGTACTACCTACACGAGCCAGTACGATATTTTCACAATCGGTGCCGGCTATGTCGACATTCCAGCCGCCCTTGCTAACGCCGACACGACCTCTGCGGCGGCGATCTCTCCCAAAGCGGTGTACGATCCGGCTACCGGCAAAGTACAGCTCGTGACCGATTCCGCAGCGGTATGGGGCGATACCGCCGTGTGGGGCACGACAGCCGTCTGGGGCAGCAACGTCTTTCTTAATGGAAGTGCAGCCGTGTGGGGCGATGCCGCCGTCTGGGGTGATGCAGCCGTGTGGGGAGACCAAACAACCCAAGGGTTTACAGCCGTATGGGGCGACAGTGCCGTCTGGGGTGATTCTACTTCAAGCAATTCACTCAGCGCGCTCCTTATGCTTTGGGGTGAGGACTAAGAAGAGGAGCTCGACAACGCGCTTAGGCAGGGACCGCGCGCCGCAATCCACGGGCCTAGCGGCCGTAGAGGCGCAGTTCCTTGCCGTCGGCCAGTACGACGCGCTCGAGCCTGACGATCTTCTGGCCGTCGGCGAACTGATAGCCGATGCCCGTGATCACGTCGCCGGGCTTCACCGTCGTCTTGGTCCAGCCGTTGGCCTCCATCCGGTTGATGGCGGGGCCACCGACCACCCATTTCTCCTTCAGGCCGTCATTGGTCTGAACCTCAAGGGTCATAATCGGGTGCGGATTTGCCCACATGAACTCGATTACCGTGCCCTTTACCGTCACGAGCCGGTCATAGCTCACCGGCCATGAGTGATGCGCCGATAGCGGCACTACGGCAGAGACCAGCGCAAGGATGACAAATGCTGGAACGCATAAGCTCTTCATCGTGGCTCTCCTCCTGCGAGCGATTGTAGAGCAAAATCGCAAATACAGGAAAAGCGAAAACATGGGGAAAACTACGCATCTCGGAAAAGGTGGCAGCGATTCTTGTCGTTTCCCAGCAGCAGGGTCTTCCAATTGGAATGGTGTAAACGTTCTGATTCGAGCGTATGTCCCAGTGGATCGGCCACCAGCTTCGGATCGACCTTCAACTGGTTCATGAGCGTCGAACGTGTTCGCCGCATCACCTGAAAATTGACCCAGCCAATACCGACCGAGTTTAGATAGAGTTGATATTCGAGATACCCTCTCGAAGAGGCTCAGCTGGACATTACAATTCCTCAATGAGGAGTGCTGATCGTGGATCACCTATTAAATGATACTGAGGTTCGAGTGCTGGGCGCGCTGATCGAAAAGGAAATCACGACACCCGATTATTATCCGCTTTCGCTGAATGCGCTGATGACCGCGTGTAACCAGTCATCGAATCGCCACCCCGTCGTACACTTCGACGAGGATATGGTTGCTCGGGCGGCAGATAGCTTGCGTGAAAAAAAGCTTATTCACCTGGTTGACCGAAGCGAATCGCGTGTATCCAAATATCGCCACGTCCTCTATGAAGCGATGAACCTAAGCAGGCCCGCCATCGCCGTAATGTGCGTCTTGATGCTTCGCGGACCGCAGACTGTTGGTGAAATCCGGACAAGAAGTAACCGGCTTTATGATTTTTCAAGTCTTGAAGAAGTGGAGACCACTCTCACGTCTCTGATGTCGGCCGCTCCGCCGCTGGTCGTCCGGATGCCGAGGCAAACCGGCCTGAAAGAAGTCCGTTATGCGCATCTTCTTTCAGGTGAAGTCAGGCTCGCTGAATCGGAACCTGAGCCGGA
>QHWY01000489.1:1016-3352 GCA_003223875.1 Acidobacteriota bacterium | reverse complement strand
CCTCGCGCCGCCCCAAGGGTGAACATCCGTTCCAGGACATTCAGCGCAGCGAACGGTGTCGTCGTGCCGTGACGTTGGTAATCGTGCGTTTGCCGCTCGGGCAGGCCGGGACGTTGCGGGAGGATCGGTTGCGTCCGGTCGGGAGCCTGAATCTGGCTTTTCTCGTCCACGCTCAAAACGATGGCTTTGTCTGGCGGGTTCATATAGAGCCCCACAATGTCCCGAACCTTAGGGGCAAAGTGTGGATCGTTGCTGAACTTGAACACCTCGCGATCAGCGAATGCCTCGACCATTCTGTTGTGAAACCCATTCGGATGTGGGGTGATCGGTGGCGTTGAAGTGAAGCACTTCTCGGCGCCGATGCTCCAGCACTAAGAAGACGACCAAGACTCGTAACCGGACGATCGGCACCGTGAAGAAGTCGACGGATACGATCTCGCTGACGGATACGATCTCGCCAAGGTGATTGCGCAGAAATGTCTTCCAGGTCTGAGACGGCGGGCGCGAACGAATCGTCCGGAGAACCCGCGAGATGGTGCGCTCCGATATAACAATCCCGAGCATCTTCAGTTCGCCGTGGATTCTGGGGGCGCGCCAGAGGGGATTGGCCGCAGCCATTCGCAAAATAGGCCCTCGAATGCCACCGGCGATGGCCGGTTTTCCTCGGCGACCACGCTCGCGTTGAGATAGCCGGGCCCAGAACTTTCGGAACCGTTCCCGTTGCCACCACCCGACTGTGTCCGGTTGAACAAAAACCAGCGCATCCCGCCAACCGTTCCAAAGCCGGGATATGCCGACCCAGAACAGCCGGTCCCCTTGCGTAAGCACGGCCCTTTTCCGCTTCCTCTTGAACGCGGACAGTTGAAGCCGTAGAGCTAGGTTCTCGACGGCGAGAGCCTGATGACCGGCATTGGATTCGACTATTCTCGCGAAAAATGAACCATGGTGCGCGGTGCGCGGACGTATTTTTGGCGAATGACAGGATAGAAGCTGACGATGTAAGCTGAAGTCCTTGCTGCCCAATAGCCATCAGTGCATCGTCCAGAGCAACCAGGTTTGGATCTGTTGGCTCGAAAATATCCGGGTTTTGGTCTAAGAACAGGCGGCGCACGCCTGCGCCTCGTAACCACGTGAGCCGCTATACCAGGATGCGTCGCATCAATTCTGGGAGACGGGAAGGAAGTGGGCGCGGTTCTGCCATTCTCGTCTGCGCATACGATCAATGGGGAAGGCAGTTTTGAATTCCTACGACGTCAACTGAAAATGGCGTCGGCGCCAACGCTGCAGGTATCAACAGCGTTCAGCCTTTTTTCCTCACCGCTGCGTGACGCCGTACCGGAACGGCCTCCTTGCCAGGCCAGCCTGCAATTTTCTTTTTCTCTACATCGAAAGTGATATTGAAAGCGTCCTTTATGAACGCAGTGGGAACACCGGCGAATTCGATCTCGGTGCCGGGCTCGGCTTTTCCGGGGAGCGGCGCATCCAGATTGAGGGTTACCTCCGGAGTGTTCGGGTCTGTGATCGCAAGCACGAGTTCTTTGGGCCTGACCGCGGGTCTGGCGGAGATCAATTTGCCTTTGAAATATTGGATGCCTTCGGCGCCGCCCGGAACTTCGGCGCCCTTCATATTGTTATTGAAGTACTGCTCTCCATTCGGACCGGTCAACTCCTGTTTCAGATTCATCCACATGGCGAGCGCCGGGTTTTTCTTGCGAAACTCTTCCTCGTTTTTCGCCTTCAGCTCCTCAACGTTCTCGATTTTGAAGCCCGCTGGCGGGAAAGGCTGCGCCTTGGCCTGCTCGCGAAGCTGCGCCAGGCCTTGCGGATCCTGACCGTGATAGCGGTTGTACGTATGAATGAAATAGGTATCGATCTGCTCGCGTGCCTGTGGATTCAGGCCGCCCTGCGCCTGATCGAGCGATCCGGCGCGCGCGAACTGCCAGAGAGCTTCGGAATACCGCTCCGGCTTTTTCTCGGCGACAATGGCCGTTCCCAGCCAGTAGGAAACCTGAGCATTGTTGGGGTTCGACTGAAGCACTTTCGTGACCTCCTTCTCAGCCGTGTCGTTATCCTTCTTCTGCAGCGCAATCCACCCGAGCGACGTGTGCGCGAGAAGTTCCGTATCCTTCTTGGCTTTTTCCCAGTCGGCGTCGTTGGTTGTTGCCGGTTTCTTATCGGCGGCGAAGAAGTTGTCGAGATTCGAGATCAAACCCTTCGCCGCCTCCTCGCCGGAGGCGAGGTCGTCGGGACTCGGCTTCGGCAGACGCTGCACGTTCAAGGTAATCAGATACAGGGCCGTCAGGTTCTTAGCATCGGTTTGCAATACCTCAATGCCG
>QHWY01000489.1:0-1009 GCA_003223875.1 Acidobacteriota bacterium | reverse complement strand
AATACCTCATTGCCGGTAGCAATGACTTTGTCCGGCTGATTGAGAGCGCTACAAGTCGTCAGGTAGATCTGCAGACGCTCCGGGGCATAGTCGCTTTTCGTGTATTTTTCCTTCCAACTGTTAAGCAGCGCCAGGCGCTTGTTGGGGTCCTGTTCTTTGACACTCGCGTTATAGAGGTCGTATTCTGCGCGATCTTTCCAATTCCTTGCCGGCTGGCCTTGCGCTGGCTGACCCTGGGCGGTCTGGCCCGCCTGACGCTGGCTTTGATCCTGGCTCTGGGCGGGCAAGGAAGTTACAGTCATTCCGCCCGCAATGGCCATTATCAAAAAGCATTTCGAAACTCGATCTAGCACTTGGAGCCTCCCGCTGATTTCCGTGATGTTTAACGCCGAATGGTTTCGTTAAGAATGCAGTGTGAGTTAGGGACCTGCGGTTGTATCGCAAGGCGTGCGCACCGGCGTAACAGGATACGAAAATAACGGAAAGCGTTTGGCTCAACTCGGTTAGCTTTTCGGCGAGCTTGCAGCCGTTGATCGGGGACATCGCAACGTCAGTTATCAGGTGAAGCTTTCCTTGATGGCGTTGGTAGAAGGCAAGTGCTGCGTTGGGATCGGGCGCAGAAACCCCCGTATAACCTGCTTGCACAAGCGTATCCCCCATCATGTTCAAATCTGAGGGTTCGTCATCGATAACTATAATCACTCGGGTTGCCCTCAACCACCGCTATTGCAAGACTCATCCGCCGCATTTGGCTCGTCCCGGTCTCCATCTATTTTGGCCTCGGATCAACGCAACTCGCTTGTCCAAGCCGTACTTGGTTCAGAGTAGCCTGGCCAAACGCCGTGATCAAGAAAAACGCTACTTGTAAGAACGGCCCGCGACCCCCCGGCATTGCGCGTTCGGCTGCACGGGCCCGATGCTGAGAAGAGCCTGCTGATCCACACATATGACTGACGATGGCCAATGATGAGCGTGACGGAGATAATGTGTCGTTGCCCACGCGCAAATG
>QHWY01000266.1 GCA_003223875.1 Acidobacteriota bacterium | reverse complement strand
TCGTGGATGGGTTGGTCCAACGGCAAATGGGAGGGCGATACGCTGGTTATCGATGTGTCGGCTTTCACAACACCCATTCTCCTCTCGCCGGAGGGGCCACCGAGCGAGCACTGGCTCGACAGGGCCGGGAATTTCCACAGCGATGCTTTGCATGTGATCGAACGATTCACCCCGCTCGGCCCGAATCACCTCGCGTACGAAGCTTTGATCGAGGATACGAAGGTCTTTACGCGACCCTGGAAGATCAGCATGCCGCTCTATCGACGTCTCGAGAAAAATATGCAGCTGCTGGAGTTCAAATGCCCGGAGTACACGGAAGAGTTGCTTTTGGGGCCTTATCGCAAGCAGCCGAACAAGTAGAAGAAGAAGGAGGTCAATGCCATGGTAACGAGGCTGTCAGTCGTCGCGGTGGGTGTTGTGGGTCTCTTGGTTCTGGCGACCGCTCCGGTCGCGGCACATCACGCCTTTTCCTCGGAATTTGACGCGAACCGGCCCGTCCAGTTGACGGGCGTGGTCACGAAAATGGAATGGGTCAATCCCCACTCCTGGATCCACATCGACGTCAAGAAGCCGGACGGGACGGTGGAAAAATGGATGATCGAAGGCGGTACCCCGAACACCCTGCTCCGACGAGGCCTGAGAAAGCAGGACCTGCAGCCTGGAACGGAGATCAAAGTCGAGGGTTATCTGGCCAAGGACGGCGGACACCGGGCAAATGGCCGGAATGTGACGCTCCCCAACGGGCGCGCCCTGTTCCTCGGGTCGTCGGAAACCGGCGCTCCGCGGGATGGAGCCGATCCGACGGAAGGTGGCGTTCGTCCCAAGTGAGAGCTTTCGCCCATCCCAAAGCATCGTATTGATGGTCTTGGCCCGCCGACTCCGAACGAGCCTATCTGTTCAAATTGTCAGCACACGCTCAAGTTTCGCTTCGAGAAGGTGCGCTTCGTCCGCGGAGCACTTGAAACCGAGGTATCCATCGGGGCGAACAAGGATCAACCGGCCGTCGCTTGGTCCGTAGCGCTTCGAGAGGGCTTGTGAGATGGGCAGTGTTTCAACTGCGAGCACGGGTGAGAACCGCCTTTGCATCCGTGCGATGACCGGAGAACGGTTGCCGTCATCCGGCATGGCCAACAGGGTGAAGTACTCGTGCCGCAAAAGGTCGAAAAGTGTGCCGCCCTGCTCGAAATCGATGTCCGGGGCCCGGTCGCCAACGGCGGGACCGTTGACTTCCGTTAAGGCGGCGGGTTTTTCGACGTAGTTCCTGTAGGTGTAGGCAACGCCCGAACAGGTGTTCACGACCTTCTCGGTATATCCGGGGTCGAACATCGTCCGAGTTCGCTGTGCGACATCCTTGCCGTGTGTCATGAAGATGTCGTGCAGCGAAGACGCCGCCCAGATGACCTGTTCGGCGACGGGTCGCCGTTCGGACTCGTACGTATCCAGCAGTTCGCGTCTGGCATAGCCTTTCAGGACGAGCGCGAGCTTCCATCCCAAATTGAAAGCGTCCTGCATACAGCAGTTCATTCCTTGCCCTCCGGTCGTCGAGTGCACGTGCGCGGCGTCGCCCGCCAGAAACACGTTTCCGTGACGGAAGGTATCAGCCAGACGGACCCAGGTTTCCCACCTCGAATGCCACACCATATTGCCCATCGTGATGCCGTCGAAGTGGCATTCGAGCAGGCGCATGAACGCCTGCTGCGGCGTTATTGTCGGGTCTGCGGCTTCACCACGGTCGCTCAAGAGCAGCCGAAAGTAACCGCCGGGCAGCGGCGCCACCATCAGGAAATGATCGGTGCCGACACAGTAGTGAAAGTATTCTGTCCAATCGGGAAAGCCGTTCAAATGAATATCGAGATTTTGAAAGAAGCTGCCGGCGTAGTCTTTGCCCTTTACGGACATTCCGAGTCCACGGCGTACGCGGGAATTGATGCCGTCGGCTGCGATGAGATACCGGCAGCGGACAAGCTCTTCTTCGTCGCCGCGATCCGCATGCGTGATCCGCGCCGTGACGCCGTCGGCGTCCAGCGTCAGGTCTTGAAATGTCGTGTTGTATTCGATCGTCTTGCCAAACCGCGAGCGCGTGTAATCGCGCACGAACGTTTCGGTCTCGCTTTGGTTGTGCGCCAGAATGCAGTTGTATCGAGAATCGACCGTGGTGTAATCGAGACCCGGACGGACTTCCGTTCGCTCGCCGTCACGGAGGAAATGCATCACGTATCCTTTGCACCAGAGATCGCGTTCGAGGACACGCCGGCTCAGCTCCTTATCCACCAGATCGAGCAGCTCGATCGTCCGCGCATGCATCGCGATGGCCCGCGACTCGCGGCCGGGGCCCGGCATGCGTTCGATACATCGATACTCGACGCCGCGGCGCGCCAACTCCATCGACAACACGCACCCGACTGCGCCTCCACCGACGATCAAGACGGGTACTTCACTGATGTTGGGCAAGCTCCCCTCCTAAGTTAGGAGGGTGCCCGAACGAAGTGAGGGCGGGGTGGTTCCCAAGCTACAACATTGAAGTTTCCGCCCAGGAACCACCCCGCCGCTCGGCTTTCGCTTCGCGGCTCCCCTCCTAAGTTAGGAGGGGAGTGTCGCACATTTCCACATCAGAACAACAACTTCGCAGAGAATTGTAGTTGCCGCGGATTGAACATGGTTCTGGGAGTACCGAAAAGGGGATTCGGAACTGGCGGCCCGGCCGCGGGGCAACCGCCGACCTGAACAGCCTGGATGGCGCGGCTTGCCGCGTCCTTGTACTCGCGAGGTTGCTGGCTGCTACACAGATTGTAAGTGCCGTAGACGCCGACGACCTCGTCCACATTCGAACGGTTGAGCAGGTTGAAGGCATCGACGGCGAGTTCGAGCCGCGTTCTTTCCTGAAGGTTGATTGTGCGCGAGAGGCGGATGTCCCACGACTGAAAGCTGTCACCCTTGTACGTATTGCGTGAAAGATTCCCAACGCGATCGGCGGCGGGGATGGTGTCATTGTTTGAATCGAAGCCCACAAACAATGTAAACGGCCGTGGGCTTTGCAGAATGACGATGTTGCTCAATAGAAAGTTCCTCAAGAACGTATTGGATGGGCCCGCCAGGGAGAAATTGGTGACGAACCGATGGCGCGCATCCTGGTTCGACGTGGCCCGTTCCAGCCCTCTGCGAAAAACGTCCTCCGGAACACTAATGAACGTCGCAAACGTCCCATCATCCAGCGTGTGAGAAAGCGTGTAACTGGCATTGAGGTTTACATATTTGCTGGCTGTCTTGTTCACTTGCAGCGTGCCGCCGTGGTACACGGAATTCCCGGTGAGATCGTTGCAACAGATCAGCCCGGCTGGGTAGCGCGGAATGCCGCTGTAATAATTCTTGCCGGCAGGATAGCCCGGCGGCGGCGGCCCAGCCGCAGGGCAGGGGTACGGCCCACTCGAAATTCCCTGAACGGGACAAAGATTACCCAATGTGGAGCGCAGCAGATGGTGCGCAGTGACAAAGAGGTAGCCGGCGCCTACCGTCAACCCGCGGCCGATCTCCCGATCAATCTCGAGGCTGGCCTGTTCTGAATAGGGAATAGGACTGTGCCGATCGGTGTAACTGTATCCGACGGAAGTCGGAGCATGAACACTAGTCGAGACGACCTCGCCCGTCATGAAAAAATCTTTGGCAATCTGTGCCGGTGTCGGCACACCAGGTATGGGAATGAACGGGAATGTGAACAGCTCATATACAGCGCTCTCCGCGCCTCTGCGATTCGGCGGTAAATCTGCATTTGGGAGAATGGCCGGACGCTGTGGGTACGTGATGAATAGGAAAGAAAGATTGTAGCGGTCGTTGAAGAGGCCGAAGCCGGCCCGAATGACCGTCTTCCTGTCGGGTGAATAGGCAAGCCCCACACGGGGCTGAAAGCCTTTGTGACTCACGTCCATCTGGTCCGACAGCCCTGACTCGAAGTCATATCTCAAACCGTAGTTCAAGCTCAGCTTTGGCGTGACCTTCCATTGATCCTGGACAAAGAACCCGTAATATCCGTGGTTCAGGTACACCGAGTAGTTTTTCTCCTGCTCCGGCAAATAGGCAGAAGGCCACCCGTTGGTGGGAAGCCTCTCGACCACACCAGGAGTGAAGTTGACGGTCGGTCCCAATGGGGCTGACTGAAATGCGATTGGAACGCCATTCGCGATATCTGCAGGATTCGGACCGGGGACAGCGGGAAATGGCGGAAGACCCGGAGTAAGAGCCATTGGGCATGGTCCCGCAGCAAAGTTGGACACGATCCTCGCAGACGGTCTGACGAAATTGGCAAAGTCAACAAGGCAGTTAATGCCGGGCAGAATGATGCGTATCGGCGTAAATCCGGGCCACAATACCGAATTTCGGACGTGATTGACATCGCCGCCGAAACGAACGAAGTGTTTTCCACTGATCCACGACACGGAATCCGAACCCTGGATTCGGGTCTCCCAGATTTTATCGAGGACGCCAAAGTTGTGTCCGAAGAGCAGTTCATTGGGAATGTCGAGATTGGGCTCGCCCGTCACTCCTGGGAAGGTATAGTGCCGGCGCGCAAACTGGCCAAGCACGGTGTTTACAATATTGCTCCCAATTTGCGACGTGAGGGTGCCGGCCAGGGACTGGTCGCGCAGGAACACGTTATGGCCGCTGCTGGGAGCACCGATGCCGCCTCCGTCCAGCGTGGCGCCCACAAGTTGGTTCAAATCACGCCCGTCCTCGATGTTGTATCGCAATGAGAACTGAGTGTTGGCGCGAAACTGGTGATCGAGTCTGGCAATGCCGTAATCATTGTCTTTCGTCTTCAAGATACCGAGATTCTCTGGAGCAATTCCCAGTGCCGCCTTCGATGCATTGATCAGCGCGAGGTTGTTGAGAAGCACGGTGGGGTACGTCGGCGACTCGCCGCGTCGCTGTCCTTCATAGTTCATGAAGAAGAAGGTCTTGTCTTGTTTGATGGGGCCGCCGAGCGTGAAACCGAACTGGTTTTGACGCAGGACGTTCGCTTGAGGCGCGGGTTGCAGAAGCGATCGGGCGTTTAAGGCGTTATTCTGAAAGTAATCGTATACCGACCCATGAAAGGTATTGCTGCCGGACTTCGTAACGATATTCACAATGCCGCCCAGAGCGCGGCCGTACTCTGCGCCAAAACTGTTATTGACGACCCGGAACTCCTGCACCGCTTCTTGCGGCGGAGTCGCGCGTTGGGAGCCCGTTGCTGTATTGATGTTGTCGGCGCCGTCAACCGTAACTTGATTGCTGAGGTCGCGCATGCCAGCAAAGGAAACCCGGGTCACTTCGAATTCAGTGATGGTCGATCCGACGCTGGTGCGACCCGTCGTCACCCCGGGCGTTAACAGAGCAAAGTCGGTAAAGAGGCGGCCGCTGATCGGCAAGCTTTGTATTTGTCCTGTCTCAATCACGTTGCTGATCTCGGTGCGAGTTGGTTCGATTGCGGGCGTCTGCGAAGTGACTTCCACAACTTCCCGCCGGCCTTCGACCGCCAGCGTCAAGTCAAGCGTCGCTGTTTGTCCCAGTCTCAGTTGGATGCCCGATTGAACAACGGCTTCAAAGCCTGGGTAAGTCACATTGAGTTCATAAGGCCCGGGAGGGAGATTGGGAACGATGTAATATCCTGAAGCATCTGAGGTCGATGTGTATGTGCGATTGGTGTCCAGGTTCCGGAGGCTGACGCTGGCATTCGCTACTACACTTCCGCTGGTATCTCGCACCGTTCCGTTCAACTGAGCGACGGCAATGACAGCTTGAGCGAATGCAGAGTTCGCGGACAACATCAGAACGATTATCAGCAACACGCGCTTCATATTCATCTCCTCCAATAGGAACGAGCGATCAGGTGGGACAGCCTACTAGCTCCCCTCCTAAGTTAGGAGGGGTGGCTGCGAGGACGAAGTCCGAGCAGGCGGGGTGGTTCCTCTCAGAACCACCCCGCCCTCGCTTCGCTCGGGCACCCCTCCTAACTATAGGAGGGGATCTAGTCGACAGTGACCGACAAGGATACGCCTTCTGGAAAATAAAAAGCACAGAAGTTTTATGCCTTTTGTGGCAAATTTCCTCTTTGCAATTTCTACAGGAGTAAGAGGTCATGAGTGTCACCGTTACCGGGCCCGGCCTTGTGGCGCGCTCGAAAACCGTTGCATCAATCGCGGATGAGTACGCCGACTGGAGCGACAAGGAAGGCCGGCTCGCGGAGCCCGTAGTTGAGGCACTCCATCGCGAAGG
>QHWY01000265.1 GCA_003223875.1 Acidobacteriota bacterium | reverse complement strand
TAATCAAATTCGGAAACGACTATGTGGACATCGGCCAGGATGCCTACGAACAGCAATACAAACAACGGGCGGTGCGAAGCCTGGCACGAAAAGCGAAAGAATTTGGATTCCAACTCGTCGCCCTAACCGAGGCGTAGTTCCTCAGGAGTTAGGAGGGGTGGCCCGAAGGGCCGGGGTGGTTCCAAACGGAACCTCCCCGCTCGCTTCGCTCGCGTCCCCTCCTAACTTAGGAGGGGACTTGTCAGCGCGCGGTCCAACCACCGTCGATCACCAGGCTCGTGCCGGTGATGAGAGAAGCGGCTGGCGAGGCAAGGAACAGGATGGCTCCTGCGATTTCCTCCATCCGCCCGAGCCGCCCGAGGGGAATCCGACTCATCACCCAATTTCGAAATTCGGGGTCCGCCAGAAACGATCGAGTCATCGGCGTTTCGAGAAAAGTGGGAGCGATCGCGTTCACTCGAATGTTGGACGGCGCGAGTTCTACAGCCATCGCTTTGGTCAGTCCTTCAAGCGCGTGCTTTGTCATGCAATACACTGTGCGCCGCTCCGCGCCGACATGACCCATTTGAGACGACATATTGATGATGACGCCGCCCTTCGAGGCTCGATCGCTCGCGGCAAGCATTTTGCGCACGGCCGCTTGCGCCACAAGGAATGCCGCGCGAACGTTGAGCGCGAGCATTTGATCCAGATGGGACTCGGAGACCTCGACGAACGGCTCGGGAATATTCATTCCCGCATTATTGACCAGAATGTCGAGTTGCTCGAGCCGCTCGACTTCGGAGCCAAATTGACGGCTGTCGGTGACGTCGCACACCAAAACCCTCGCGCGGCCGCCTCCCTCGACTATGTTCTTCTGGATTTCCTCGAGTTCGCTTCGCGTTCTGCTGACGAGAAGCACTTCGGCTCCCGCTCGAGCCAGTGCAACGGATGCCACCGCGCCAAGACCACGGCCGGCGCCGGTCACGAGGGCGACGCGGCCGTCGAGACGGAAGGATTCGGGAAGGGTGGGTTCACCGGCCGACATGACGTCCGGCATACCGGCGCACGCGGATATCGGCCTGTTCCTTATGTCCCCAGAATCGCTCGATGGCGCAGAGACGCGAGCAGTATTCGCCGATGACTACGCTCGCCTCCTCCGTGCACTCTTGATACGTAACGGTCTTCAGGAACTTGCCGACCCAGAGCCCGCCCGTATAGCGTGCAGCACGCTTCGTGGGCAGCGTGTGATTTGTACCGATGACTTTGTCGCCGTATGCGACGTTGGTCTCCGGGCCAAGAAACAGCGACCCGTAATTTCGAAGGCGCTCGAAGAAATAACGGGGATTCCGCGTCAGGATTTCCACGTGCTCGTAAGCCAGCCGGTCCGCCTCTTCGACAGCCTCGGCGACATCGGAAACCAGGATGATCTGGCCATAGTCACGCCAGGCCACGGAAGCGACGTCCGCCGTCGGGAGAATCGCAAGCTGACATTCGATCGCTGCCGGCAGCGCGTGCGCCAGCTTTTCTGAGGTTGTGATGAGCGTGGCCGGTGAGGTCGGCCCGTGCTCGGCCTGTCCGAGTAAATCGACGGCCACCAATTCGGCATCCGCGGAGTCGTCGGCAATGACGAGGATTTCTGTCGGCCCGGCCAGCAGGTCGATTCCGACTTCCCCGAACAGTTGGCGCTTCGCCTCGGCCACATAGGCGTTACCCGGCCCGACAAGCATATCGACAGGAACAATCGTCGCGGTACCCAGCGCCATCGCAGCTACCGCTTGGACTCCGCCGAGTAGGTAGATCTCGTCGGCACCTGCCAGCACCATCGCCGCGATCGTTTCCGGATGTGGTTTTCCTTTTGTCGGAGGAGTGCACGCAATCACGCGCTCCACGCCCGCGGCTTTTGCGGTGACGATCGTCATGTGAGCCGAGGCCACCATCGGATAGCGCCCGCCCGGAGTGTAGCAGCCGGCGCTCTGCACCGGAATGTTGCGATGGCCGAGCCGCACGCCTGGCACCGTCTCCACTTCTATATCTTTCAGCGCCGCTCTTTGATGTTCCGCGAAATTCCGGATTTGCGTCTGCGCGAACTTGATGTCCGCGATCGTTTCGCGTGGAACCGACGACACCAGAGCGTCGATTTCGCTTCGCGACAGCCGGAAATCGGCCGGCGACCAGCCATCGAAGCGCTCGGAAAGTTCCCGTACGGCGGCATCGCCGCGCTGCCTTACATCGGCGATGATTTGTGCAACCGTCTCCTGGACTTTGGCATTTGCCGCTTCGCTTTCGGTTGCCGGCAGACCCTTCTTGAGGTACTTCGCCATATCTACTCCTTGGGCTTTGCACCAAAAATACATCGTGGGCGCTCATAGAGCGCCCCTACAGTTGCGCACCCCAAGCTGTAGGGGCGGTCTATGACGTCTATGACCGCCCAGGATTTTTTGTGCAAAGCCTACTCCTTGCCGCTTTGCCCAAGAAATCGGGGAAGGTACACAGAATTTCAGGGACGCACTCCCCTCCTAAGTTAGGAGGGGACGCGAGCGAAGCGAGCGGGGAGGTTCCCTTCTGGAACCACCCCGGCCCTTCGGGCCCTGAAATTCCCCTTTGTGCCTTTTGTGGTTCGTTCCCTGGTCTTGAGCAAAGCCACCTCTCGCGGGCCCAGCTTAGCAGATCTGCGCGCTAGATTGACACTCAGCGGCGCGCTGGCGTATGTTTCTCCGCAAAGTTAAGACTGAAATCGACAATTCCTTGGAGGGTGAGACGATGGCGCGATGGCTAGTTTGTCTTTTCTTTGTATTACTGGCCGTGAGTTTCTTCATTCCGGCTCTTGACGCCCAGCGCGGCGCCGCGACGATTTCGGGAACCGTGCGCGATACCACGGGCGCGGTCATTCCCGGAGCAATGATTCTGGCAACCAACACGGAGACGAACCTCCGGCGGAATGCCACGAGCAATGAGGCCGGAGTGTTTTCCATTCCGGATCTGCCTCCCGGCAAATACCGGGCCCAGGTTACGCTCTCGGGTTTTCAGACCAGGGTCCTGGAGAACATTGAATTGGTGGTGGGGCAGGAATTCGTTTTGAACGCCACGCTTCAGGTCGGCTCGCTCACATCGGAGGTGACGGTCGCGAGCGAAATACCGCTGGTGGATACCTCGACATCGCAAGTGTCGGGGCTGGTTGCCGAACGCGACGTTAAAGATCTTCCGCTCAACGGCCGCAGCTTCGACAACCTCATTTCACTCAACCCCGTAATGGTGAATTCCAGCGCGATGAAGCAAAACGTCTCCAGCAGCACCGGGCCGGGTAACTACTTTTCGGTTGCCGGGCGCCGGCCCGGAGAAAACATCTTTCTGTGGAATGGAGTGGAATACCCCGGCGGGACCAACGCCATCAGCTCGACTCCGGGCGGCGTCAGTGGACAGTTGCTCGGGATCGAGGCAGTGCGGGAATTCAATATCGTTCCGAACATGGACGCGGCGGAGTTCGGCCACCGTGCCGGGGGACAGATCAGCATCGTGACGCAATCCGGCACCAATACCTTCCACGGCTCTGGGTACGAGTTTCTGCGCAACAGCGCCCTCGATGCCCGGAACTTCTTTGACCGTCAGGTTCGGCCGACGGACCCGCGCATCCCCCCGTTCAGGCGAAATCAGTTTGGTGGATCGGCCGGTGGCCCCATCCAGAAGGACAAGACCTTCATTTTTGGAAACTATGAAGGTTTTCGTCAGATGTGGAACCTGACGAAAGTTGCCATTGTCCCAGACCTGCGGGCGCGGCAGGGCTTGTTGCCGGACGCCAACGGAGTCTATCAGCCGGTTCCGGACTTTAATCCCGCGGTCCTTCCATACTTCGCCTTGTGGCCTGAGCCTAACGGGCCCAATATCGGTGCCGGTATGGCCTATTCCTATAACACCACTCCGAATCCGGTGCACGAAGACTTCGGAATCGTGAAGGTCGACCGCATTATCTCGGATAAAGACACGTTCAACGCCGCCTATACCATCGACAACGGAGACAATGTCGGGACGGGACAAAATCCGTACAGCCTGGTTTCCAACTCGGAAAAAGCCCAGGTTCTCAGCCTGTCGGACACCCATATTTTTTCTCCCACCATGGTGAATAACTTCACCGCCGGATTCTCCCGCGTGTGGTACCGCTACTTTTATTCGCTGTCCATATCGCCTCCGGGAGTACAACCGTTCGTCGTCGGAAAACCGCCGGGACAAATCAACATTGGTGGGGCGCAGGGCACCACCCTCGTTGCTCCCGCCGGTTCCGGACCGAACACCGGCCACGACCAACTCAATGTAGATAACATCTTCACCTATCAGGACACCGTTCGCATCACGCAGGGGATCCATTCGATCGCCCTGGGAGGCTGGTTGGAACGGCTTCAGAGCACCGGGCAGAGTGGAACTTATGGGCAGGTGAACTTCCCCTCGCTGTTGAGCTTCATGCAAGGCAGGCCCACCGCGTTCCAGGTGACCCAGCCGGCGCCGGCGATTCCGTTCCGGGTTTGGATGGGCGCCTGGTTTGTGCAAGACAGCGTGAAGCTCAGGCCCAACCTGACCTTGAGTCTTGGGGTGCGCCACGAATTTTCGAACGGCTACCATGCCAATAACAACATGGCGATCAGCTTCACTCAGGTCAACGGAGTGCTGCTCAGCCAGCCGAGAATCGGCGATTCGTTGTTCGAAAAGAACCGCGCCAAGTGGCTCTTCGGGCCGCGAGGGGCGCTCGCGTGGGACCCATTTGGGAAAGGCCAGACGAGTGTTCGGGCCGGCTTCGGTATGGCGTACAACATACTGGACAATGTCGGTTGGTGCTGCATCAATGTTCCTCCCATTGCGGGAGCTTCGCAGATTACCAGCAATGTCCCCTTCCCCTTGCAGATCGTGCCCGGAGTCACATCACTGGCGAGCGCGCAGCCGGGTGGCGGCCGCCTGGGAATCCAGCCCGACCCCTATACCCCGACCATACTCAACTATCATTTTGAAATCGAACAGGGCCTGCCTAGCAACATCAGCCTCCGGGTCGGTTACCTCGGATCGCGCGGCTACCATGAAGTCCTGCGTGGCGACGCCAATAAGGCGATCCCCGCCATTTGCCCGGCCTCGCCGTGCCCGGCGGGTCTTGCGCCCGGCACCAAGTACTTCCCCAATCCTGTGGTTCGCCGTAATCCCCAGTTGGGCAGCGCTGGAATTTTCTTCACTTCCGGCATTAACAACTTCAACGGCGGGTTCATTGATGTGAATCGCCGCTTTCGTTCGGGTTTGGGTTTGCGGACCAACTACACCTTCGGAAAAAGCATGGATAACCAGTCCGCGATTACCGGAAGTCAAGCCGGCGGACAAATCGGTGTGATCATGGACCCGGAGGACCGGAGGCGGGATTACAGCCTGTCCGCTTTTGACGTCCGGCATCGGTTCAGCTTGAATACCATGTACGAGCTGCCGCTCGGCAAGGGAAAGTCCTTCCTCAGCGGCCTCAACGGTGTTGCGGACAAGCTCGTCAGCGGATGGCAGCTCAACACGATCATGAATCTGCAAAGCGGTTTTCCCTTCACTCCGACACTTGGTTTTAGTCAGTCGCGCGATGGAGACACCGGTTTTCCCGATCGGCCCAATATGGCTCCGGGCAAAACCTTGAAGGACGTCTACCTGCGCACGCCCGAACATTGGGTGGATGCCACCGCCTTCACTCTGCCGGTGGCTGGAACCTACGGCAACGTCGGCCGCAATGTCCTGA
>QHWY01000274.1 GCA_003223875.1 Acidobacteriota bacterium | reverse complement strand
CGGAATCAATTTGGAGGCGTCATCGGCGGGCCGATCATCAAGAACAAACTGTTTTTCTTTGGTGGCGAACAGACCACAACCATTCGCGCCGTGCCGACCGTGAACAAGCAATTCGTCCCCACAGCGCAGATGCTTGCCGGAGATTTCACAACCTTCGCCTCGGGGCAGTGTCAGAACGGGAAGGACGTCCCGCTGGCGGCTCCATTTGGAACAAACGGGTACGCACTCAACACCATCGATCCCAAACTTTTTGCGCCCCAGGCGCTCGCGCTGGCGGCCCGTCTGCCCAAGGCGGCGAATGCCTGCGGTTTGACACAGTTTGGCGGCGTCAGCAACACCAACGAATATCTGACTACAGGCAAAGTCGATTATCAGAAAACGGATAAGCACACGATGTTCTTCCGCTACATGGGAGCAGCCCGCAACGCGTCATGGGACTATGACGGAACGAATATCCTGACGAGTTCTACAGGTCAAACGAACCAAAAGACGCACAGTCTGGTCTTCGGCGACACGTATGTGTTCGGCACCAGTGTAGTGAACTCTTTCCATCTGACGGGAATCCGGACAGTCAACGATCGTATCCATCCCGAGATCATCGACTACAACGACATCGGTGTGAAGAACGTATGGTTGCCCTTCAAGGGACATATGCGGCTCGAAGTGGGCTCCGGTGTCGTGAACGGCGTCAATCCCAACGGGTTCACGATTAGCGGCGTGAACGTTCAACCTGGTTATTACAACTCGGTTGAAGGAGCGATATCCGATGACCTCAGTTGGATCAAGGGATCTCATCAGTGGGGATTCGGCGTCTATTGGAGTCATTTGAATTTCACGGCAAACTCCAATGTCAATGCGGCTCCTTTTTTTTCGTTCTCTGGTCAGGTAAAGACGGGATTGGCTCTAGCCGACTTCTTGACCGGATATCCGTCGAGTTTTACCGCCGGTACTAAGAGTGAACTCTATCCACGGCAGACCTATTTTGCTCTCTATTTGCAGGACACCTGGAAAGCCACGCAGCATTTCACGTTGAATTACGGCCTCCGTTATGAACCTTTCATCGCACCATATGACGGTCACGGTCGATTCAATTTCTTTACGTATGAACTCTATAATTCCGGCTTCGTCAGCAAAACCTATCCAAAGGCACCTGTAGGCTTGCTGATGCCGGGTGACGCGGGCACACCGCCAAATGGAAAATACATGTTCGACCGCTGGTTTCATTTGGCTCCACGACTGGGCTTGGCGTGGGACCCCAACGGCAACGGTTTGACGGTAGTTCGTGCGGCTTATGGACTGTTCAACGAGCTGCCGCCGGCATGGACCTTCTTTGGCAATGGCGCAGGCGTTCCCTGGAACAGCACCACGGCGATTACGAATCCGAGTTTCGCCGATCCGTGGAATCTGCCGTCGGGGTCGTTCCCGAATGGGTATCCTGGAGGGAATCCGCTTCCTTCGGTCTTCACCCCAAGTTCGACTTTTCCTCTGAGCGGAAACTACGACAACATTCGCATGCATGCGAAGTCGACATACATCCAACAGTGGAACCTGAGCCTTCAACGCCAGGTCGGTGCGAACTGGCTGTTGACCGCGAATTATCTCGGAAATGAGGACGTCCATCTTTGGGGACCACAATACCAGCTGAATAACGCGATCTTCGCGCCGACGGCCACGATAGGTAACATCCCGCAACGGCGCGTCCTCACTCTAGCGAATCCGGCCGTAGGGCCGTATTACAACGGTATCGGCGAGACCGAAGATGGTGGAACCGGCAGCTACAACGCTTTGCTCATTTCAGTTCAACGCCGGCGCGCGAAAGGATTGACGATCTCCGGAAACTACACATGGTCGCATTGCATCAGTGACGGTGTTGTGTCCCAGCCGGGATCGACCGGAATCACGCCAGGCCTGAGGAGAGTTCTTAGAGGCAACTGTGGGAGCAACAGCGGGTCCGCCGGCCAGGCAAGCGTCTCTGGAGGCGATCGACGGCACGTTCTGAGTGTTTCCGCCGTGGTCGAGAGCCCGAAATTCGCCAATTCAACGCTGCGGCTTTTGGGCAGCGGCTGGCAACTTTCCGGAATCCTCAAACTGCAGTCGGGTACCTCGTTCACCGTGAATTCCGGCACAGATGTCACACTCACGGGAACCAGCGATAACCAGCGTGCGCTGCAGATTTTAGCCAACCCTTACATGCCCAATAAAAACCGTGACCAGTGGTTGAACCCAGCCGCGTTTGCGCGCCCGGCCAACGGCCAATACGGAAACGCGGCCAACAGCATTCGCGGACCGGGAATCTTCCAGCTCGACACGGGGCTAACCCGAAAGTTCGCGATCCGGGAAGGCCAGTCTGTCGAATTTAGGGCGGAGGCTTTCAACCTGACAAATCACGTGAATCCCAACAACCCGAGCCTGCTTCTGAATAGCCAGACCTTCGGGAAAATTACGAGCGCCGGGGATCCGCGCATCACGGGTCCCGGGGATCCACGCATCATGCAGCTCGCGCTGAAATATGTTTTCTGAGCGGTCTATGACCGCCGGGATATCACAAGTTGCTGGACTGTCGGCGGTCATAGGAGCTGTGAATGAATTGGAGTGCGGGCACTCCCCTCCTAAGTTAGGAGGGGTGCCCGAGCGTAAGCGAGGGCGGGGTGGTTCCCTCAACTGCCAGTAACGGCAGGGGAACCACCCCGCCTGCTCGGACTTTGTCCTCGCAGGCTCCCCTCCTAACTTAGGAGGGGAGTTGCGTGTCATCAATTCATTCACAGCTTAATAGACCGCCGCTAGAGGGGGAGAGGGCGATTGACGGAAGTCTCCGGAGCGGCTACTGTTAGCGAATGTCCATACAGCCTACGACTGCTGCTCGACCGGTGAGGGCGCCGGGCGAGTGGCGAACATCAGGCCTGATTCAGTTGACGCGCCCTCAAACGATCGGAACGCTGTCGGGATTGATGCTATCGATGCTGCTGGCGGCTCTGGATCAGACCATCGTGGGCACAGCGGAACCACGAATCATCGCGTCGCTCTCCGGGTTTGATCGTTATCCGTGGGTCTCGACGGCTTATCTGCTGTGTTCGACGATCTCCGTCCCGATCTTCGCAAAGCTGTCCGATATCTACGGAAGAAAATGGTTCTTGCTTGGCGGCTCCGCCGGTTTCGTCCTGACCTCCGCGTTGTGCGGCGCGGCGGGTAAATTCAATTCGATCGGATTAGACGGCATGAACCAGCTCATCCTGTTCCGCGCGATGCAAGGAATTTGCGGCGGCATGATGATGGGCTTAACGTTCGCGATCATCGGCGATATTTTTTCGCCTGCAGAACGCGGCCGGTATCAGGGAGTTTTCTCTGGAGCCTGGGGCTTTGCTTCGGTTTTTGGCCCAACCCTAGGTGGCTGGCTCACCGACCAGATTTCATGGCGGGCAACCTTCTACGTCAACCTGCCGGTTGGAATCATCGCCATCATTGCTCTTTACCTCTATTTTCCGTACTGGCATCCCAAAGATGTGAAGCGTCACATCGATTGGGCCGGCGTGGTTACACTGATTTGCTGCGTCGTCCCTTTGCTTTTGGCTTTGACCTGGGTCACCGACTACGGCTGGTCCTCGGCGCGCGTCGAACTGCTGCTCTCGGCGGCGGTCATCATGCTTGGCGCATTTCTGTACGCCGAAACCAAGGCGATCGAGCCTCTAATCCCGTTGGCTTTGTTTCAGGAGCCCATCATCAGCATGTGCTCTGTGGGCGTTTTCGTCGTCGGCATTGCCATGTTCGGCATGATCATTTACCTGCCTCTGTTCATGCAGGGAGTGCTTGGCGTAACCGCGACGCGCTCCGGCAATCTGCTGACGCCCATGATGCTTGGTATCGTCATAGGAACATTTGTCTGTGGTCAGGTCACGCTTCGGCTGCGCAGCTATAAAATTCCCATCATCGTCGGCTCGGTGTTGATTACCATCGGATCGATTCTCTTCGCGCGCATGGATGCGGCGACGCGGCCCCCCGAGGTTCTTCTGGCGATGATCACGGCCGGGTTTGGAATGGGTCTTCTTCTGCCGGCTTATACCGTCGCCGTTCAGAATGCCGCCCCGCACAAGCACATGGGAATCGCGACGGCGTCATCGACATTCTTCCGGTCCATCGGCAGCACAGTCGGAGTCGCTGTCTTCGGGAGCCTGCTATTGACGAACTACCATCATGATTTCGCCAAAGCTATACCGCGCGGAGTGCCGCAAGAAGCGACGACTGCCTTTTCGAATCCTCTAATGCTCGCGCAACTGCGGCCGCAGTTAGAAGCGACCTTCAGCCGGCTCGACAATGGGCCGCGTCTGCTCGAAACGCTGTACGCGAGTGTCGGCCCGGCTCTTCTGGGCGGGATTCAATGGATCTTTTTGATCAGCGCGGGTCTGATGATCGGGCTCTCCATATTGAACCTTCTGCTGAAGGACGAGCGTCTACGGCACGGGCCTCCACCGCCCGCCGCGGAAGCTTAGACGAAATATTCCCCTCCTCGCAGAGGAGGGGTGGCGCGAAGCGCCGGGGTGGTCGGGTTCGGCAAAATCAAAGCAATGCCGGTCTGACCACCCCGTCTGCGCCCCTTCGGTGGCTTCGCGATATTTTCTTATTGGCGCATCCACCCCTCCTCTGCGAGGAGGGGAATACGTCACGGTAATTACGAACCACAGTACTTAGCGAAATATTCCCCTCCTCGCAGAGGGTGGCGCGAAGCGCGAGCCCGGTAGGGCGAAGCCTCAATAGATGACTGGCGACACATTTCGGCCGAACCGACCACCCCGGCGCGCCAGCCCGCTGGCTGTCGCGCCACCCCTCCTCTGCGAGGAGGGGAATGCTTTACTCAGCGATCCACCAGGAAGCCTATGTTGGGAGTTCCCATTTCCTCCCAGCTCTGGTCGCCATAGTAGACCCACTTGCTGGGATCGGGGTTGAACCTGTTGTTCGCGGAATTGTCGTAGCGAAATTCGACGTGCATCCGCGATCCCTTCGGTATCTTCAGCGACGTTCTGTAGGTAAGCTGCCAGTTGAAGTCGTAGCGCGGAACGTTTAGAACGATTTCCTCTCGCCCATCCGGATAGATGAGCTTGTATTGGGCGCTGACCGCTCGCATGTGTGCGTGCGGCCGGAACCAAACGAGCTCCAGATCCTTCAGGAACGTGATGTCCGCCGGAGGGCCGAGGTAGTTGCTATCGAAAGGCGGAATGGCCAGATCTTGTATCGCCTGCTTTCTAACAATGGGGGCATTTTGGCCATCTTCCCCATCCTGAGGAATGAATCTTTTCGCCGGAGGAACCTTTGTGACTGTGAAACCAATACGCGTCTTATCGATCAGATCCACACCGTTTGCCGTGTAATGCATACTCACAACGATGTCGCTTCCAGCCGGTACAAAGACGCCGGCGTTGACCGGCCGATAGTCTTCATAGGGCAAACCCGGCAAGTAACAAAACTGGTTGCCCCCGCGTATGGTCTGGCGGCCCGGCTGCCTCGTTTCTACAGTGGTGCCGACCGCGCGCCTGAGGACGATGCCTTCCTTGGTGTCGGCGCCACGCTTGTGATTCTTGGCCACTCCGTCGTCATCGCGCGGCACTTCCATCCATTCGTAAACGTTATATACGGTCGTCGGCTTGTGCGTCTCGAAATTAAAGCAATAGTGATGGACGACCGCGGGTTGTCCCGGCGAAATTTCCACCGACGTTACCCAAGTGTCTTCTTTGAATGGAGCCGGGATGGCCAACTGCTCCCATTCCTTCACGCCCGTTGCCGGAACTTTGTACGGCGGCAGATCGACGACGACATCGGGTTTGATTTGCCAACCCTCGTCAGGCCACTGAACCGGGGGCGGCGCATCCTTCGCATCGCCTTCTACCGCTCCGTGATCCACCCATGCGACGAGTGTCTCGATCTCGGCAGGTTTCAGGGAACGGTCATTATTAAAGTGGCCGTACTTTGGATCCGCGAACCAGGGTGGCATCTTTCTGGCGATGACGGCCGCTTTCATGGCTTTGGCCCAGGGTCTGGCTTCTTTGTAGGTCAACAGCGACATGGGCGCAATTTGTCCCGGCCGATGACAGGTCTGGCAATTCTTCTGCAGAACCGGAACGACGTCCTTATAGAACGTCACAACCCGATCGGACTCTTCTTTCGCCACGGCTGTCGCCGAACGCCCGACCGTTCCCAGCAACAAACCAGCGGCGGCCAATCCTAAAATAGAAATTCTCGAAGACATGAACCGACCTCCCGTGCTCTGGAAAGATTTTCCCGCTTATGCGTCGTAATTTCTAGCAAAATCCCGCTTGACGCGCGTTCTAGCGGCCGATAGCATCCGCTCAATAAAGGAGAATTCGATGCTTGGGAGACTATTTGCCGGATTTGCTTTCGCTGCCTCCATTCTCGTCGCGCTTCAGACACACGCGGCTGCTCAACAGCGCGGACAGCAACCAGCCACGTTGACCGAGAAGCAGTTTCAGGAATCGAAAGAGGCTCAAGCGCATGTCGCCGCGGCGATGGCGATTGCGAAGGCTGATCTCTTCGAGGAAGCCGCCAATTTGTGTTCTGCCCGCGGCCCGCAACGGCCGGCAGTCGTGCGGCAGGAAGCGGGACTGCCTCCCATTCCCGACGTAAGGAAACGTGGATAACTTGAAGATTGCCGCTCCTTGGGCGGCATTATCGCTCACTCTTGTTTTGCCGCTGCATGCTGCCGAACACCGCGATCTCGGCCTTAGCCAAAATGGCATGCGGATTGAAGCCGGTGTGGTCCGCGGCCCTTCTTCCAGCGCGCCGACAGTCATGCTCGTCGGCGGCCTTGCGGGAAAGGACGAAGCTGTCCGCATGGTCGAACAGGAAGTTCGCAAATGGGAAGCTCTACGCCAGGATCGCCGCCAGTTTCAGCTCATTGCGATTCCTTTGGCAAATCCCGGTTCCGAGCGGCTTCAGTTTCCCCCCACAGGTGTTGCTTACAAAGACAATGTCGCTTCGCATGTGCTGTGGCGATGGATCGGAATCCATGCTCCGGATCTGGTGGTTATTGCCGGGAATGAAGATTTCGGGCTGGCCGATGCGCTATCTAAAAACAGCGTTGCAGGCATAGGCCGCATTCCTGCACGGCGCGTGGACGTCACGGGGGGCATACTGCAGTCGCTGCTGAAGGACATTCCACCATCTGAGGCTCATCACGAGATCGATCGCCGCCTTCGCCGAACAGGCCGAGAGCTTGCAGCCGGGCTGGCGGAAATTTATGGTCATGACTTTGAGCAACCCGTCTATATGCCCGGCATGGCGGTGATCGGGCAGCTTCGTCTAGGGCGCATTATCGACGTCGCGCGGCTTGTCGAGCCGTATATCAATGGGTCGAAAAACCCCTTGCAAGCAGCCAACGGTCAAACACTGGCCGGACATCTTGTTTTCGCGGAATTAGCCGAACGTACCGGAAATGCTCGTTACACCGAACTCGTGCGCAAAGCGGCCGATCTCGGATTTACGGAGACGGGCGCACTGAAAGAGTCGATGCCACTCCACAACGAAATGAGCGATTCGGTGTTTATGGCCGTTCCGCTTCTGGTCAAAGCCGGGAAGCTGACAGGACAATCCAAATATTTCGACATGGCTCTGCGTCATCTCACTTTCATGCAGAAGCTCGACCTCCGTCCCGACGGACTATATCGACATTCTCCCCTCAACGATACCGCATGGGGCCGCGGCAATGCCTTCCCGGCTCTCGGACTCATGCTTGCGCTTTCGGACTTATCTGTCGATCACCGGCAATTTAGTCCACTGCTCCGCGCATTCCGGCAGCACATGGCAGCTCTTCGGCAATTTCAAGACGAGGACGGATTGTGGCGGGAAGTCATCGATGAACCGGGCGCGTATCCGGAGTTTTCAGCAACCGCGATGATCGCGACGGCGATGTTACGAGGCATTAACAACGGCTGGCTCGATTGGGATGACTATCAGCCGCTTGTCGACAAAGCGTGGCGCGCCATTCTGACGCGCACGGCTGTGGATGGACGGCTGCTGGATGTTTGCGAGGGCACAACCAAACAGCCGTCGCTGAATGATTATCTCCGCCGCGCCGCGATCCTCGATCGAGATGCACGGGGGGGAGGGATGGCCCTAATGTTTGCACTGGAGATGGCGGGGCTCTAATGCGTTAAGAAATTTTGAAGTTGGACAACACCTCTGCATTTCAAATCCGAAATCCGAGATCTTAAGTTGGACAGTCCAATTCGAGATTTCGAAATTTCAGATCTGGTGTGGTATCCCAAATAAATTTTGACAAGCAGACATGTTTCAGTTTGGGTACATTCCCCTCCTTACAAAGGGGTGGCTGCGGCATCAATCAAAAGTCGCGAAGCCACCGAAGAGCCGCAGACGGGGCCACCCCTCCTTTGCAAGGAGGGGAATGCACCTACCCCAAATCGGTGTCAAACATGAAGTGGGACACCACACTAGGATGCAGGAGTCGTCCAATTTCAAAATTCCCTACTCCGTCTTTTGGGCCAGCGGGTTCGCGTCGAGAACGATAAAGTCGGCGCATAGAACCTCCTCTAAAGAAAAACCCGCTGTTTTGTCGACAGATTGAGATTGTAAGGATAGACTGCATTCGGGATTTTCGAAAACTATATTAAGTCCCGCTGCGGATAATGTCGAATCCACGAAGCCGTCCCCGCGCAGCGCAAGCGCGCGCGAAGCGTGAGCGCGGCAGCGCGAAACATCAAGCGATAGCGCGCAGCCTCGAGAAGTGGAGCCGACGTAATCCAGTACGGGACATAAAATCTACCGAAGGAGAAAAGACATGCGCATTCGGCTTTACCTGCTTTTGCTCATCGTATTGGTCGCGATTTCTTTCGCCCCCGACGCTTCCGCGATGCAGATGACCAGGGACATCAAAATCATCTCGAGCGCCGGCGCGCGCGCCCTGGTGGATGCATGTTCCAGCTGGGCCACGAAGAACAAACAGACGGTGGCGATAGCGGTTCTGGACTGGGGCGGTAATCTGATCGAGTCGCACGCCATGGAAGGAGCGGCGGCAAACGCCATCGACACAGCTCTGCTGAAAGCCAAGTCCGCATTGCGGTGGCGGCGTCCAACCTCAGAAACGAATAAGATGGTGCGCAGCGGTGAAAATCTGGCCCCGACGTTCATGAACGATTTCCCGCAACCCGGCGCGCTTCCGATTGTCGTCAACGGACAGGTGATCGGCGCGATCGGCGTCTCCAGCGCCCAAGGCGAACAATGCGCCCAGGCAGCGCTCGACGCGGTGTTCAAGGGCCAAGCAACGAGTGCAGCGCGGTAAGAAGGAGACAGCTATGTACGGATGGCGGAGCGGCTTAGCCGCAATCGCGACCAGCGTGTGCCTTATTTTGACCCTGGCAAAGGCGGCGCCTGCGCAGGTTGCGCCAAAGGTCGAGAGCGTTCAAATGCCCCCGGACGTCGATCCGTTCAATCTCTCTTTCGACGACATTAAAAAATATTCTTCGATGAAAAATTTCGAGCTGGTGGGCACAGACTTCGCCAAAGCGATCGGACGGCCCGACCTCGAAACCGGATCTGGCTTCAACACCGGCGACAAGATGCGGTTCACTATCGACGCCGCGAAGTCGACCGTCACCTCTATTCAAGTGATCGAATCCGCAAAATAGCGAAAAAGTGGACTCGGGGACGCGGCAACTCCCCTCCTAAGTTAGGAGGGGTGGCTTCGCGAACGAAGTGAGCGAAGATGGGGTGGCTTCGCGAACGAAGTGAGCGAAGATGGGGTGGTTCCAAAAGGGAACCACCCCGCCCTCGCTTTCGCTCGGGCACCCCTCCTAACTTAGGAGGGGAGTTGCCGCCGCTACAGTCGGCTTATAATTTAATAAAGGAATGATGAGCGATCTAACGGGACAGTTTGTCCTGATCTGCGTTGTGGTTTTCATCGTTTTCTGGATCGTCAAGGCTTTTTCAACCAAGCGCACCATCGAGGCCACCCAGTCGCAGAATATCTGGATTTCTGTGGTCATCGCGATTTTTGTATTTTTGATCGGCTGGAGAGGCCGTTCGCTCGCCTCAGGCCCACCATTGTGGCCGCATAACCTCACGACTGGCTTGATTGCCGATGTTGTGACATTTCTTGGTTTACTCTTGACGCTCTGGGCGCGTGTCGTACTGGGTGGCAACTGGAGTTCCGGTGTCGCGTTTAAAGAGCAGCATGAATTGATCGAGCGAGGACCTTATGCTCACGTGCGCCATCCGATCTACAGCGGTGTTCTCCTCATGTTCCTCGGTATCGCGATATTCCGCGGCAGTGCTGCCGGATTTATTTTGCTCGCCATCATTGTTGTTGGACTTTGGTTGAAGGCGCTCGAGGAAGAGAAACTGCTTACGCGCCATTTTGGCGAAGCCTATCCGCGATACCAGAAACGCGTCAAAGCACTGGTTCCCTTCCTGTGGTAGCGGCCACTTATGACTGGCTGACCTGCTGTTTTAGGACGAAATCGAAATTTCCGTAGAGAATGTAATCAGCCCAATCCCGGTCGCCCCGACCCAAGACGGCCCTGCGACCGGCGAGCAATGCGGAACCGATTGTGCCGCCGGCGAGTGCACCTTTGTAGAAATTTTCAGAGAAGGTTTCGGCGGCATCGTCGCCGACGGGCCAGTACGTACTCATGTAGTTCGCAATACCGCCGCGCATCAGCGCCTCAGCGACGCCGGCAGATTCGAAGGCCTGGACGGTCGGTTTCTTGAGTGGCCGGGCAAGCCGTCCCCGGACGCGCCCGGCCTCGCAGGCATTGAAGAACACGAGAAAGGGCAGATTACTGATACCGGCCAGATCCAAGCCGCGTAATATTTCCTGACCCGCGCAAACCAGACCCGATCTCCCAGGACCCTGAGAATCAAAAAATGCGTGGCCGGCATAATGAACGCAATCGTAGTTGCCACTCCGCAACGCAGAGAGAACGGCTGGTTTGGTGGCATCTTTCTGACGCAACTCGGTCACACCGATCGCTGAAGTCGCTTTGGCGAGCTCTAAAATGCGATCGCCTTCCTTTTCTGCACCGGAAAGGTCACCCAATGGATTCACAACCAACAGGAGCTTCAGCGAGGGCTGGGCGCGTCTTTCTTCAAGCCAGGCGGCAACCGGTAGATTGTTCGCCAGGTAGCGCCGGCTCAGGCCGCCTTCGACGGCAGCGCTCCAATCGTTGATGGTGAGAGTCTCCCAAGGGATCCGGGCCGCAGGCGCGTCGTGCACGACCACAATATGGCGATCCTTCATCGATTCAAGAATCGTGCGGATCTCGACGGGCAAGATCAATTCGGAGAATTGCCGTCCGTAGGACTGCACGTCCTTGAAGTTGCTGTTTGGCCCAACCGCTGCATCGAACTTGTTAAGCAGCCTCGTGAGTTTCAATTCGTCGAAATCCCGGCCGGCCGTGACGACTGCTGCTTTCATACCCGAGCCGAGAACGGAGACACTGAAGTGCAGTCGATCGCCCATGAGGCTTTCTTGACGCACAATCATGTAGGCGGGTTCCGGGCCGGACACTAATCCTCGCGCCGAGGCTGGTTCCGACGGCGGAAGCTCGATTTCGTCCAGATCTAAATCGACGTCCTCGAACAGAGGTGTGCCGGCCAGCCGGTACACCTCGGCCTTCATTTCCGCGAACCGCCCGCGGTCGGCTTCACACATGGTGATGCTTCGGAATCGATGCCTCGGGTCCGCATCCTTCAGACCTCGGAAAAATCCAATGAGCAGATTCTGCAGGACCGCCGTTACACTGTGACCGCTTCCCGCGCCGATCAGGACGGTTGCAAAATCATCGATGCGGCTACGCGCCAAAACCCGGATCACATTTTCGGCGACAAGCTGCTGCACATCCGCATTGAAGCGGTCGAAGGAACCGAGACCGGCCAACAAAACCATATTCGCGGCGATTTGATTTCGACCTACCGGAACGGTGAAAACGGTGCCGACATCACCACTGAACATCCGGCGAGCGGTGAATTCCGTAATCGCGCCGTCCAGCCGCTGATCGATGGCCACTGCGGCGCCGCTGGGTGCGACATTCCGGAATACCCCGAGCACGTACGCCCGCGAGTCCACATCGGTGATGCTGCCATGCGCCAGCGTCAGTTGGAGACGCCGTTGTCTGCGGCGGCCGATCGTGAGGTTCTGAAACTGCGGACTCAAATTAACGGCGCCAGGACTTCCGCCCACTAATGCCGCATCAGCGGGAAGAGCCGATGCCTCTACTGCCTGCTCGGCTCGCGGCGGCGCGACCACCGCATCCAACAAGTGGCGGTAATCGGCACTACCGAGCTGCCCAATTCCTGCTGCTTGCAGCGCCATTTCTTTAAGCCGCTTTTCAGAAATCACGCGGGCAGCTCGCCTTGAGGCGGAACGCTGATTCGATAAAGTAGATGTGGCACCGCTGGACAACAAGTCGGCCACGGCGGATTCTACTGCTCCGTTGTTGGGCAAATTCCCGTGCCCTTCCTCGACATAATAAATTTGTTGCGAAGGTATGTTGGCCAGCTGTGCAAAAGAAAGCGGAACCGTGCCATCACCGTCGGGAGAAATTTCATAGGCAAATTCGCCTCCATTCATACGCAGCCCAACAACGGTATCCCGGTTGACGCCGGCGACCAGAAAGAAGCGCGAATCCGCAGGTGCCAGCCGGTCGACGACCCCTTTGACCTTCGCTAATAGATCCGCTCGTGGTTGAGGGCCGTTCGACGGCCAGGCATCCGCCTTATACAAATTGACCGCGGAGAACTTCTCGGGGGAAGGCAGCATCTCATATAGGCCAGGAAACGTATTGAACACTTCATTACTGAGTTGCTCGGCGCTATGCAAAAGGTCGAGCTTCGCGATCTTTTGGACAACATCATAAGTCGCTCGGACCACCTGCACGGGAGCAAACGAGCCGTAATTTGGCGTGCCCAGCATGATGAAGCGGGCCACTTTCGCCCCCGCTGTCGCCATAGCCATGCGAGCCACCAAGCCGCCCATACTATGTGCAACAAGGCTCACCTGGGATGCTGGTTCCTGCTGGACCTTATTCGCGAGGTCCACTCCGAGGTCCTTGAGGCTCCGCCTCCAGTCGTACGGAAAGAAATCGGTGTCGAAGCCTCTGATCTTCAGCCGCAGCTTCAATTTCAAATAAGCAAACAGGATCGCTCCCGCGGCGTGATACGGAGATGTGGCGGCATTCAGCTTGAGAGACATCAGCTTGCCGATCGCGATTTCGACCGGATTGATCCACAGGACGTCTTCGATGCCGAGCGGGCCCTTTTTGGCAAGCGTGGATCCCATGATGCCGGGAAGGATGAAAACGCGAGGACCGCCACGAACAGGCCGCGCGGCGGCATCCCGAGCCAGGTCGCGAAGCTGACTGTAGTTGTCGGGACCGAAGTAGTCTTCCAGCAGGCCCCGGCTTTCGCCGGTTAAGAGTGCCCGCTCCAGTTCGTCCGAATGAAGAGCAAATCCCGTCTGCTCTGCGGCTGCGGGCGGGTTCGGACTTCCGGAGGACGCCTTTCGCTTCTTTTTCGCCGGCATGTTCGATCACTCGTGTATTCCCTCCTCGCAGAGGAGGGGTGGCGCGACAGCTTAATAAAGGCGCCGGGCGCGAAGCGCGAGCCCGATAGGGCGAAGCCTGAATCAGTGGTCAGTTCGGCGAAATCCGGCACGCGCCGGTCTTCTATGAGGCTTCGCCCTATCGGGCTCACGCTTCGCGCCACCCCGTCTGCGCCGCTTCGGTAGCTTCGCGACATTTTCTTAGTGGCGCAGGGCTTTGCACAAAAAATCCTGGGCGGTCATAGAACCGCCCCTACAGCTTGGGGTGCGCAACTGTAGGGGCGCTCTATGAGCGCCCACGATGTATTTTTTGTGCAAAGCCGTGGCGCAGCCACCCCATCTCTGCCAGGAGGGGAATGTTATCCTCTCCAGCAATAACTCACCGTCAATACGGAAACATGGCACTACCGACGTGAACCGGTCGCGGCTTTCGCTTTCATTGGTGTCGTACTTTGCTTTTTGGGATAGATCGTAGCGGCGAAGGCGTAATCCGAGCCGTCGATGTCCTTGCCTCCGATGATCGGTTTTCCATCCTTCGTCAGTTCACCCGGGATTTGGTAACACATGATCGATTTGGGATCCGGAGCCGTGCCGCGGAGCGAAGACTCCTCGATGGGTGTGAGCACCTGGGCGCGGACTTCCTCTTCGCTCCATCCCTGAGTCTCCTCAAAGTAGGCAATCGCCTTTTCCGGATCGATTTTGTCCACCAACTGCTTGCGCATGTGCTCGTGCGGAAATCCCAACGTGTGGCCGGTTTCGTGCCGCACGACGCGATGATATTCCGACTCGGGGATATTCATTGTGAATTCCTGCAAATTCATGGTTTGCTCTCTGAGCGGAATGTGCAGAATATCGGTTCCGAGGTAAGACCAGTAGCCGGTCTGATCGCGCGCAATTCGTACCTGCCCCTTACTCTTCGTCTCGACAAATTTCACATTCGCGGTTTTGCTCCAGGCGTTCATGTGTTGCAGAATCCTTTTACGCAGATCCGATGGTGGATTGTCCAGGAAAGACACCGTCAGCCGAACGCCGCCGATTCCCCAATACTTCTTGGTCAGCAGCGCGATGCGCTGTGGGGTCAGCTGAAAATCGGGAATTATCCTCGTCAGATGCTCGATTGGCGGGTGATTGTGAGGATTGATTTCGACCGCCGTTCGGGCGGCACGCATGAGCAGGTCCGGTGGCAAGCTCTTCGGTGAACATACAATAATGTCTTTCATAGCCGATCCTTTCTTTTTGTTGTTAGAGGTTAGCTGACCCTATTAGAAGAAGACGTCATTCGCCCGCGAAAGCACGCAAAATTTTCGACTTCCGCCAACGGTGTCAAGGCGTCTCGCAAAGTAGGGCGCTACCAAAGCGTCCGCAGGCGCGGGTATTTTCTGAGCCTTCGATCCTTCGTGATAACAACACCCTTCGTGTTGGCGGATCCTTAAATTTTCCGGCCGCGATTTGATTCATAACAAGATCATATAGCGAGAGCCATATGGCCACGTCAATCAATGCTTCGCGCGACGTGTTCACATACAGTTCATGGCTTTGCACAAAAAATCCTGGGCGGTCATAGACCGCCCCTACAGTTTGGGGTGCGCAACTGTAGGGGCGCTCTATGAGCGCCCACGATGTATTTTTTGTGCAAAGCCACAGTTCATAGACCCACTCGGCGTCTGCTGTGGCACTTGCAATGGTGAGCATTTCTTTTCGCACGTCATCATTTGCGCCAAGTCGATCGCACCGAAAGACTGGTCACGAAGACAAGCTAAAAGCTAGAATCTTATTGTTGCGGGCGGATTCTCCAGTTCATCCAGCAGCGTCTTCAGCGTACTGATCAGGAAAAGCGACATGGTGATGCTCAGGACCGTCAGTATCGTCCGGCGGCGGTTTCGCACGACATTCCTGAAAATGAGGCGCAGATATTTCATAGTTCTACTCCCTCTCGGCTTTGCACAGAAAGTCGAGAATGGCATTGGAGTGCGGGCACTCCCCTCCTAAGTTAGGAGGGGTGCCCGAGCGTAAGCGAGGGCGGGGTGGTTCCCTCAACTGCCAGTAACGGCAGGGAAACCACCCCGCCTGCTCGGACTTTGTCCTCGCAGGCCCCCCTCCTAACTTAGGAGGGGAGTTGCGTGTCATCAATTCATTCACAGCTCCATAGAACGCCGCTTCTACAGTGGCCATTCTCGACTTTCTGTGCAAAGCCGAGAGGGAGTAGAACTATGAAATATCTGCGTCTCATTTTCAGGAATGTCGTGCGAAACCGCCGCCGGACGATACTGACGGTCCTGAGCATCACCATGTCGCTTTTCCTGATCAGTACGCTGAAGACGCTGCTGGATGAACTGGAGAATCCGCCCGCAACACCTGAATCGGCGAAGCGTCTGTTCACCCGCCACAAAGTATCTTTGGGCGTGATGATGCCGCTGGCGTATCGCGAGAAAATCCGATCGGTGCCCGGGGTGGAGGACATCACGACGTACCAGTGGTTCGGCGGTGTCTATAAAGATCCGGCGAACTTTTTCGCTCAGTTCGCCGTAGATGCGGACAGGCTGTTTGCGATTTATCCGGAGTACAGGATCGATGACCCGTCGCATATTCAGGATTTCATCAAGGAAAGGACCGCGGCCGTCGCGGGCGTGAAGCTGGCGAAGAAGTACGGCTGGAAATTGGGAGACCGCATCACTCTGAAAGGTACGTTCACACGTTTCGACGTCGAAACCACGATTCGCGGTTTCGTCGATGGCGGCGGGTCCGAGAATACGTACTTCTTCCACTACGACTACTTCAATGAGCTGGCGAACAGCGCCAACGAGATTGGAACGTTGTCGATCAAAGCCAAGTCGGCCGAAGATATCCCGGCCATCAGCGATTCCATCGACAGCATGTTTGCAAACAGCACCGCTCCGACGAAGACGGAGTCCGAGAAAGCATTCTTTCTGAGCTTCGTTTCGATGTACGGGAATGTGCGGTTTCTGGTGATGAGTATTTCGACTGTGGTCTTGTTCACGATTATTCTTGTCGCCGCAAATACGATGGCGATGTCGATTCGCGAGCGAACCGGCGAGATCGCTATTCTCAAAACGCTCGGCTTCACACCCGGGCAGGTATTGGGCATGACGATCGCAGAATCTTTGGTGATCGCGCTCGCCGGCGGTTTGCTGGGTTCAGTTGGCGCGCGATACGCCTATGGCTCAGTGGATTTCAATGAGTTGAGCCAGGGATTTTTACTTCACTTCGTCGTCCGGTGGGAAACCATCTTGATGGCAGTCGGCATTTCGATCCTCGTCGCGTTTACGAGCACGCTTCTGCCGGCCTGGGGCGCCTCGCGTCTGTCGATTGCGGAAGCGATCCGCCGCCGCGGCGAGTGATAATTCGATGATTCCGGTGAAATACAACTTTCGAAGTCTCGTTGTGCGCCGGGTGGGCACAATGATGACCATCGGCGGCGTTGGGCTGACGGTGGGCATTTTCGTTTCGATTCTCGCGATGGTGAATGGTCTGGAAAATACCTACGTGAACAGCGGCGAGCCGTTGAATCTCGTTCTCCTCCGCAAGGGTTCGCAGACCGAAACCAACAGCTATTACAATCGCAGCTTCAAAGGCATCGTCGAAACAATGAACGGCGTTCAAGCCGTGTCCGGCGAGATCCTGGTCATCATCAATCATCCGCGCCTGACCGGCGAGAGCGCCAACCTGATCGTCCGCGGTATTTCCGACAAGACATTCGCACTGAGGCCGAAGATCAAATTGGTCGAGGGCCGGATGCTGAAAACCGGACTTCGCGAGGTCATGGTCAGCCGCTCCGTATCCAATCGATTCAAGGACGGAAAGATCGGCGATGCGATTCACATCGGCCGCACTGACTGGAAGGTCGTGGGCATCTTCGATGCGGCCCGCACGCCGTACGATTCCGAGATCTGGGGAGACTACGGCGACGTCGCACAGGAACTCGATCGTCCTATTTACAGTTCTCTGCTGGTCCGCTGCACCGATGAAAGTTCCTTGAAAGATGTTCAGCAGAAGATCATCGACGACCGGCGGCTGCAAATGGATGCTCCGCGTGAAACGGAATATTTCGGATCGCAGGTCGGGACGGCTGCGCCGATGAAAGTGCTTGGATACGTGGTCGGAATCATCATGGCGATCGGATCGTGTTTTGCCGTGATGAACACGATGTACGCGGCCACGGCGTATCGCACTCGCGAGATTGCTACGTTGCGGGTCCTGGGATTTCGCCGCAGAAACATATTGCTGTCGTTTCTGCTGGAGTCGCTGCTTCTGGCATTGATCGGTGGTGCGCTGGGTTGCCTGTTTGCACTGCCTATGAACGGCATTTCAACAGGCACGGCAAACTTCATCACGTTTTCCGAAATTGTTTTTCAGTTCCGCGTGACACCACGTTTGATGCTGATCGGTTTGGCATTTTCCGCGATTGTGGGCACGCTTGGCGGATTTCTGCCGGCTCGGCTTGCCGCACGAATTCCGATTGTCCGCGCACTACGGACCGAAGTGTAAGGGATGGATCATCTTTCCAACGAACTGAGCAAACTGAAGATCGACCGGTCGCAACGCGCTGACCATACGTCCTCTCGGAAGGGACTGGCAGTGGCAGCCGTCGTGATCGTCATCGTTGTCTTGGGCATCTTCGGGGTCTATGCATTTCGAAAGTCGACTGCCGCTATTGAAGTCGACACCGCGCGGCCGCGCGTGGAGTCTGCGGCGTCTTCGGCGGTTCTGGTCGCGACGGGCTACGTTGTCGCGCATCATAAGACTCAGGTGGGGTCGAAGATTGCGGGGCGGGTTGCGTGGATCGGAGTCGAAAAGGGTGATCGCGTGAAGCAGGGCCAGACCGTCGTGCGGCTCGAAGATCGCGAGTATCGCGCCCAGCGGGATCAGGAAAAGGCCGCGCTCGATTCCGCGGAAGCACGATTGAACGAATTGGAACGCGGATCGCGGCCCGAAGAGATCGACCGTGCGAAACACGACGTCGAACGCGCAGAAGCACAATTGCGAAGTGAGGAGGCGAATCTCAAACGCATTGACGGCCTCGTGAAGGAAGGTGTGTTCGCGCCGCAAGCACTGGACGACGCGAAGGGACGCACGGACTCCGCTCGCGCAAACCTGGCTTCGCTCGGCCGCACGTACGAGCTGATTCGCCAGGGTCCGCGAAAAGAACAGATCGATAATGCGCGCGCCGAAGTGGAGCGGGCTCGCGCGGCTGTCAATTACGCTCAGACGATTCTCGATGCGACCGAGATCAAAGTTCCCATCAGCGGAACGATTCTCGAACGCAACGTGGAACAGGGAGAAATGGTCACGACGTCTTTCGTCGGCGACCGCGGAGCAAAGTCCTTCGTCGTGACGCTTGCCGATCTGAATGACCTCCAGGTCGAGCTCGATATCAATCAGAATGACTTTAATCGTATTGGCCCGAATCAGCCTTGTACGATGACGACCGATGCCTATCCGGATCGCCCTTACCAGTGCCGTGTGGACGAGATCGCGCCCGAGGCGAATCGACAGAAGGCAACGGTCCAAGTGAAAGTGAAAGTCCTGGAGCCGGACGATTACGTAAGGCCGGAGATGAATGCGCGAGTAACGTTCATGACTGCCGAGGCAACCGAGAAGAAACAGGAAACCAAGCTCTATATCGTTCCCAAGCGCGGCGTCATCGAGCGCGAAGGCGGTAAGCGTGTCGTTGTCATTGTGGACGGGAAGGTTCAAACCAAACCCGTGACCGTAATGCGTGAGGTCGGCGCCGACGTCTATATATCAGTCGGCCTGAATGGGAGCGAATCGATCATCGTCAGTGAGTCCGATAAGCTGAAGGTTGGAGATCGCGTGGAGAGCAAAAAGTAGACATGGCTGCTGTGGAGATCCGTAACGTCAAAAAAGTTTTCAAGCGCGAGGCAACAGAGATCGTCGCATTGAACAACACCAACCTGGACCTCGAGTCCGGCGGCTTCCTCTGTCTGATGGGTCCGTCGGGATCAGGCAAGTCGACGCTGTTGAACCTCATTGCCGGTATCGATCGGCCGACGAGCGGTGAAGTGATCGTCGACGGCAAGAACATCTCGAACATGAGCGAATCTCAATTGGCAACCTGGCGTAATCACACAATTGGATTCGTCTTTCAATCATTCAATCTGATTCCCGTCTTGACGGCGTTTGAAAACGTCGAGCTTCCTCTTCTCCTCACGAAACTTTCGAGGTCCGAGCGCCGCGCGCACGTCGAGATCGCATTGTCTTTGGTCGGCCTGACGGAGCGGTCTTCGCATTATCCGCGCCAACTCTCCGGCGGCCAGGAACAGCGTGTTGCCATTGCCCGTGCCATCGTTACCGATCCCGCGTTGATTCTTGCCGATGAGCCAACGGGCGATCTGGATGCTCAGTCCGCCGATGAAATCCTCGCGATTCTGGAAAAGCTGAATCGCGATTCCCAAAAAACCATCGTCATGGTCACGCACGACCCGCGCGCCGCGCACCACGCGAAAGTCACACGTCACCTCGACAAAGGAATTCTTTTGCCGGAGGGAGTAACGGCGTAACATCGCATCTGATACTTTCGCCGCATGGCGATGCTCTCCCGAGCCCTGGCTTTGCACAAAAAATCCTGGGCGGTCATAAACCGCCCCTACAGCTTGGGGTGCGCAACTGTAGGGGCGCTCTATTGAGCGCCCACGATGTATTTTTTGTGCAAAGCCCCGAGCCCTAAGAGATAGGAAAGCATCATTGCCCAGTGGGCCACCCCCGAGGATGAAAACCTCAGACGTCTCGGTCCGGACCCACGCCTCCAGCACAGCTCGTTCTAGCCGGCATCTTCGAGTCCACCGCGGTACACATCATCGACGGCGAATGCGGCTGCTACAGACGAAAGTTGCACGGATTCGCCGGATTTTGCTTCGGCGGTCGACCAGCTTCCGTCGCTGTCGCGTTGGTGAACTGTAATTCGTGCCTCTCGATGAGAGACGATGAGAATTTCCCGGACCGT
>QHWY01000273.1 GCA_003223875.1 Acidobacteriota bacterium | reverse complement strand
GCGTTTTCAACAGACGCGGTGGAGGCTGCTCATCCGTCCGCCATCCGGGAATGATGATGGTTCCTGCCGTCGCCAGGCCTTCGATTCCTTCCTTGGGCAGGATCTTCAGACCACCTGTCGCATGGAGCGGTCCTGATTCCAGTCCACATACCTTGAATCTGTACCACTCACTGAACTCCGGCCTGGTCAAGCCGAAGATTTCGACGACAATACCGAGCTCGAATGTTCCGAGTCCGCTGCAAGGACGGCCACTTCACGGTTGCGGGGATGTGTTTGCCGGGGCATGACAGGATTTTAACGCATATTGTCCTTTCCGCCGATGGCGCAAAGCCGCATTTCCAGGCAAAGTGGCGACAACAACATGCCGACATTGCCGACTCCGATTTCACCCGTCACCGCGATTCCGACAGCGGCGCCTCGCGATGCCCAGGCGCACTTCGAGGCGCTGCTTTCTTTTGAAACCGATTGTTGGGACGTTCACGTCGAGCTGAGCAACCCTGAGCGCGGGTTCGTTCTGCTGGATGTACGCAGCCCGGAATCCTTTGCAGCCGGGCATCTGCCGGAGGCCGTCAACCTGCCCCATGGACGCATCAACGAACGCAATCTCGGCGCTTACTCTCCGGAGACGCTTTTCGTGGTGTATTGCAACGGACCTCACTGCAACGGCGCCGATCGTGCGGCCGCGTGTTTGGCGCGTCTGGGGCGCCCAGTGAAGAAGATGATCGGCGGAATCGAAGGGTGGAAAGACGAGGGATTCGACCTGGTCCGCTGATTTGGATATAAGATACGGCGGCTTATGCAGACGCCCCGTATCGCTGTCGTTGGCAGTGCCAACATCGATCTCGTCACGTTCACGGACAAATTTCCAAAACCCGGCCAGACGATCTTTGGCGACAGGTTCGATCTCGGCTTCGGCGGCAAAGGCGCCAATCAGGCTGTGGCGGCGCGTCTGTGCGGCGCTCAGGTCGACATGGTCGCCAAAGTCGGCGAGGATCTTTTCGGCCCGGCAACGATCCGGAACCTTCAATCGTACGGCATCGATACGACCCACGTCCGTATCGAGCACGGTATTTCAAGCGGAGTCGCGCCGATCTTCGTCGACTCGACGGGACAAAATCGGATTCGTTGACCAGAACCGGACTTCCGGTGGTTTACGAGTTTACATACGACATTATTCACAATTGGATTCCTGAGGTGGACCCCAAAAACTGGACAGGGACCTAAGGTGGAAAACCGCGGCGGTACCTAGAAACAGTGCTCCAATGTAGGCGAGGTTCATCAGAGCATTTGGTTGCGTCGCGGTCGAAGAAGCCAGGAGACTGCAGGCCACGTTCAACGTGTTAGTCGCCGTCACGAAAATCGCCCAGATTTTCCAGAGTTCCGATTCGGCACCAGAAAACGTAAGTTCAGCGATTCCCGTTCCGCGCGGGGAAGACCGCGAAGGGTTCGCAGTTCTTGCTCCAGGTGGTGTGCGAAAAACGGAGAATATACAGACAAAAGGTTTATCCTTCGCTTATTGCGGATAACGTCTACCGGCGTTATCTTTCGAAATTAAAACTGGTCGATCGAGGAAAAATGGACGAGCAGTAGGAGGCGATCATCATGCTGACTTTTCGAAGTGTCGCGGCTTTCCTCTTCATTCACACGATAGTCTCAACAGGGTTGTCAGAAACTCATCGGTTCGAGCCGAAGGTCTTCTACAACACTTTTTCGGGTGCGCATCCACCGGCGCTGCGGATCAAGCCGGGAGATAGCGTGAATACCTACACGATTGATGCGGGAGGCAAGGACGCAGCCGGTGCGCAGCGCGGAAGGGGTCCCAATCCTGAAACGGGACCTTTTTATATCGAAGGTGCGGAGCCCGGCGACACGCTTGTCGTCCGTCTGCTGCGCCTCGAGACCAACCGCAGCACGGGTTACTCGGGTTCGCTTCTGGCGCCGTACAGCGTCGATCCGGGTTTTCTGCGGACGGAAGCGTTGCGGGAGGCGAAGCAGCTGACGTGGCAGATCGACAAGCAAAAAGGTGTCGCGACTCTGGAGCCCGGCGACTACAAAGGCCCGCGGCTCGAATTGCCTCTGCGTCCGATGCTGGGTTGCATCGGGACCGCTCCGGCGAACAATGCCGCGATTCCGACGTCGTATCCGGATAATTTCGGCGGCAACATGGATTACAACGGAATGGGGGCGGGCGTTACCGTCATGCTGCCCGTGTTCGAACCGGGTGCGCTCTTGTTCCTGGGCGACGGGCATGCGCGTCAGGGAGACGGCGAAGTGACGGGCGGCGCGATCGAGACGTCGCTCGACGTCGACTTTTCAGTGGACCTCATCAAGAAGAAGCGCATCAACTGGCCGCGCCTGGAAAATTCCGACTTCATCATGGTGCTGGGCAGTTCCCGCGCGATCAACGAAGCGATGCAGCACGCGACAACGGAACTGATGCGGTGGTTGATGGCCGACTACGCATTCGATGAGCGCGGCGCCAGCCTGTTACTGGGTCAGGCAATGGAGTTTGAGATTTCGAACGTCGTGGATCCGGAATTTACAATTGTCGCGAAGATGCGGAAACGGTTTCTGGGAAGGTAAGGCGTCTGCTGGCAACATCTGAACGGTCCAGGGCAATGGGCTACGCGCTCACACGCCACATCCGCGAACTGCCCTCAGTAAGGAACGGCCTCAGCATGGCGGAAGAACTAACGCTCCTGGTTCTTGCCGACAAGGGTGCCATGACAGCCGCCCGGCTCTTCGGGTCTTACATGAGCCAGGAGGCGCGCCCCTTCATGGGCGATACGTCTTTTTGGAAACTCAAAACGAACCCGGCAGAACGATGGGTCGGCGGAGTCAGCATCGATCCCCAAGAGACGCTCAACTGGCGATTTGATGAAGACCGCGGAACCGTGTGTAGGCAGTAGCAGAATTCACGATCGGACCAATTGTTCCCAACGCTCGAGTCTTTCTGTCGTTTGTCAAGTTAGGAATTGAGATGTCCATTACGCTCGTGATGGTTAGTTCCCCATAAACGCCGCAGTGTTTACCTATTGCTGCGCAACACAGACGTCAAGTCGGCTCGCAGACGTTGGCGAGCTATCTTTAATGTCCGACGGTCTCCAACCAACGAGTAATTGTTGGCTGTCACGCGCGAAATCTGAGACGACGTCTTGGGTTTGGATAGCCGGCTGTCACTCCTCAGCGAATACAAACAAGCTCCCGTTGCCGCTCGGCAACACTGTCCCAAGCGTGAACGCGCCTTGAAAGAGAGATTGTCGCAAACGAGACGCGTAGTTATCTGCCGGAAACGATTATGAGGAGGAAAAGTTTAAAACCTCGACTTCCCGGCTGCGCCAATAAGAACCGCTTTAGATAATTTTTGCGTCGCAATGATTTTTGGGACGTGGTATCCATTGAGCTTTTCGTGGTAATTAGTGAATTCTGGGTCTCCAGGAAAAAAATGATGTATGTTCTGCCGGCCATTGCGCTCGCTTTCGTGCTACAGGCGCCAGCTTCACGGGCGAAGGGAAGCATCGAAGGCACGGTTGTACGCGCGGGCACGAACGATCCTATTCCGCGTGTACAGATTACTGCTCTTCCATTCGATCCTTCGCACGCTCCGCCCACGGTCGTAACGGATGCCCAAGGGCATTTCTTGATCAAGAACCTCGATCCCGGCACTTACAGCCTGGAAGCTGAACGCAATGGATTCGCGCCGCAAAGGTACGGCCAGCGGAACCCGCGCCGGCCCGGAACCGAGCTGAATCTTGATGCCGGTCAGGAGTTGAAAGGTCTGGTTTTTACGCTGACTCCTGCCGGCGCGATCAGCGGACGCGTCACCGATGAGACGGGCGAGCCCCTCGTCGGCATCAATGTCGGGATTGAGCGGCCCATCTACGACTACAACGGCAAGCGGCAGCTGTCGGTCCAAAGGAGCGAGAAGACAGACGATCGTGGCGAATACCGTGTCTTTCTTTTGCCACCCGGCCAGTACTACATGCGGGCCGTGCCCCAATCGTCCTTCACGACGCGAACGATGAATCCGAATTATGTTGCCACCTACTATCCCGGTGTATCCGATTCAGCGACTGCCGCTGTGATCGAAGTCGGACCGGGCGCTGAGGTCGGCGGCATCGATTTGGTTCTGCAGAAACAGCAATTGTTCTCGCTGCACGGACGTGTAGTGGACGCAAAAACGGGCAAGCCCCCTGTCTCCGGGCTGAATTTTCTCTTGTACCACCGCGGCTCGCGCAGCGCGGTGCCCTATGGCGCCCTTGACTACAACCCAGCCGACGGGACGTTCGCTGTGGTGAATGTGCCGCCAGGATCGTACTGGATTGAGGCGATGCTACACACGACGCGCGTGGAGGAACAATCCCGCATCAAGATCGCCACCAGAATCGCGCTCGCCCCGGTTGATGTTACTTCTTCAGATGTTAGAAACATCGTTTTGCTGTTCTCTCCCGATGTATCGATTCGAGGACGGATTTCAGTCGATAACGGCAGCGCGGTTGCAGACCTGCCGGACTTGAATGTGTTCAGATTAGGTCTGGAGCCGAAAGAGTCTTCCGGCGGGTGGTCGCCACAGCCGTTTGAAACCAGCATTCACCCTGACGGCACATTTCTGATTGAAGGCGTCCAACTCGGAGACTATCGCTTGTGGCTATATGCGCGGCAAGCCAAGTACTACCTCAAAGCCGCCCGCTTTGAGGGCGATGACGTTTTGACTGGAATTCACGTCTCGGGACCGGCTTCGGAAGATCTTGAAGTGGTGGTCGGAACCGACACTGCCCAGTTTAATGGCACAGTCGTCGACCAGGACCGCAAGCCTGCCTCCGGTGTCGCGGTTGTCCTTATCCCTGACCGTCAGCGCGACCGGCGTGATCTCTACAGAACGGTACGTACAGATCAGAATGGCCGTTTCGGTCTACTTCCCGTGGTGCCGGGCGAATACAAGTTATTCGCCTGGGAAGATCTCGAGGGGAGCCAGTACATGGATTCTGACTTTCTGCGTAAATACGAACAATTGGGAACCCCCGTAACCGTTTCGCCCTCCGGCAGTATGGATTTCGAGGCAAAGTTGATTCCCACATCTCCACAGTAACCGACGCAGAACTACGTCGCCAGGTACGCTACTCATTCGTCAAATCGGTTGTAGGGAGCTGAACACAGGGGACCGACCCAGATTTATCTGCGCCCGAATCGTCCGCCTCTGAAGCCGCCCACGAATGGCCTGCCGGCGAATAGTCTCCCAATAATGACGGGTCTGCTTACGAACGGTCGGTTGACGATGATTGGGCCGAATCCGAAGCCGAATCCAAAAGTCGGCCCGAACCCGTAGCGGTAGCCGTAGGGATAGCCGAAAGAATAATAGCCGTAGGCTGGTGCGGGAACGTAGATCGGCGCGGGCTGGCTGTAAATGATCACTGGCCCCTGTTGTGGCGCTGCTGTCTGTTGCGGGGGCTGCGCATGAAGCAGCCACATTCCTGTTGATGGCTCAAAGCATGCCCATCCGGTCGAAGATTGATCCGCAGCGACGTAGGGCTGCGGCGCAGGACAGGTTTGGCTTTGGATGGTTCCATTTTCGACGACCAACACGCCCTGCGCCTGCTGGCCGTTGATGGTGATGGTTCTGTGGGGCTTGCGCGAATACGGAAAGAGAACAAGCCAACAGACCGATGATAAGTGAAAGTTCGACCTTCCTAAACACGACCCTCACCTTCAGGGATGGCTCATACTTATTGTAGGACTGTCCGGCGTGATGGGCAAGTTGACAGGTGTAACGACATAAACGACCGCGGGGAGGAAATGGACAAGCCACGACATCCGCAAGTGATCAGGACCTGGAAGATGAAACGCATCGGTAAGAAGACGATATGTCCAACGTGGAAAAAATACACCTTCTTGATGCCGTCTTA
>QHWY01000057.1 GCA_003223875.1 Acidobacteriota bacterium | reverse complement strand
ATATATAAGTCTCCATCCTGTTACAGATACCTGCCTCAGCTTAACCGCCACCGGCGTTCGTAGCGTAAAGCGCGGAAGAGTTTCAGGAGAGTTTAGAAAGGGAGGTTGTATGTTCGAGGATTCCTTGATCGAATCCGGCGGACAGGAAAGGGCCAGGAAAGGCACCACGGTGCTGATCTCGACAGCTGTCCACGTCGTGCTGATCGCGGTCCTTATCTTGATTCCGCTGATTTCGTATTCAGAGTTGCCGAAGCAACAGCTGATGACGTTGCTGATTGCTCCGCCGCCGCCACCGCCGCCGCCACCACCGCCGCCGCAACAAGTCGCGCCAGCGCCTGTGGTCCAGAAGGTCGTTCAAATTGATCCTGGCACCATCGTTGCGCCGACCGAGATTCCCAAGGAAATTGCAAAGATCGTCGATTCCGGTCCGCCTCCTACGGTCGGAGTTGTCGGTGGCACCCGTTCCGGAGTGTTATCCGGCGTTCTCGGAGGAGTGCTGAAGGCTCAAGAAGATGCAGCACCGCCGCCGCCGCCGCCACCGCCGCCACCACCGCCACCACCACCGCCGCCGCCGCAGCGCATTCGCGTGGGTGGAAACGTGCAGGCAGCCAATTTGCTTTCACAGGTCAAGCCTGTTTATCCCCCGTTGGCCAAGCAGGCTCGAATTCAGGGTGTCGTGGTTCTGGAAGCAGAAATTAGTAAGGAAGGAACAATCGACAACCTCAAAGTCGTCACGGGTCACCCGCTACTGATTCAGGCGGCGATCGATGCCGTGAAGCAGTGGCGCTATAAGCCAACGCTGTTGAACGGAGAACCGGTGCCCGTCGTAACGACGATTACCGTGAACTTCGCTTTCTCGCAGTAGAGAAGCGAGTCTAAATATTTTTGGAAAAAATTTCAGCCTGCTAGGACAGGGTTCAGGAGGATTTTAATCGTATGCTTTTTGCCAAGCTTAACTTTTTTGCAATGATGCTGCTGCAGGGCAGCGAGGTCAGTTTTGACTTACGATCCATGTGGGGCAATATGGGCGTCGCTGCCAAGGCCGTGGTCATCCTGCTCGCCATCATGTCGGCCTGGTCCATCGGCGTCATGATCGATCGTTACATCGCCTTCAGCCAGGCTCGAAAGCAGTCGCGCGAATTTGCCCCCGCCGTTGCCGGTTGCTTGAGAGAAGGAAAAATTGAAGAGGCTATCAGCGTTGCCGAGCAGAATAAGCGCAGCCATTTAGCCAAGGTCGTGGAAGCTGGACTCCAGGAATTCCGCGCGCACGCTGTTTCGCGTGAAATTGCCGGGGAACAAATTGAGTCTTCACGCCGTGCTTGCGAGCGCGCTGAAGCTATCGTGAATGCTGAGCTGAAACGGGGACTGTCGGGTCTGGCGACGATTGGTGCGACCGCGCCGTTCGTGGGGCTGTTTGGGACCACCGTCGGTATTATCAACGCGTTCAGGGGCATGTCGTCGGAGAAAACTGCCGGTCTGTCGGCCGTTGCAGGCGGTATTTCGGAAGCCCTCGTCACAACTGCTTTTGGTCTGTTCGTCGCCGTGCCGGCCGTGTGGGCATACAACTGGTTCACCAACAAGGTTGAAGCATTCGGCATCGAGATGACGAACTCCTCATCCGAGTTGATCGACTACTTCATCAAGCAGCACGGAGGAAAGAAGTAGCCATGGGAATGGGAGGAACCGGCGGAGGCCGGGGAGAAGTTACCTCCGAAATCAACGTCACGCCGATGGCGGACGTGATGCTCGTCCTTCTGATCATCTTTATGGTCATTACGCCAATGTTGCAGAAGGGCGTCAGCGTCGAACTGGCCAAGACAAAGAATCCCATCGACATGAAAGAAGCCGATCGGGACGATGCAGTTCTTGTCGCTGTGACTCGCGACGGAAAGTTCTATCTCGGACAAAACAAAGTGAGCATCGACGACCTTGCCAGCAAGGTGAACGATCTCCTTGCAACCAAGCTTGAAAAGAAGGTCTTCGTGAAGAGCGATCTTCGCGCCAAGTATGGTGACGTCGTTCAGGTGGTCGACAACATTCGAAACGCAGGCGTCGATCAGGTTGGCCTGTTGACGGAGCGGCTGGATGATCAGGTCCGCAGGTAGGAGGTTCCGATGAAGAAAAGACGGAAAAAAATAGAAGCAAAGGCGGATATCAACGTCACGCCGTTCATCGACATTCTGCTGGTGCTGTTGGTCATTTTCATGACCATCACACCCCTGACACCGAAGGGTCTCGACGCGGCAGTTCCTCAACCGCCTCCGCCCGGCACACCTCCACCACCGCCGGATGAGCTCAATAAGACCATTGTCATATCGATCGACAAAGCGGGAAACCTGAAGATCAATCAGGACAACATCGAACTTCGCTATCTGGGAGACCAGCTTCAGGAAATCTTCAAAACCCGTAACGAGCGTACGGCTTTTGTTAACGCCGATCCGGAGCTGCTCTACAAAGACGTGGTTGAGGTCATCGACGTTGCGAAAGGCGCCGGGGTGGACAAGATCGGTCTCATGACCGAACAAATCCAGGCAGGCAAATAAGGAGGCATACGATGATGCGACATGCGAAATGGTTGCTCGCCACCGTGGCCGGCCTGGCCCTGGTGTTGACGGGCTGCGCGAAGCTGCAGGCGCGCGACAACCTGAATAAGGGAGTGCGCGCCTTCAGAGATGCTCACTACGAAAACGCTGTGAATTATTTCAAGCAAGCGGTGGAACTGGATCCCGATCTCACCACCGCTGAAATCTATCTGGCAACCGCCTATTCACAGCAGTACATCCCCGGCGGCCGTTCCGAGGATAACGATAAGAATGCGAAATTGGCGATCCAAACGTTTGAAAACGTTCTGAAGCGTGATCCGAACAATGTCAATGCGATTGCCGGCCTAGCCAGCATGTACCAGTCACTGGGGCAAACCGATACGAGCCAGTTCCAAAAAGCGCACGATTACTACATGAAATATGCGCAGTTGGATTCAAGCAATCCGGTTCCCTACTATGCGATCGGCAGCGTGGACTGGATCATGGTGTACAACAAGAACAATCCGTTACCGGAAGAGGAACAAGCGAAGTTTATCGAGGAGGGTCTTGCCAACCTCGACAAAGCTCTCGGCCTCGATCCGAATTACGAAGATGCGATGACCTACAAGAACCTTCTCTACCGAGAGAAAGCGCGCCTGTCCGACAGCGAAGACGAAAAGAAGCAGCTTATCGCTCAAGCCGACGAGTGGTTCAACAAAGCTCTCGAAACCCGCAAGAAAAACGCAGAAAAGAAAAAGCTTCCTGGTGGTGGCGAGGCTTCTAGATAGCTGAAACAAAAGAGGGACAGACCCCGAATTTCTGAAGTAACAGAAATTCGGGGTCTGTCCCTTTTTTATTTCCCTCATATAATCTGATTACATGATTCGCTTGGAAGAAATTCTCGACAAGGTCGAGAAGCATCATCCTGGAGACAAACTTGACCTCATTCGCCGGGCCTACATCTTTTCGGCGAAGGAGCACAAAGGCCAGGTTCGCGCTTCCGGCGAACCGTATCTGACACACCCATTGGAAGTGGCTAACCTGCTGGCGGAAATGAAGATGGACGCCGTGACCGTCGGTGTGGGGCTTTTACATGATGTCGTCGAAGACACGCTGACAACGCTGGACAAGATCGAGGAGCTGTTTGGTCCGGAAGTAGCCCACATCGTCGACGGCGTCACTAAAATCAGCCAGATTCAATTCACTTCGAAGGAAGAGAAGCAGGCGGAAAACTTCCGCAAGATGCTTCTCGCGATGACTGATGATATCCGCGTCATCATGGTCAAATTCGCCGACCGTCTTCACAATATGCGCACGCTGGCTTATCTGCGCGCAGACCGGCGTGAAGCGATCGCACGCGAGACCCTGGAGATTTATGCGCCGCTTGCCAATCGGCTCGGCATGGGCAAAATCCGTGGCGAACTCGAGGATCTCGCTTTCAGCTATCTCGATCCGAAGGCGTATGCAGAGCTGAAAGAGATTGTCGAGAAGAACAGAAAGAAGCATGAGGCCTTTCTTGCTGAAGTCACGCGAATGGTTCAAGAGAAGATGCGCGAGCACGGGATTCCGTGCTTCACGGAGTCGCGCATCAAGCGGCTCTATTCCATTCATCTCAAGCTGAAAAAGCAGCGCATCGCTATCGACCAGGTTTACGACCTGTTGGCACTGCGTCTCATCACCGATAGCGTGAAGAACTGTTACGCAGCGCTGGGTGTGATTCACAACACCTGGAGGCCCGTTCCCGGACGTATCAAAGATTTCATCGCCATGCCCCGTCCCAACATGTATCAGTCCCTCCATACTTCCGTTATTGCAGGCGGGCAGCCATTCGAGGTGCAGATTCGTACCGCCGAGATGCATCAGATCGCCGAAGAAGGTATTGCGGCACATTGGAAGTACAAGGATGGCAAGCTGGTCGCGGACAACCGGGAAGATCAACGTGTTTCATGGCTAAGGCATCTTGTAGAACTGCAACAAGAGATGAAGGATCCGGCCGATTTCCTGAGCACGCTGAAAATCGATCTCTACCCTGAGGAAGTCTATACCTTCACGCCGAAAGGCAAGGTCATTACGCTCCCGCGCGATGCAACGCCTGTGGATTTTGCATATGCGATCCATACGGAGGTGGGCCACACCTGCGTGGGCGCCAAGATCAACAATCGGATGACCCCGCTCCGCACCAAACTTCGAAACGGCGACATCGTCGAGATCATTAGGCAACCTGGGCACAAGCCGAGCCGAGACTGGCTTTCATTCGTTAACACGTCGCGGGCCCGGAATAAAATTCGCCACTGGCTTACGGAGCAGGAAAGCGAGAAAGCGATCCAACTCGGCCGCAAGATGGTCGAAAAGGAAGCCCGCAAATACAAGCAGAACGTGAAAGAACTGCTGGAGGGCGGCAAGCTGGAAGCGATTCTGCCGGAATACGGTTCGAGCAAAGTCGAGGATCTGCTCTCAGCGATCGGCTACGGTAAGGTCTCGGCCAAGCAGATTATTGCCCGTGTTGTTCCGGATGGGCTGAAGGAAGCCGCACCGGAAGAAGAGTCGAGAATCACATCGGTTGTTAAACGTGTTCTCGGATTGGGAACAGACGCGAAACTCCAAGTGAAAGGTTTCGACGATCTGCTCGTCTATCGGGCAAAGTGCTGCAATCCTATCCGCGGTGAAGAGGTTATCGGTTATATAACTCGTGGCAAAGGGGTCGCAGTACATTCAAAAAACTGTCCAAACGTGCAAAATCTTTTGTACGACGCGGATCGCAAGGTCGATGTGGAATGGGCTGGCGCCGCGCCGGCGGCTGAAGCTTACGCAGTTCCGCTGACCATCGTGACTGAAGATCGCCCGGGAATGCTGGCAGAAATTGCGGCGGCGATTTCCGACGTCAAAGCAAATATTTTGAACGTAGAAGCGCGGACGGCTGATGAGCGCGGAACTATTGACATAACCGTCGAAATTCCCGACTTAAAACATCTCGAACGGGTCATCGCCTCGATCAAGAAAATCGATGGTGTGTACGACGTGAGTCGGTCCACGAAAACATTGAACATTGCGCGATAACCATCATGAACAAAGAAGTCATCTCTACGCCACTCGGGCCGGCGGCGCTCGGAGCGTACTCTCAAGCGATTAAGGCCGGTAATCTGCTATTCGTTTCTGGACAAATTCCGCTTGATCCGGCTACCGGACAGCTCATCCCGGACAAGACTATTCAGGCGCAAACGCGCCGTGCACTTCAGAACCTCCTTGCGATCGTCGGCGCGGCTGGTGGTTCGGTCGAGAATATCGTAAAGACAACCGTGTTTCTTCGAGATATGGGCGACTTTGCAGCGATGAATGCGGTTTACGGCGAAGTCTTTAGCGTGCGGCCGCCGGCGCGTTCTACTATTGAAGCCGCGCGATTGCCGCGGGATGTTTCGATCGAGATCGACTGCATCGCCGTTATTTGATGCGTTTACGCAACTTGACGTCGAGTCCGAAGTTCCCCAGTTCGTCTCGCGACGCTTGAATCGACGTGTTTCGGGTGACGAAATACTCAATCAGGACGACCTGCTGGCGGTTCGACGAAAGATCCTGAGAGTAAGTAATCGCCAGGTCTTTCGTCACTTGCTCCGACAGAGTAATTCTCGCGCCGGGGTTATTCTCAGCACCGACCAGAAATGGGTCGAGCCGGACACGCGTACCGGTCCCAAGTACTCCCAAGCGATTGCCCACTCGTTGCTGCAGGAGATCGAACAAAATAGATGCGGCCCCACTTTGGAAAAGCTGCTCGCTTGTAGGGGTACTGCTGGGCCTGATGGCGGCAATCTCTTCTCGCGTTCGGCCACCGGCGATCAAGCTGACGATCTCCAATTCAGGCAGGGGTGGGTCGGAACGCATATTGAGGCGCAAGCGATTGCCGCGCCCGGTAACTGCCAGGATGACGCGATAATCACGTACCTGCGACTCTGCCTCGATATCGACGACAGGCTCTATGCTTAACGGATCGACAAAATCGATGTTGCCTCGCGTAACGGTGTAGCGATTTCCCTGAAAGACCAACGTGCCGCCGCTCGCCTCCACATGGCCGGTCAACGACGGCTCAGCCAGCGTACCTTTCAGATCCACATCGACTCTAGCTTCGACATCTGCCAAAGCATTCTGGATGGTGATATTCCGGCTGCCTTCGATATGTAAAGCCAATTGCAATCTGCTAGCGGGAGAAGGCCCCAAATTTGGATAACGTTCCGTCAACAGCGCAAGAAACTCTTCGAAGCTGCTACGGTACGCGAGGTTTTGGATTTGAACCCTTCCTTCGAGACGTGGTGACGCCGAGTTACCTCGCAGATCCAGCGCGGCATCTACGACTGTCCGCAAACCTTCGGGATACCGGAAGCGGACATTGTCCGCTTCGATGTGAATGTTCATCGCTTGCAGTCCCCCGCGTTCGAGGGTCGCTGTGCCCTGCGCCCGGACTGTCCCTCCGCTGACCTGCCCCGCGATGTTGGAGAAGTTCACTTGATCACGGGCGAAGAAGAGGTCGCCATTCACATTAGTTAAACTGGTAAAGAAACCTTCGCGCCGGAAGGCCGCACTGTTGATGTGAGCAACGCCCCGAATATCAGGCATCTGTGGCGTCCCTCTCAGTGCGACCTGGACGTTCACCGATCCTCCTGGCCGCCAGTCGGGAGTCGCGGCAGTAAGCAGGGCCAAATCCACTTGACCACTGACATCGAGATTAAGCGGCGCCTGCTCGTTAAAGGCAATCGTCCCCGCGACATTGACTTGAGTCGCTTCGCCCTTCAACGTTACGCCGATGAGGTTCAAACGGTCTGAATTGAAATCGAACGTGAACGGTTTGGTGGTCTGAAGGGGCACATCCGGAACATCCTGAAGACGCAAATCTGCCGCTTCAATCTGCCCCTGTCCTCTTACACGTGTCCGATCTGTCAATAAGCCGAACAAATTCACGTTTCCGGTCGCTGTGATCGTACCGGGAATCCTGGCAAGCCTTTCAACGGGATACTGCCTGAACCTTGCCTGCGCTGTGAACGGATAACCGGTTGCCGCGGTGTCGATTTGCGCCGTCAGATTGATGTTGTTCCCAGTATTCAGCCGTACCTCCAGGTTGGGCCCGAGCGAAGCCAACTCGACTTGAGCCTGCGGGAAGACCTCGCCCTGAATCGACAGATTTTGGATCGTGGCGTTACCGGTGATATTCGGCTGCTTGATGGTTCCTTCCCCTCGGATGTTCGCCTGACGAATGACTCCGTGAACGACATCGGGCAAGCCCGCCGCGTAGAATGTTTCCAGATCGATGGAATTTATAAGGGCCGAGAATTTCAGAGCGTCGTTAGCGCGGTTGAACGTGAGGTTGCCCGTAAGTGTAGAGCCATTTCGGCGAATCGCAAGCTGGTCGATCTCGACGACCGGTTCGGAATACCGGACATGCGCCCGAGCATTTCCAATCGCGTGGTTATCGATCGACAAATTATCCGCTCGAACGTCACCTTCCATTTTTACTGCGGGTGAAAGCGAAGCAATATGAAAATCGCCCCCAAACATTCCTTCGACGTTGCGATTAATGAATGGCCGAATGTCCGGAGCGGCCACGCGGGTAGCTTGCACTTGCAGATCCGTTGTGGAACCGGACAGTGTCGTATTCCCGTTGACGAGCAGTTGCGACTCGCCGTACGCAATTCGAACGTTTCGGAGAGTCGCGGCTTCCGAAACAGTGTCGAGCCGCGCAGCGCCGGACGCCTCTTGGATTTTCCATTGACGAAATACGTAATTCGCAAGTCTGAATTCGCCGTCGAGCACGGGATTGGAAATCCGGCCGGTGATTTGCCCTTTGAAGCTCCCTTCTCCATTCGCACCGCCGTAAAGGAACGCGATGTCCTTCAAGTTCGATGACGCCAAATCCACCGTCAGATCCGACATCGCGGGGTGAATCAGTCCTTCGGCTTTCACGGTAGTTGAATGGAGCCGCCCCTCCGCATTGGCTACTCGCGCCTGGCCGGGAATGAGTTGGAAATCGCTATTGCCGTCGAGTGGCAGGGGAACACCGTCGGATAATGCCGGTGGACTGTAACTCGCTAGATCTGCATGGCCGCCGAACTCGAATCGGGACATCCTCCCTTCGAACCAGCCATTCAGCGTCCCGGTCAAATTTGAGAAAACCTTGAACTTGCGATCCCATGGATAAGCACGCTCAAGAGCTGTTGCATCAATCTGCGCGTATCGAAGATTGAGAATGGTCCGCTCCGGTCCTGGCAGGTTTTCGACGACTATGTCGCCACGGGCGGAGCCACCGGCAAAGGTGGTTTTCATGTTGTGAACCGAGAGTCGTTTCTCCGGATACCGGTATGCATATTCACCGACACTTTTGCCGGCGTGCCATCCGTTGAAATCCACCGCGTCCGTCGATAGGTAACCCTGCGTAGAGAAAAAACCGGAAGTAAATTCGAGAAATCCCGCAACATCGCCGTTGCCGCCAAAGGTGTCTGCCGGGAAGAAGTAATTCAGAAACGAAACCTGAACATTGCCTTTATAGTCGAGCTTTCCCGAGATGTTCTGGCTCAACACTTGGTTGATCCGGCCTTGAAGCCGTACTGTCGTAGGCCCTGAGGCGATCGCAATCTTATGAGCAACCAAAGTAGCCCGGGTGTAATCCGCGTCCGCAGCTAGAGTGTAGGGAATCGAGCGCTGACCGTGGGAAGAGAGATCGAGAACTCCATCGTAACGAATGTGGGTTTCAAGAGCTTCGCGCGGGCCGTGGTAGTTCAGCACGGCCGCCACGTTTTGCGTTGAAAAATTCAGGTTGATTCTCCGTTCGTTCAGGAGTGCCGAACCGCCGATGACGTTGAAGTTTTTGATAGAGACGTCAAAATCAAAAGGCTTTCCGCCAGGCTGCGATGGAGGTGATGGGATGTTGGTCCTGCCGTCGGGGCCCACGATGATGTGAAATTCCGGGCCGCTAAACGTCAATTCGAACATGTCGATCTTCTTTTCAACCAGCATCCGCAGGTTCAGACCAATATCGATGCGCCTGAGGTGAGCCAGCGGCGCTTCCTCTGCCCTTTCGAGACCCCTCAGGGTGAGGTCGTCCAGACGGAGGCGTCTATGCCAGAAACTCCAGTCCAAATTCCGGAGTGTGACTGCAGCACCGGTTCTTTGCTCGATTTCCCGCACAATATACTGCTGCGCGTGTTCCTTGAAAGCAGGCGAGTTGAAATACACAACAACACCGTCCGCTAGCGCTCCTATAACGAGCGCCATGACAACGAGAAAAAGAACGATGCGGCGCCTATTTAAAAATCTCAATCTTGCTCTTTCTACGAATCGCTTCCAGCCAGATATTGATCTCGTGATTCAAAGCTTCCTGAAAAACATTGTTACGAACTGAATCCGCGATGCTTTCCAGGGAAGGAATGGATGTCAGGCCACGGTCTTTGGCGGCCGGCACAAATACGCTCTCGTAATAACGACGGATATCGTCATCTGCGGGATGAATGGATTCTCCCCAGCGCTTGTCGAAATACTTTTGCATCCGAATACGCAGACGGACCGCTTCACGAATCTTGGCCAACGGAAAATCGGAACTTGGGCCGAACTTCCGCATTTCGGCATTGATTTCATCATCCGTAACGTCGATGGTGACATCTGTCATATTCGTTTCGATGAGGTAATCATCAATCATGTGCTGAAGGAGAGCTGCGTCATCCTCAATCGGCTTGTCGCCGAGCTTTGTCCGGATTTCACGCTGCTGCCGCATATCACTGGTTGTGATGATGTGGCCGTCAACGACTGCTGCAATGCGATCGATGACCTCCGCCCGCATGGCTAACGGAAACGACAAACAATACAAGAGCAATAGCGTACGTCTCATAAACTAAAAAGGATTTGCTAGCGTAAAGAACACTTTGAAGCGGTCCTCTCTAAAATATTCCTCTTGGGTTCGCGCTCTGAGCTTCGGATTCAAATTGATTCCCAGATCGATGCGCACCGGCCCGAGCGGCGTCTGGTAGCGAAGGCCGAATCCGGCAGTATGCGTGAACTCGCTCAGATGAATATCCGACACTGTTGGGAATACATTTCCGGTGTCATAAAACAAAGCGGTTCCTAAACCTTTGATTGGAAGTATCCTCAAAGGAGTCCGATATTCAAAATTGGCGATTGCCATGGCATAGCCGCCCCCTGGCCGAGCATCGTCGAAGCTGAAGCCTCTCAAGGTCGTCGATCCGCCTGCGAAATAGCGCTCCGTGGGTGGCAACGACGTCGTATTTCCGAAAGGATGATTCCAGCCAAGCCGCACAGAGGTTGCCAGCACTCCATGAGGAACGGGTGTATACATACTGTATAGGTTGTACAACGAGGTGAAATCCAATTCCGAGCCGAGAACATGGCTAGCGACTTGGAATGTCGTGGTGTGGAAGGATCCCGTACTTGGATTTAATGGATCGTTACGGCGATCTTGAATGTAGGAAGTCCCAACGCGCGCGATCTGGAATATGCCAATTTCCCCTTTGAGTATATTCGCCAGAGGGTTCACTCGAACATCTAACAGGTCGACTGTCTGATATCCCATCGTGAACAACAAGTTCTGAGTTGGTGAGAAGCGTTTTAGGGTCTGCAACGAAAAATCGAGTCGGTTTGCCTTGAAATCCAGCCTTTCGGTGTGCTCGAGGAATGCGGAGGCAAAGCCATCAAGGTCATGATTGAACAACCGCGGCTCCCGAAATGTCGATTGAGCAAGCCGCTCCCGGAAACTGCCTCGAACCCGGAAGCTCAGTGAACGATCCAATCCCCAAAGATTGTTGTGTGAGATTTCGATTGTACCGCGGACGCTTTCCCATTCTTGATAACCGATACCATAAGTCAGCAAAATTGGCTTGGCATCCTCAAGTTGAATCAACAGGTCTCGTATATGCGGTTCGCTTTCCGTCAACGTTACGATATCAACCCTGCTGAACAGGCCCGTCGCATAAAGACGTTGTTGCCCCTCAAGAACTGCTTCAGGGTTGTACGGAATGTTTGGATACAGGCCGCTATTTCGATGAATGATTTTGTCCTTGGTTAATGTATTTCCCTCCACGAAGATCCTGCCAATTTGATAAGGGTCACCTTCCGTGATCACAAAGGTGACCCGCATGCCGTGGTTTGATTCGTCACGCGTCACGGTACGCTCCACGCGTGCATCCGCATAACCACGCGTATAGTAGTACTGGGTCACGGCAGCGCGAGCTTGATCCACGACCACGGGCGTGTATAGATCTCCTTCCTTCAGTTGGATCGCTTTGTGCAATTCCTGTTCGGATACCGCGGAATTCCCCACGATCACGATCGAATCGATCGGCAGTTGCTTCCCTTCCTGAATTTCGATCGTTATATTGACGCCATGATTGACTTCTGCGTAATTGCCTTTGACGATAGTTCCTTCGAAGCCGGCGTTGCGATACATGGTCTCGATCGTCCGCACGTCTTCGTTAAGGGCTTCCGCGCTGAAGAAACTCGGATTCAAAAGCTGAGCTTTTCGAACCTTCATGCGCACTCGAATCGCTTCGGTGCTGAAATGATGATTCCCTTCGATCGCCACGGCGAGAATTTCGTGCTTCACACCGGGCTCGATCGCATAGTTGATCTGAATGGCATTGTCCAGAGGCGCCGGGATCAGCTCCTTTCCGACGACGCCTTCGAAGTAGCCTTCCTGTTGCATGTACCGAAGAATCTGGACCCGGCCTTCTTCAACCAGGTCCTCATCGACCGAGCCCTCCTCGAAGACGGGGACCAGTTCCCGCAATTTTTTCTTGGAAATTTTGAATCCAGGCGTCTCGACAAGCGTGAATTGGCCGGGCTCAATCATGATATCGATATCGACCGTATTCGTTGATTGCTGGTACATGCGACTCTCTGTGACTTTGGTATTCAAAAAGCCAAGATCCGAGAACTTGGTACGGATATTCGCAATACCTTTCTCCGCTCGACTGGCGGAATATTCATCGCCGCTCTTGAAATTGAAAGCGTCAAGGAGTTCCTTTTGCGAGAACGTCTGCAATCCTCCCTGAACTCGGACGATGCCTACTCTGGCCTTGTTTCCGGGAGTCACGCTCAACGTAACGAACGCGAGGTGCGAGGCTTCGTCGAGTTGGTTTTTGGGAGTGATCGTCGCTTCAAAATATCCCTCCGCTTTGAGCATTTCCGCGGTCTCCCGGACTAATGCATCCACCGTGGACGTGGTGAATTTTTCTCCATACGGTAAACGGAAGTAACCCGACAACGGCCTTTCGAGAATGTTTTCGGGCTCTAAACGAATGGTGCTGAAAAAGAAATTGGAACGTACTCGGAAATCGAGGTTCGTCTCGCCGTTGGCTGCCGGCGTGGCGTCGACTTCAACGTAGCTGTAGTGCCCGGTGTTGTACAGAGCCTGGATCGATAAACGGATATTTTCAGCCGTGATAATCTCGCCGGAACGAATCGGCAGAAGGGGGAGATCTGCCTGGGATTCGGCTCCTGAAAGCGTAAGGCTCGCTATTCGAGTACCGTAGTACTGCTGTTCCGCATCAAGCCAAGATGGCACCAGCAGTACCAATATGAGGACCTGCACCTTCATATAACCTACGCTGCTCCAACACCTTAGACGCAACTCGTTAAGAAGGTAGCAATCTGAGGAGAAAATTTAGGCTTTATTAACTCGACCGGAGCGGATGCAATTAGTACAAACCCGCATGCTCTTGTGGGTTTTACCAACAATGACCCGAACGTGTTGAAGGTTCGGATTCCAGCGCCTCTTCGTCAGGTTGTGGGCATGGCTGATCCGATGACCATAAATCGGGCCTTTGTTACAGATTTCGCAGCGCGCCATGAAGGCAATCTCCTTGTGAAATAAAGAAGAAGTATAGCACACAGGTCTCATCACCCCAGGACTTCGTTGTGCTAAAATGGTCATACTTCTCGTAAGGATGGAGCCCTCCTAATGAAATGTTTAACCCTTTCAGCCTTGATCGCCGGTTTGCTGCTCACGGCATCTTGCGGTTCTGCTTCTAAAGCGTCTGCTGATGTCGTTGCGCGCGTAAACGGCAGGGACGTCACGACCGCGCAACTGGAAAAGCAGTTTCAAAACCGATTGAATGGAGCCGAACAGCCACCCTCAGCGGAAGAAGCCCAGGATCTGAAACTTCAAGTCCTCAATCAGTTGATCAATGACCAAATTCTCCTGGAAATGGCTTCAACAGCTGGGTTGAGTGCCACCGATGCCGAAGTTGACGTCAAGTTCAACGAGTTCAAAAGCCAGTACACCGAAGAAAAGTTTAAAGATTTGCTCAAAGAGCAGAAGATGACGATCGATGACATCCGAAACGAGCTCCGAAAAAGCATCACGATCGATAAGCTCGTCAACAAAGAGATCACCTCGAAAATCTCCGTAACGGATGCCGAAATTAAAAATTTCTACGAGAAGAATAAAGAGAGCTTCAATCTCCCCGAGAGTTACCACATCGCGCATATCCTCGTGACGCCGGTCGCTGATCCGGATCTCCGCAATGGAAAAAGCGATGATGCGAAGACCGCTGATGAGGCCAGGCAAAAAGCGGCGCGCCTGCTCAAAGACGTCCAGGGCGGGAAGGATTTTGCAACGGTCGCGAGGGAGTCTTCCGAGGATCCGAGCTCAGGTCCCAACGGCGGCGATCTGAATTTCCAGCCACTGCAGGCAATCGAAAACATCGATCCACGTTTGGCTCAGGCTATTCAAAAAATGCGGCCCGGGGAAACTTATCCGCAGGTGATCGAAACCCGGTTCGGTTTCCACATTGTGAAGCTGATGGAGAAGGACGCCGGCGGCCAGAAGGATCTGTCCGAGCCCCGCGTGCAAACCCAGGTACGTCAAGCCATTTTCAATCGAAAAGACCAAACGCTGAAGAATGCATTCTCCGAGGCGGCACGGAATAAGGCAACCGTCGTCAATTACCTTGCTGAGAGGATTCTCGCGACCGCCGGCAAGAGCCAGTAGCCCTAAGATTTTGAAATCGGACAAATCCTGCATTTCCAAACTGAAATCCGAAATCGCAAATTGGACGATCCAGTGCGAGGTCCAATCCGAAATTTCGAAATTTCGGATCTGATATACAGGATTCGTCCAATTTCAAATTCCGTCACCGGTTCTGAGCGATCGCCTCCGGCCGTCGATTTTCCACGCACTCGTTTGTTGGGGTGTTGTGTCGGACGGTTCTCGAGACCGCGCATCGTGGAACAGTGCTACCGCCAGGGCGGCAAAAGACCGGTCGTCCTCCGTTATTTTTGAATGAGGTCTGCGGCTCGCGCGCCAGCGATCGATAAAGCCGGTATCGAAGTCACCTTTCGAAAAGTCAGGATCTTTCAGGACCTCGAGAAAAAACCCAATGTTTGTCTTGATTCCCTCGACATGGTACTCGCGCAACGAGCGGTGCATCCGGGCGATGGCTTCGTCGCGCGTGGCACCCCACGTCGCCAGCTTGGAAATAAGCGGATCATACTCGATCGGCACCGTCCAGCCCTCATAAACTCCGCTGTCGTCCCGAACTCCGGGGCCTGAGGGCGTCCGCAACATCATGATCTTGCCCGGCGACGGAAAGAAGTTGTTCTCCGGATCTTCCGCATAAATACGGCACTCGATGGCGGCGCCGCGCATGGCCACTTCACCTTGCACGATCGGCAGTTTCTCGCCGCCGGCGAGGCGAATTTGAAGTTTCACCAGGTCTAGACCTGTTACCAATTCGGTTACGGGGTGTTCAACCTGAAGCCTGGTATTCATTTCCAGGAAATAGAACCGACGCTGCGTATCGACAAGGAATTCGACAGTGCCGGCGTTGTAGTAGTTCGCCGCTTTCACGACTTTCAGCGCAGCCTCTCCCATGCGGCGCCGAAGATCGGGTACCATAATTGGAGAAGGGCACTCTTCAATCACCTTTTGATGACGGCGCTGAATTGTGCATTCGCGCTCGCCGCAATAGATCGAGTTTCCGTGCCGATCCGCGACGACCTGGATTTCGACGTGCCGCGGTTTCTCGACGAACTTCTCGATATAGATAGAATCGTCGCCGAACGCGGCGAGCGCTTCTGAGCGGGTATTCCTCAATGCGCTCTCCAGGTCCTCTTCTTTGAGAACAAAGCGAAGACCTTTTCCGCCGCCACCTCCAGATGCCTTGATCATGATCGGATATCCGACCGACGCAGCGATCGACCGCGCTTCGCTGTCGGACGTGATTGGGTCCAATGTTCCGGGCACGGATTCCACCCCATATTTCGCGACTGCGCGCCGCGACTCTATTTTGGAACCCATTAGTGCGATCGATGCCGGCGAAGGACCAATGAATGTGATCTTCGCATCTTCGCAAGCCTGAGCGAAGGCGGCATTCTCGGCAAGGAATCCGTAACCGGGATGGATCGCTTCGGCATTCGCCCTTTTCGCCACATCGATTATTTTGCCGATGACGAGGTAGCTTTCGCGCGAAGGTGCGGCGCCGATCCCGTACGCCTCATCAGCCATACGTACATGGAGTGACCCACGGTCGGCTTCGGAATACACGGCGACGGTCCCGATACCCATTTCTCGGCACCCGCGAATGACGCGGACGGCAATCTCACCGCGATTCGCTATAACGACCTTCTTAAACATCTGCTGCTACTCCCTCTCTTATTCCATAAGGGATCGATACTATGAATAAGAACAACAATAAGACCTCCGAATCACCAAAGTTGTATTCAAAAAAACCGGCAACCATAAAGCCCGTGAGGGCAGCTACCGCGGAAAGGACGATCCATCGTGTTCCTTCGCCTGCCGTCTTAAGCATGGTGATCAAACTGGCATAAAGTTCAAAAATGAACCAAAGGAAGGCAGCCAAACAAAGCAAACCCCGCTCGGCCCCAATTTGAACGACATTGTTTTCCAGGTGCCCGTAATAGAAATTGGCCTGAGCCAGGTCGGCGCCGCTGTAATAGCGAGGAAATTCGGAATGGATCCGCTCAGGACCGACGCCAAAGAGTGGATGGTCGCGAATCATTCGCAGTCCTCCGAAGAACAGTTCAATACGGCCGGTGTCGGGACCGAATTTCTGCTGCTGAAAGCTCATCGATATGCGGTGCTGGATGAGTCCGGAAGCGATGGCCGCAACAAGAGCAACCGGCAGTGCGGCTCCGATTAAGGTCTTTCGCGGAAGATTTACCGCCACAGCGAGCACACCGGCAACCGCTCCAAACCACACACTACGGGTGAAGCCAAGAACCAGCGCCGCGCCTATCAGTGCGGCGGGTATAACCCAGCGGCGGCCTAGAACGCTTAACGCAGGAATCGCGGCACACCACACGAGCAGTTGTTCGGCGCTGAATGTTATCCAATGACCCATGAATCCCGTGATGCGGGTCAAGACCATCGGATCGTCTGCGAGGTCATGAGTGGCACGAAATTTGATGTAAGCGTTCGCGAACTGAACCAGCGCCAAGGTCGCTCCTGCCGCGCCGGCGATGAGCAATACCTTACACGAGGTCCGGGCACGCGATGGAGTTGTGACGAAGTTAGCGGCAAGAAATGCCATGGCAAACAAAACAAATTTCCGGACCGAACCCATCCCAATCTCCGGCTGGGGCGACATCGTCAGCGAGAGCACTGTGGTGGCCATAAATGCTACAAGCGGTAGAGTGTAGCTCGGCCAAATGACTCGTGCCGGACGGAGTATAAGCCAACACAAACATGCGATCGCAAGCAGCGTTTCCGCTGCCGCAATCGAGACGAGCGCGGAGGCAGCCGACGCGAGCGTGAGTCCGAAGAGCCAGAAGTCGCGTGAGCCACGCATATCGCCGGATTCTATTCGATATTACGATTTGTTTGAGATATAAAACCAATTCTTATGTTCGTCTTTCGCTTGCACAACCTCAGCTTCGGCTATACGTCCGTGCCCGTGCTCCACGATGTTTCATTCGATGTCGCCTCCGGCGAGTTCGTCGTACTGCTCGGCCCAAACGGAGCCGGTAAATCGACTTTGCTGAAAATCCTCGCGGGGCTCATACATGAACATACCGGATCAGCCGAATTCTGCGGCCAACCGCTGGCCCGCCTGAGACCAGTGGAAATTGCGAGGCGTATCGCGTTTGTTCCTCAGGAAACACACATGGTCTTCCCGTTCACTGTCCAGGAAATCGTCATGATGGGCCGGCTGCCACATCGCGCCTTTGGCGGTTTACTCGACAGTCGACGAGATCTGGAACGGACCCATCAGGCGATGCTGCTGACCGATACTGCAACGCTCTCCGGCAAGCGATTCAACGAGCTTAGCGGAGGCGAGCGCCAGCGCGTCGTGCTTGCCAGCGCGCTCGCGCAGGATCCCGAAATTTTGCTGCTCGACGAGCCGACGATTTATCTGGATTTGAAACATCAAATTCAGTTCTACGCTATTCTCGAGCGACTCAACGCAGAGCATGGGTTGACGATCATTGCTGTCACCCATGACGTCAACCTTGCCGCGAGATATGCGCGCCGCGTTATTGCTATTCGCGCCGGATGTCTCGTGGCGGACGGACCTCCAGATGAGGTTCTTACGTCTCAGCTTTTTTATGACATCTTCGAAATCACCGCGGCTGTATTCAAGCGGCCTGACGGCCGCGGCAAATACATCATTCCGACAGCGTAAAGATGGGCTGTCTGCCAAACGCTTCCTGACAATTGTTGGCCCCTGTGCCGCATTCTTGCTCATCGTTTTGGCCGTCGCGCCCTGGATCGGTTCGACTGGTGTGACGTGGCGGAATGTGGTCGCAGGCGTGAGCCCGGACCGCGAGATCTTTGTCGTGGCGCGCCTGCCGCGAACTCTCTTCGCCGCCCTCGTCGGCGGTGCGCTGGCAATGGCGGGTGTGTTGTTTCAGGCGCTCTTGCGGAATTCGCTGGCCGACCCATTCACACTGGGCGTGTCGGCCGGCAGTTCCTTTGGTGCGGTCGTAGCGATCTGGCTCGGTTTGGAAACGGTGATTTGGGGAATTCCTTTCATCTCTATCGCGGCATTTATCGGAGCTTTCTTCACAATCCTTCTCGTCTTTTTTATCGCCCGAACGGGCGATGCTTTACCAGCATTCACCCTGCTTTTGGCGGGCATTACTCTGAACTTTGTGTTCGGCGCGCTGATTATGTTCATCCATTATGCGGCCAATTTCAGCCAAGGTTATCTCATGACTCGGTGGACGATGGGCGCTGTGGATACTGCCGACATGCAGACTGTCGCTCGATCTGCGCCGTTCGTTATCGCCTGCTTCTTCGGCTTGCTTTGGCTAAGTCCGCAACTTAATCCTCTGACGGCTGGAGAAGAGTGGGCCGCCTCTCGCGGCGTTTATGTGCGGCGTATCAAACACCTGGTCTATT
>QHWY01000056.1 GCA_003223875.1 Acidobacteriota bacterium | reverse complement strand
GTAAGCAAGCATTGTCGGACGCGGGCGTCAAGCCGAGCGACATTGACGAGGTTGTGCTCGTCGGTGGCAGCACGCGAATTCCGAAAGTTCAGCAGATCGTTCGCGAACTTTTCGGCAAAGAGCCTCATAAGGGTGTGAATCCAGACGAGGTTGTTGCAGTCGGCGCCGCCGTGCAGGCTGGTGTTCTGGGTGGCGAGGTCAAGGATGTGCTCCTACTCGATGTGACACCGCTGTCTCTCGGGATCGAAACGCTCGGCGGGGTGTTCACCAAACTCATCGAACGGAATACGACGATTCCGACGCGCAAGAGCGAAATTTTTTCGACTGCAGCCGACAACCAGACTTCCGTCGAAATCCATGTCCTGCAGGGCGAACGCCCGATGGCGCGCGATAACCGCACGCTCGGCAAATTCCATCTGGTTGGGATTCCTCCCGCTCCGCGGGGCATCCCGCAGATCGAAGTGACGTTTGATATCGATGCGAACGGTATTGTGAACGTGTCGGCTAAAGATCTCGGCACCGGAAAAGAACAGAAGATCACGATCACGTCTTCCAGCGGCTTGTCCAAAGATGACATTAACAAGATGGTTCGAGAGGCCGAATCTCACGCTGATGAGGATAAGCGGAAGCACGAAGAGATTGAGGCGCGGAACCGTGCGGATTCTCTCGTGTATCAGACCGAGAAAGTTCTTCGCGAGAACCGCGACAAGCTTTCCGACTCGGATGCGAAGTCTGTCGAGGCGGCCATCGCCGACTGCAAGAAAGCGTTGGAAGGGACCGATATCGATGCCATCAACCGCGCAGCCGATACGCTCACTCAGGCGTCTCACAAGGTCGCTGAGTCGATGTATAAGTCGGGAGCACAGGCTGGCGGCAGTCAAGGAGGTCCTAGCGGTGACGGCTCCGGGACAACAGCCGGCGGAAAGACGGATGAGGTCATCGACGCCGAATACGTCGATGCGGATGAGAAAAAGAAGGAGAAATAATTTCTGAAGTATGGCCAGCAGAGAAGATCTTTACCTGATTCTTCAAGTCGGCCGAACGGCTTCGGTTGGCGAGATCAAGCGCGCTTTTCGGAAGCTGGCCCGTCGGTATCATCCGGATATCAATCCAGGGGACCGGGATGCGGAAGAACGCTTCAAGCGGATCACGGAGGCCTATGACATCCTCAGCGATCCCTTGAAGCGTGAGTTCTACGACGTCAACGGCTTTTATACCGATGGCGTCTTAGACCAGCATGGTACCGGATCGAATTGGGGCTTCCGGTTTCAGGGTTTCGACTTCTCTCGATCACAGGACGGAGAATTTCGCGAAATCTTTGAAAACATTTTTGCCCGCCAGAATCTCCGCAACCCCGAGCGTGGTCAAGATTTGGAATATCCCATCTCGATCAGCTTCGATGAATCGATCTGCGGGGTTCGCACCAGCGTCTCCGTAACGCGAATGCATCGGTGCGCAGCTTGCGACGGAACGGGCCGTGCCCCAGGTTCTCGAGAGACCGCATGCCCGCCGTGTGGCGGGTCGGGTAAGACGACGCGCGTGAAAGGCCATCTGCAATTTGCCGTCACTTGCGGCGATTGCGGCGGTTCGGGGCGCGTTGTGACCTCGTGTCCGAGTTGCCGTGGCGAGGGACGTGCCTCGGGGATCGAAAGGCTCGATGTGGAAGTGCCTGCTGGCGCGACGACCGGCACGCGTATTCGAATTCCCGCGATGGGTGATGCCGGACGCTTGGGTGGGGCACCTGGTGACCTTGATGTTGTGGTGAGCGTCGGCCCGCACGCGTTCTTCGAAAGAAAGGGCGACAACATTCACTGCACGATTCCGCTGACGGTGACAGAAGCGGCGCTCGGAACGAAAATCGAAGTCCCGACGATTGACGGCTCAACGATGGTGCGTATCCCCCCCGGAACTCAGTCGGGGCAGACACTGCGAATCCGTGGCAAAGGCGCGCCGTCGCTTTTGAGTCCCGGCGTGCGCGGCGATCAATATGTGGAAGTCAAACTGGTCGTCCCTCGCGTCGCCGACGAGCGGTCAAAGGAAATTCTGCGAGAACTGGCGAGGTTGAATCCGAAGAATCCGAGAAGCCATCTCTGGTGATGCGCTATGGAACGCAAAAAAACGGGCAAGGCTGCTTACATGATCAGCGCAGTCGCCCAAACTTACGGTATTCATCCTCAGACGCTGCGCCTTTATGAGCGTGAAGGCTTATTGAAGCCCTCACGCTCGGAGGGAAATACCCGTCTATATACTCAGGAAGATCTCGAAAGGCTCGAAGTCATTTTGAATCTGACGCGAGACCTTGGCGTAAATCTTGCCGGTGTCGAGGTGATTCTCAACATGCGGCAGCGGCTGGAAGAAATGCATCGGGAGATGCAGGAGTTTATCGAGTATATCGAACGCGAATTTCAGCATCGGTCCCCGGAATTGAATCAAAGGATCCAACATGCTCTCGTCAAAGTGACCCCTCCACACGTCACTCTCGCGAGGCCACGCAAATAGGAACGCCGCTTACACCGGCGGTAAACAAATGAAGCAAATTTCATATGAACGGGTTGTGGAAGGACCGGATACCCTGCGTATGTACCTCAAGGAGATCTCTCAATTCCCCCAATTGTCGCCGGAGGAGGAAAAGGAGCTTGGGGCAAGAATTCAAAAAGGCGACGAAGACGCTTTCCGAAAGTTGATCGAATCCAACCTTCGCTTTGTTGTCGCGATGGCTAAAAAATACGCGCGATCCGGCTATCCGCTGCACGAATTAATTAATGAAGGCAACATGGGTTTGATCGAGGCGGCGTCCCGTTTCGATCCAACGCGTGATGTGCGATTCATTACTTACGCGAGCTGGTGGATCCGCCAGGCCATTTTGGCCGCCATTGCTCACCACGGACAGGTGTTCCGGCTCCCCCCGAAATTGAAACATGAGCTCTACCGTTTCGAAACCAAGGTAGCGCGCCTGACGCAGGAGCTTGGGCGCCGGCCCAGCGTCGACGAGATTTCGAAGGAACTCGGTATGAAGGAGGAGGATGTTCGGAACATGATGGAAGGGACGCCAACCGAGGTTTCACTGAGCACTCCGGTCGGCGATGAGGAAGAGGTGCAGCTGGAAGATTTGATCCGCGATCCGGGCGTTACGCCGGTCGACGAGATTCTTATCGCTCAGTCCTTCGAGGAGCAGCTTCAAAATCTCCTTTCGCAGCTCGACGACAAAGAAAGACTCATCATCGAGCGGAGGTTTGGCCTCGGCGATCGTGAGCCGGAGACCCTGGCCGAAATCGGCTCGGAGCTGAATCTCTCGCGGGAACGTATCCGGCAAATCGAAGAACGGGCGCTCGGAAAACTCCGACGCTCGCAGCGCGCGAAGCAGTTGCTCGGCTATTTGAATTGATTTCTGTAGCGGCGGTCTATAGACCGCCGCTACAGGTCAATGTAGAATGCACTCGTGAGTTCCGCACCGACAGCAGTATGCCCCGCATGTGGGGGAACAGGTTGGACGCCAGTTTCTCGAGAGGGTGTCGAAGGCGTCATCCGCTGTGAGTGCGCGAAGGTGGTGCGCCCCAATCGATTGCTCGAAGCGGCAAATATCCCGCTTCGGTATGCTCGCTGCGAATTAGAAAATTTCGACGTCATGCCTTCGCCGGACCGTTCGATCGAAAAAGCGAAGATTGCGGCTGAAAAATTTGTGGATGAGTATCCGATGCCTCGTGTCTCCTTTGGTTTGCTCTTGATGGGCCCGCAAGGCGTCGGGAAAACCCATCTGGCGGTGGGCATCATTAAAGCGCTGATGCGACAAAAAGGTATCCCCTGTTTGTTCAGATCTTTCCCGGAGCTCTTGAAAGAAATTCAGAATTCGTATAGTCCAATATCTCAATCGTCGGAATTCTCGCTACTGGCGCCGGTTTTGGATACGGAGGTGCTGGTTTTAGATGAATTAGGAGCTCAGACTCCTTCGACGTGGGTCCGCGACACGGTGAGCTACGTCCTCAACTATCGATACAGTGAGAACAAAGTCACAATCTTTACCACGAATTATCAAGATAAGGATGAACTCGCCGACAGCCGGAAGGGCGTCACATACACACTGGCAGAACGCATTGGCGATCAGATGCGCTCGCGGTTATTCGAGATGTGCAAAACAATAACGATGGCTGGAAACGATTTCCGGAAGGCGGTCAAACAGGCCGAGCACCACTTTTGAGGATCAATATTCTTCTTCCTCCTCATCTTCATCTCCTTCTTCGACTACCTGAATGAAGAAACTGGTCTCGCAATCCTCACACACAAACTGTTCATCGTCACCGGCATCCAATTTCCCAGCGCAAACAGGGCAGAAAGAGATTTCGGTACTCATGTTGTCCTAAATACTAGAATGGTTTTTCAAAGTCGAAAAGCTTTTATTACCCAAACGAGTTGGGAGTTCGCATGATGAAAAAGAATGGAATTGAAGAACAGTACGTCATCGATGATTTCACGAGTAAAGACACTTGGCGCATTTTTCGCATCATGGCGGAATTCGTCGAAGGCTTCGAAATGCTCGGCAAGATTCCTCCTGCAGTCGCGATGTTTGGCTCAGCCCGGGCGCTACCGGGAAGCCTTCCCTACGACAGGGCACAAGCAATTGCGACGATCCTCGGTAAGAACGGTTATTCGGTCATCACTGGAGGCGGACCTGGCGTAATGGAGGCTGCGAACAAGGGCGCTGCAGAAGCCGGCACGACTTCGGTAGGACTGAATATCGAGTTGCCTCTCGAACAGAAGCCAAACGTCTATGCGAACAAATTTCTAAACTTCCGCTATTTCTTCGTTAGAAAAGTGATGTTCGTGAAATACTCCATCGCATTCGTCATTTTGCCGGGTGGATTCGGGACGCTCGACGAACTGTTCGAAGCGATCACGTTGATCCAAACACGTAAGATTAAACCGTTCCCGGTGATCCTGGTCGGGCGGGACTACTGGAAGGGACTGCTCGATTGGATCGGTGAGACACTTTTGCGGGAAAAGATGATTGCTGTAGAGGACCTCGATATTATTAAAACAGCCGATACTCCCGAGGAGGTCTTGCATTGGGTACAGGATTCACGAGTAAGGAACGGTGTTCATAGTGCTTCGGTCCTATAACCCCCCGATCAAACGCACCGCTTTCTTCGTTTCTATTCTCACGGCCTGCCTCGTTTCCACCACGGCCGCGCAAGGTCCGGCTTCGAGGGGTCTCGACTCGATTCGCGCCGAGCGGCTTCGAGAAAAAGTGACCTACCTTGCGTCCGAGCAGCTCAAAGGACGCGGCAATGGAACCTATGAACTGAATCTTGCGGCCGAATACATCGCCGGCATTTTCGCCAGGAATGGGTTGAAGCCGGCCGGCGACAATGGCGGTTATTATCAACACTTCGATATCTACTCTTCCCGTCTCGGTTCAAAGAACGATCTGCGGATTCAAGGCGCAAGTGACGCCGATCTCAATTTGAAGGTTCGCACGGATTTTATTCCGGAGCTTTGGTCCCTGAGTGGTACCGCAAATGGCCCGCTGCAGTTAATCGAAGACGATGGAACAAGCCGACCCGACCTGAAGGGCAAGATTGCTGTCGAGGCCGAGGACAGAATTGTTTCCGATGATCCCGAGTTTCCGGCCACCGCGGCCGAAGAGCGGCGCTTGCAAGATGCCGGCGCCATTGCGGTCATCATCCTTCAGAGCGAAACCGATCGGGGCGGCGGCAGGATGATCACGCTTGCGGAGAATTTCAGAGATGATCTACCAGTCCGTTTGACCGCAATGGCCACCACCGGTATGCCGGATTATCCGAACATTCCCGCGCTTGTGGTTTCGGCGGATGCGGGCCGGCAAGTCATTTCCGCGCTCCATCGGCCGCAATCTCGCGTTACTGCCACGATTACCGTCGATGTCGAGCGCAAAATTCATCCGACGCAGAACGTGCTTGGTCTTATTGAAGGTTCGAATCCTTCACTGAAGGCAGAGGTCATGATCGTAGGCGCGCACTACGATCACGATGGCGAGGCCTATGGCCAAATCTGGTACGGGGCCGATGATAACGGTTCCGGGACCGCCGCTCTTTTGGAGTTGGCCGAAGCATTTGGCAATGGGTCGGTCCCGCCAGCACGCAGCATTCTCTTGTGCGCCTGGGCAGGAGAAGAGAAGGGACTGCTTGGAAGCCGGTACTACGTCCATCATCCTTTTTTTCCACTGAACCGCACGGCGGCCATGTTTCAGATGGACATGATCGGCCGCAACGAAGAACATGGCGAGAACAAGTCGCAACAAATTCCCGAGGAGCGTCCTTCAGAAAATACAAATACGTTGAACGTCCTTGGGTCGGTCTTTAGTCCGGATTTGAAAGCCGTGATTTCCAGTATGAACAACCAGGCGAACCTCACGCTCCACTTCAGGTATGACTTCGGTGCCGAAGATCTGATGCGACGGAGCGATCAGTGGTCATTTTTACAGAAAGGAGTCCCCGCCATATTTTTCTTCACCGGACTTCATCCCGACTATCACACTCCGCGCGACACGCCGGATAAGATCAATTACACGAAGCTGGAAAAAATCACGAGGCTTGTCTACTTATCCGCGCTTCAGGTTGCAAGTACAACCAGCCGCCCGCAGTTCGTAAAGGCCGCCCCGGCGGCCGCACACTAGGGGCAGGTCGAGCGACCAAAAAGGGAATAGGCGCGTACCGAAATAACATCGACAAAACTTTGTCGGTTCCAAGCGGCAATGCACGAACAACACGTTCGATTCATCCGTGGCGTGTCGTCAGCCTTGTACCCCGACCTGTCGAGGCATTATAAGGCGGCCGACCGCCAAAAGGTGGCGGTAGTGTCGTCCAGATTTACAGCTTCGACGGAATTCAGCAATCCTGAGTCTCGTTTAGATAACTTGCGCCGCACCATACCAAGCGAATTCCTGATTTGGAGTGGGTTTTCCCTGATGAGGGATAGTCGATTCCTCATTTGCGGTGGGCTTTCCCTGATAAGGAATAGGTCATTTCTCATTTAGGTTTAGCTTCCCCTAATCTGGAATAGTCCATTCCTCATTTGCGACGAGCTTTCCCCAATGAGGAATAGCCCATTTCTCATTTGGGTTTGGCTTTCCCTAATCTGGAATAGTCCATTGCTCATTTGGGGCGGGCTTCCCCCGATGAGGAATAGTCCATTCCTCGTTTGGGTTTGGCTTTCCCTAATCTGGAATAGTCCATTGCTCATTTGGGGCGGGCTTCCCCCGATGAGGAATAGCCCATTCCTCATTTGGGTTTGGCTTCCCCTAATCTGGAATAGTCCATTCCTCATTTGGAACGGGCTTTCCCCGATGAGGAATAGCCCATTCCTCATTTGGGTTTGGCTTCCCCTAATCTGGAATAGTCCATTCCTCTTTTGGAGTGCGCTTTCCCGAATGAGGAAAACCCCACTCCTCATCCGGGTTTGCCTTCCCCGAATGAGGAAAAGCCGATTTCTCATTCGGGTTTGGCTTCTCCTCATCAGGGAAAGCCGGCTATCCGGGGGAACCCCGGAAACGCCGGCGCGAAGGTTTGGTCGGCCGAGCAGAATCTTCACGGCGAAAAAGGTGACCCGAAGCGCAACTTTCTACAAACACCTTCCGCGAATTGTGTATTTATCGCCCTCCTCTCGCGGCTGGACGTCCCCAGTCGTGGTAACCGCGATGCTGTTTCTTCCATTCGTGGAGAGTCGTGTCGTAAGGCTATTCACCCTTAACGGCTTCGCACCGACTGGCAACGTGCCCCTTGCTTGTTAGATCACACTTTGTGCCAAGCAAAGAGAAGAGCAAACATCGGAGACTGACGAAGACGATCAGCATATAAGGCGGGCCGGTTTATTCACTATTGCGCGTGCTGAAGTTCGTCCGAGTGAGTGGGAGTTTGCCCAGACTAATAGCTGTCGAGAGTGCCATCAGCTATTCCTAATATTCAGACGGCAAAAAAAATCAAGGCGAAGAGGTCAGGAAAGAGTCAGGCTCGTTGCTTGCTGCGGTCGCCAACTTGTCGAGTCATCCTTTTTGATCCACAGCTTCGTGATCTCGCCGTCAACGATGTGAGTGATCTTGCAGGACACTTTAGGGCAGCGCACCTTCGTCATGCCGTCTGTTTCATACATGGCTTTGACGTTCATGCCACAATCGCATCGCCAGGAAATGACGGCCAACATAAAAAGATCCTTCTTTGTGTGCAGCGTACTTTCCCATCGAGCAAATGTAAAGCGGCGCTTTGGATTATGCCGTGTAGGAGTTATGCCGATGCTGGCGAGCGAGACTTTATCACCCGGCCTGATCCGGACCTTTCTCTGCGGCAACAAGTTCAAACTCAAAAAAGACCGACTCGGACCTTCCCGGATCGGACAACGCAACGAGTTTGTCCCTCGAATTGGTAAACCTCGACCACAATGCCAACACGTTTGGGAATCGCGGATTTTTCGGAATATACCGATCCCACTCTTGGACTCATTGACCGGCTCTTCCGCAGGACGTGGAATCCTGCACCGCTTCTGTCGCCACTTATTTCCTGTCGTGCGGGAATTTTTTCGCTCACCCTAGCACTTTTTCTTACCGTGGTAGGTTAGTTCCACCGACAAGACGTTGAAAACGCATTTGTAGGGATTGGTCCTACATATGCTGGATGAGTAGCGTTCCATTTCTGAGGATTTAATAAAAAGTGCCTCAAAGCGGCGAGAAAAATACAACATTCGGAATTTATAAAAGCGTGTGTTGCGGATTTGAGATCGTCATTAGGACCGACGCTGAATTTCCCACCTGTTCCAATCATCCGAATCTAAAGACAACATGGCAGCAAATCGAAATCCTCGATGACATGCCGCTCCGAGCGAAATCGAAGTCCGAACCAGCCGCCTAAGCCGCGTCACTCGCATTGCAGTTGAAACCACATGCAATTTTCATGTTTTCTGTGCCTTTTTGTGGCTATTCTTTCCTTACCGGCGTGAGCCTATTGACACACAGCACGGCGTCTTCTTAAAATTAGCACTCGGTTTTGAGGAGTGCTAACCAACCGTCGTAATCACTTAAAACAAAAGAACAAAAGGAGAGCAGACCATGAAAGTAAGACCGTTGCATGATCGTGTTCTGATCAAAAGAATTGAGGAGCAGGAAACGATTCGGGGTGGGATCATCATCCCCGACACGGCTAAAGAAAAGCCCCAAGAGGGTGAAGTCGTCGCCGTCGGTACCGGCAAGCGGCTGGAGGATGGGAAAGTGGTTCCACTCGAAGTGAAAGAGGGTGACCGCGTTTTGTTTGGAAAATATTCGGGAACGGAGATCAAGGTAGACGACAACGAGTATTTGATTCTTCGCGAGGACGAAATTCTCGGAATTCTCGCGACCGCCGGCAAAGCAGCCGGAAAGAAATAGGAGGCAGCAATGGCAAAACAGATTGTCCATGGTGAAGATTCACGGCAGGCCATACTGCGCGGCGTGAACATGCTTGCGGATGCGGTCAAGATCACTCTTGGCCCGAAAGGACGTAACGTCGTTCTCGACAAGAAATTCGGTTCGCCGACGATTACTAAAGACGGCGTCACTGTCGCCAAAGAAATCGAATTGAAAGAGCCGCTCGAAAATATGGGCGCTCAAATGGTGAAAGAAGTTGCCTCCAAGACGAGCGACGTCGCCGGCGACGGCACCACGACGGCCACTGTTTTGGCTCAGGCAATTTTCCGCGAAGGCGTGAAAACCGTCGCGGCTGGCGCCAATCCCATGGCGGTGAAGCGAGGCATCGAGCGCGCCGTTGAAGCAGCCGTCGAGAAGATCAAAGAGTTATCCAAACCGGTCAAAGGCGAAATGATCGCGCAGGTCGCCACGGTTTCCGCAAACAACGACGCGACGATCGGCAACATCATTGCTGAAGCGATGAAGAAAGTCGGAAAAGACGGCGTCATCACCGTTGAAGAGGCCAAGGCGATTGAAACCACTCTCGATGTTGTCGAAGGCATGCAGTTCGATCGCGGCTATCTGTCGCCGTATTTCGTGACCGATCCGGATCGTATGGAATGCGTTCTGGAGAATGCTTTGATCCTGATCCATGAAAAAAAGATCAGTACGATGAAGGATCTGCTTCCGCTTCTCGAACAGGTCGCCAAGATGGGTCGCCCGCTGCTGATCATCGCGGAAGAAGTCGAAGGCGAAGCTCTGGCGACGCTTGTCGTGAACAAATTGCGCGGCACGCTGCAGGCTGCGGCAGTCAAGGCTCCGGGCTTCGGCGACCGCCGTAAGGCGATGCTCGAAGACATCGCGATCCTCACCGGCGGAAAGTCGCTGACCGAAGATCTCGGTATAAAACTCGAGAACGTTCACATTGAGGATCTCGGCAAGGCGAAGAAGGTTGTCATTGACAAGGACAACACCACACTTGTCGAAGGCGCGGGCAAGTCTCAGGCGATTGAGGGCCGCGTGAAACAACTCCGTACCCAGATCGATGACACCACGTCGGACTACGATCGCGAGAAACTGCAGGAACGCCTGGCGAAACTCGTCGGCGGTGTGGCCGTCATCAAAGTCGGTGCTGCGACTGAGACCGAGATGAAAGAAAAGAAAGCTCGCGTCGAAGACGCAATGCACGCGACTCGCGCAGCTGTCGAAGAGGGTATCGTCCCCGGCGGCGGCGTGGCGTTCATTCGCGCGATTCCGGCTCTGGAGAAATTGAAGCTGGATAGTGACGAACAAATCGGTGTCAACATTGTGAAGAGATCTCTTGAAGAGCCCTTGCGAATGATTGCTTCCAATGCGGGCCATGAAGGCGCAGTCGTGCTTGGAAAGGTCAAGGAAGCCAAGGACGCCAACCTCGGCTTCGATGCGGCTTCCGAGGAGTACACCGACATGATCTCGGCCGGTATTCTCGATCCGGCCAAGGTCGCGCGCACCGCGTTGCAAAACGCGGCGTCGATTTCCGCTCTGATGCTGACCACCGAAGCGCTTGTTTCCGAAATTCCGGAAGAAGAGAAAGCTCCGGCGGGTCCTCCGGGCGGCGGTCCGCCAATGTACTAAAAGGCGCTATTCCCCTCCTCGCAGAGGAGGGGAATTGCACAAAAAGTCGCGCTTGGGCACTGTAGCGGCGGTCTATGACCGCGGGCGATGTCGCAAGTTGCTGGATTGTCGGCGGTCATAGACCGCCGCTACAGTTGGACAGCCTCAAATCGTGTACTTTGTGTGCAAAGCTGCGAGGACGGGAATTTCGGCCCGGTATGATTCGATCGTATGACTCGCGTCCAGGAGCTACGCTCCCGCTACCCGGTATTTCATTACGAACGGTTCGAGCTGGAGCGAAGTTCCTCAAGCGTCACTGCCCGCTTCAGGTTCTCCATCCCGCCTGACATTGCGTTCGCTCCAGAGGTAATCTTCGAGTCTGTCGAGGAACCCTGGCATAAGATCCCCGAAGAATCCCTCCACAACGCGGTTTTTCATCTCGGATTAATCGAGAGTTTCAGCTATTGGAAGGCGACCGCTTCGCCTGTCATCGAAGTGCATGCGGGAAGTCTCAGCCAAGAACAGATCTCATGGTGGGAGGACCTTCTTACACATGGAATGGGCGAGTTCTTCTATCGGAACCAGATCGATTTCACGCCCGAACATTTCGTGAAAATTGCGCCGAAGGCGAACCCCGCCCGATACGAACCTTATAGTAGGGAATTGCCACGACGGAGTTTGTTGACCATCGGTGGAGGCCGCGACTCTGCACTTGCCGCGGCCTTATTGCGGGATTCCGGCCACCCGTTCACCTGCATGATGTTGAACCCGTCGTCGGCTGGACAAAAGATCGCCCGCCATGTATCTGCTTCGGTTCCTGTGATCATTCGGCGAGCGATTCGTGCGGAACTCTTGGAATTGAATCGAAAGGGATATCTTAACGGCCATACCCCATTCTCAGCATATCTGGCATTTCTCGGCGCGGCATGTCTTCTTCTCTATGGATATTCTGATCTCATCGTGGCCAACGAGCGCAGTTCAGATGAGGGAAATGTTCATTATCGGGGCAGAGAAATCAATCACCAGTACTCGAAGAGCTTCCGATTTGAAAACCAGTTTGACGAGTACCTCCGCAGATTTCTCGTAACCGGTGGCCGATATTTCAGCATTGTACGTCCCTTATATGAACTCCAGATCGGGAAATTGTTTTCGAACTTTCCCGATTTCTTCGAGCTGTTCAAGAGCTGCAACCGTAACCGGTCGGATTCCTGGTGCGGCCAGTGTCCCAAATGCGTATCCGTGTTCCTGACAATGTATCCGTTTGTGCCGACCGGCGCGCTCTCAAAAATATTCGGTCGGGACTTGTTTTATTCGGAAGAAACGATTCCGATATTGCGTGAGCTCGCAGGCCTCGAAATCAAACCATTCGAGTGCGTCGCCACCACAAACGAAATCATCGCGGCTTTGGCGCTCGCTATTGCGGAACTAAGAAAAAATTCACAACCGCTGCCTCCGGTGTTACAGTACGCCGTTCGTTACATTCCTGGTGTGAATGAAACAGTAGCGGCATCCGTCCTTCTCACCGGGTACGGCCCGCATCGGATTCCTCAAGAATTTGAGAACTTTCTCACAACCGCCTTGCGGTCCATTGGCGAAAAGCGTTCGTAAGCGTTCTTGCATTCACTTCGTTTCTGCGTATATAAACCGCCCGGAGGCCTGATGCGCAAAGCCAGTTTAAACGCCGATTACGTTCGCACGGAGATCAGCCGCTGGCAGGCGCGATCGATGGTGATGTCTACACGCGGGATCGTGGCCGCGGAAAATCCGCTGGCGGCGCAGGCCGGTGCCGTGGTGCTCGCGGTCGGCGGGCATGCGGTCGACGCGGCGATTGCGGCCAATGCGGTCATGGGTGTCGTGGCGCCGATGATGAACGGCATCGGGGGCGATCTGTTCGCCATCGTTCACGACGTTTCGACGGGTAATGTCCAGGGTCTCAATGCGAGCGGCTGGTCACCCGAGGGTGCGACGATCGAGTTTCTGAGCTCGCGTGGAATGACCATGATGCCGCAGACAGGCATTCATTCTGTGACCGTACCCGGAGCCGTCTCCGGCTGGATGGCGCTCCACGAGAAATTCGGACACGAGTCATTGGACTCTATTCTCTCGGCAGCAATCATGCACGCCGATGACGGATTTCCAGTTTCCGAGATTACCGCTCTCGAGTGGCTCGGTAGCGTGCCTGCGCTCCAGGCGGACCCCAACGCGGCCGCCCTGTATCTCCCCGGCGGCCGATCGCCGGCCGCTGGCGAGATCTTTCGCAATCCGGAGCTCGCAGAAACGCTTCGGGCGATTGCACGCGATGGGGGCGATGCGTTCTATCGCGGCGAGATCGCCGAGCGGATCCTCAGGTGCTCGGCTCAACACGGCGGTGCTCACACCGCAGCCGATTTTGCGGATTACAAGGCCGAATGGGTGGCGCCGCTGACGACGAACTATCGCGGATGGGATGTGTATGAGATTCCGCCGAATAGTCAGGGAATCGCGGCGCTCGTCATGCTCAACATCCTCGAAGGACTGCCGCTGGGCGAGATGGGCCGCGGCACTGTGGAAACGCTACACGCGATGATCGAGGCGAAGAAGCTGGCCTACGCCGACATGCTGCGGCACGTCGGCGACCCGCGCTTCGCGAAGGTGCCTGTGGAGGCGATACTGTCGAAAGCCTACGCTCGGCAGCGCGCCGCGCTCATCGATCCGCGCCGCGCAGCCGAGAACGTTGACGCAGGCCCACTGCCGACGCACGGCGGCGACACGACGTATCTCTGTGTGGTTGACGCGGTGGGGAATATCGTGTCGCTCATCCAGAGCAACTTCGCGAACTTCGGCTCGGGCGTGGTGCCCGACGGCGCCGGTTTCGCCCTGCAGAGCCGCGGCGGGCTTTTTAGCTTCGACCGGTCGCACCCAAACGCCCTACAGCCGCGCAAGCGGCCGCTGCAGACCGTGATCCCCGGGTTCATGAAGCGCGATCATCTCAGCGCCGGTTTCGGCGTGATGGGAGGCTGGAATCAGCCGCAGGCTCACGTCCAGGTCATCTCCAACATCGTCGACCACGGCTTAAACATCCAGCAGGCGCTCGAGGCGCCGCGCTTCGTCAAGCTGACGTTTGCCGGCACCGATTTGATGATGGAATCACGCTTTCCCGAAGAGGTCCGCCGCGGCCTCTTTGAGAGAGGTCACGAGATCGATCTGCAGGGAGAATTCTCGAACATGGTGGGTGGCGGCCAGGCGGTAATGCATGATGCTCGTGCGCGTGTGAACTATGGCGGTTCCGATCCGCGAAAGGACGGGGCAGCAATCCCCGAGCCGATCTTATGATGCGATCGCGCTGGATTCAGCTCCTACTCGGGCTGGTCTGCATGATTGTCATCTCGAGCCCTCAATACGTCTGGACGTTGTTTACACAGCCGCTGATGGGTTCGCTTCATGCGAGCCTTGCTCAAATCCAAATTACGTTCTCATTGCTCATCGTCGTCCAGACGTTTCTCTCCCCCTGTCAAGGGTTATTGGTCGACAAGTTCGGCCCGAGGGCACTGCTGTCGCTGGGCGGCGCGCTGACCGGATTGAGCTGGTTGCTCGCTGCACGTGCGTCGACACTTTTGGAACTGTATCTCACCTATGGCCTCCTCGGTGGCGTCGGCACAGGCATCGTATATATCGGCGTGATCGGTCATATGGTCCAGTGGTTTCCTGATCGCCGCGGCTTTGCCACCGGGATCGTCGCTGCCGGCTACGGCATGGGCGCGATCCTCACGACATTTCCGATCTCGGATACGTTGAAGGATGCGGGACACGAGGAGGCGCTTGCGCGTTACGGGCTGATCTTCATGATCGTTGGTGTCATCGCCGCCCAGGGACTGCGTATTCCAATTCGCAATCCCCAACTCTCGACTGCCAAAGCGGCTGCAAGCCACCCCGGCGCGAGCTTCACGGCGTTGGAGATGTTGCGGACACCGATCTTTTGGTTGATGTTCGTCATGATGACGATGATGTCGACCGCTGGATTGATGGTGACGTCGCAGATCGCCGCATTCACGCGCGATTTTGGAATGGCAAACGCGCTCGTCTTCGGCCTGCCGTTGCTGCCCTTGGCGTTGTCGATCGATCGTATCACTAACGGTTTAACGCGCCCGTTCTTCGGCTGGCTTTCCGATCAGATCGGCCGCGAGCACACGATGGTGATCGCGTTTACCCTCGAGGGGACGGCGATGACCGCTTGGCTGTTCACGCGTTCGAATCCGGCAATCTTCGTCGTCATGTCCGGTGTGGTGCTCTTTGGCTGGGGCGAGATCTTCTCGCTGTTTCCTTCAACGCTGACCGATACCTATGGCACACGTCACGCGACCACGAACTATGGGTTTCTCTACATGGCGCAAGGTGTCGGTTCAGTGCTTGGAGGTCCCGTCGCGGCTGTGGTGCACGAAGCGTTCAGATCGTGGATTCCGGTCTTTGCGGTCGTCATCGCGATGAACTTCGCGACGGCGCTGCTGGCCGGCCTCGCTTTGAAGCCGATGCGCCGGCGCTGGTTGACAAATCAGAGCGTCGGCAAAGCGGTCGCTGCGCCAATCATTTCCACAACGCGCTGAACTATATTGATGCCAGCCTAGTCGACCTTGATACGCCGGCGGAACTGCTGGTTCTCGTTGCAGATAAATTCCATCGGTTCTTCGTCGGCCAGGAGTCGCTGATTGATCCGTACAGTGAATGGCTTCAAATATGACTTGGGATCCTCGACGGTGACGTCGATCTCCAGCTTCCCGAAGATCGGACGCCGGAATCGCTCGATGAATCTCGCTTGCTCGCTGTAGGGACTGCCGTTCACATCGAGCCAGCCATCGTATGGGCCGGACTCCGCGCCGCGCAGATTGTTGGTTTCGATCACCAGCGTGTCACCTTCCCATCGTCCGACCGAATAGCCATACCACCAGGGTGTCGGATCGCCTTGTGGCGGGAGGCTACGGCCGTCGGTGTAAATGTAGCGGAGGCCGTAATTGGCTTCGTACAGGATCGCAATCAAGGTCGGCGTCTGGATAATCTTCCGCGGCTGCGGTTGCATGTGGAACTGCGTGATACCCATCGGCATGCAATTCGCGTCCGGATTGTCCTTGCTGTTTGTGGCCATCCGATTCTTTCTGAGTTCCGCGGCCCACGGCGTCAACGGCAGCCCCCCGGGAAGGTTGGCACCGATGTCCCAAAACGTGGCAAGCGGCGGCGATTTCGGATCGGGAGGAAACGGAGGCGTCTGTCGTTCGACCGGGACGCCCGCGGCTCCACGATTCGTGAGACCAGCAAGCTGTGGCGGAGGGGGGTCACGATCTGCTCGCATCCAGTCACCGGTGAGGTCGGGTGTGCCGTCAGGGGCGTGTGGCGAGGGTCCATCGATGACGACGCGGCCCTGAGCGTCGCGCGGCGCACCGGACTCGACATACTTCGGCCATTGCGCCGGCAGCGATATTGAACATCCCGCTACTATCACAATCAAGGCGAGCGTCCTCTTCAAGGGTCACCTCCGAAGTCGTTATCGGAAATGTATCACGAAGTTTGCCTCAGGAATTTGAGAGCTTTCTCACAAAAGCCTTAAAGGAATCGCCGCGGTCTCGATAGTCTTTGAAGATGCCGAAGCTGGGAGCAGCCGGTGATAACAGACAGATGGCACCCGGTGCGGTTCGCTGATAAGCGATCTTGACGGCTTGCTCCATATCGGATACGAAAAATGGCTCGGGGAGTGTCGGATTCTTGGAATGGGTTTCGATTGCTTTCCAAATGCGGTCGCCTGTTGGTGGAAAAAGGATCACCGTCTTGACGTTGGACGGAAGCCGTGAACCGAGTTCGCTGAAATCCAGATTCCGTTCGTACCCACCCAATATGAGTGTCTGAACGCTTGGGCCCAGTGCCTCCAAAGCCGCGAGTGTTGCGTCGGGCACTGTGGCAATGGAATCATCATAGAACGTGATTCCATTGTAGGTTCCGGCCGATTCCAAACGATGGGGCAGGCCCCGAAATCCCCCAACGGCTTCGCGGATGACGGGTGAGGGCACGTCGCAAAGCGATGCCGCTGCGACTGCGGCCAGTACGTTTTGTACATTGAACTGGCCCCGGAGCTGGATTTCGCCAACGGTCATGACGTCTTCTTCACCGCGCGTCGTCGATCGAACAATCGTTTCGCCTCGGAGGTAGCACCCGGGACTGGGCGAAGACCGGACGCTGAACGGCATTAACTGTGCTTTTGTGCGGTTCGCGATGGCAGCAGGAACAGAATAGTCGGCGTTGAATATCAGGAAATCGTCAGCGGTTTGGAACCGTGTGATGTTTTCCTTCGCGGCGGCATATTCGTCGAAACTCGCATAGTAGTCCAAATGTTCGGGAACCACGTTCAAGAGAACAGCGATGTGCGGACTGCTTTCGACCTCAGCAAGCTGATGACTCGAGAATTCATGAACAAAAAAGGTGCCGTTCGGCACCATATCGATCAACGGCAACGGCGGCCGCCCGATGTTACCGGCAAGTTCGACCGGCATTCCGGCACCCTTCATGATGCCATGAATCAGCGATGCCGTCGTGCTCTTGCCCTTTGTACCCGTGATGCCAATGATTCTATCTTTCGGATAATTGCTCAAGAAGATGTGCGAGTGAGATGTGAGAATGCAGCCTGCCTTTCTGGCTCTCACAATCGCCTCAATCGTGGCAGGGATTCCGGGAGTCTTGATAATGATTTCGCAGTGATAGGGGTCCAGCGAATCTAAGTAGCGCGGTCCGAAGTTCAAGCTGACGGAGGGATCGCTTTGGATTCGGTGAAGAACTTCGTCTGAAAACTCGCCGAGAGTCTGCCGGTCCGCGACCGACAAGAGTTTTTCCGGCCATTTCCTTCGCAAATATTCATAGGTCGCCTGCCCTTCTGTACCGAATCCCAATAGCAGGATGGCTTTTTTCCCAAGCTCATCAATCGTCATGGACCTGACCTGTCCACAGTACTACCGAAACTGCGGTTCTATGCGCGAACTCTCTCAGGATACACCGAGCCTCTTTGATCCACCGCCGCCCGCGACCCATTCCTGTGCTAAAGACTTTGTCCGATGGTGTTGCAGCTTCGGGGCGGATTTTCGGAATAGCCCTGACGTGGCTAATCTTCGCTACTGGGCTGACAAACATAAAGTACAGATCAAAGAACATGAGGAGGCCGAAATTTTGGAGGCGGCGCGTAACGCGTTCTTGAAACGGATCGAGCAGTTGATGCGCAAGTCCCAGCCGGTGTCTTCAATTCCTTCGTAATTTGTAGCGGCGGTCATAGGAGCTGTGAACGAATTGAGCCGTCTGCTAATCTAGCCGCGAAGCGGCGTCAAGGCATTCTGACCCAGAGCGTAAGCCCTGGGTCAGAATGCTTCGGCGGTCTATGACCGAAGCATTTTGAACCTGCAAGAACAGTCCTGCCGTCACGCTTTCGGGGAGAGCTTAGAGTAGCAGCGTGGGTGATACGCCTTGTCGAGAACCACGGTTCGTTCCTCCGAGGGTGCGATGCGAAGACAACATGATTCGCACCAGAGTTTGAAGTCCGGCTTTGAGATTTCGACTTTTGGTTTTTTCATGAAAAATCCCTTCTCCTATCGATATTGAATCGTTGTCCGGATCAGGTCTGTTAAATCTCAGTATCTGTTGCGTCCGCCACCGCCACCATTCCGGCCACCGCCGCCGAAGTCTCTCTTTACCATGGGTTTCGCTTCGTTGACGGTCAGGGCGCGGCCGTCAAGCTGCGACCCATTCAATTGCGTGATCGCTTTGTCCGCATCTTCTTCGGACATCGTTACAAAACCAAAACCTTTCGAGCGGCCTGTATCGCGATCGGTAATGATGGTCACAGCTTCCACGGCGCCACAGTGCGCAAAGGCGTCGCTAACATCATTCTCGGTCGTTTGGAAAGAAAGGTTTCCAACAAACAATTTTTTTGACAATTTGATTCACCTAACTTGTAAGGAAACTTCCGGGACTTTTGCGGTAGGGATTAAAAAGCAATCGATAACCGGTCAGGATCAGGAGGCTGCCGAACAGTTGAAATTTAGCGACTTAATTATCGCTGATCCGATACTACACTAAACGCTCCTTTTGCGGGGGGGAATTCTGGGGATAGACTCCGAATTCTGAAGCAGAAGAATTCTCCCCAGAATTCAGAATTCCGTTATCTTCGCTGGGCGACTCGAACGGCGTTATCGAGCTTGAATGTCATGAGGGTTTCGGCGGGGACTTTAACCGAACTGCCTTTCGTTAGAATCTGCGTAGGCGCACCGGCTCCAGCGCCGGAAGCCGCGCCAATGGCCGCGCCCTTTTCCTTTCAGGCGATAGCGCCGATGATGGACGACGGCTCTCCTGGGATGGCGCTTCGAATCCGCTTCCCTTCAGAGTGTATTACGTAGTGTATTACGTTACGATGGA
>QHWY01000055.1 GCA_003223875.1 Acidobacteriota bacterium | reverse complement strand
CAAACTGGATCCATCGGGGGATAAAAGATTGTAGTCACTATTGATGTTCGGCGGGTTCCCCCCAATGGAGCCGCTATTGTTAATCAACAGATTATTACGCAGCACTGGAGCATCGTCGAAATCCGAGAAGGCTAAACCACTTCCACCAGCGCCATAAACGGTATTGTTATAGATCCGGATGCGTTGATTGTTGGGCGTCGCACCTGGTTGCCGTGTCCAGGCGACAATCCCGGTGCCGGGAACGTTATAGATGATATTGTTCCGGATGGTGGCCGAATGCAGCGCCCCAATCGACATACCATTACTGGAATCTGAACCCGCACTGCACCCCAAGTGATGAATGACGTTGTTTTCGATCAGGTAATTCGAATCGTGGGTACTGAGTTTCATTTGGCCCAACGTGACGATACCGTCTCCACCGCCGCTACAGCTTGTGCCCGCATGCGTGAACGAGATGGTGTTTCCTCGGACGGTCACATTGTAGAGACCGGCCTTCAGGTCAATACCGTCCCCCTGGTCGCCATTTATAGCGGTATCCGTGAGGGTGTTGTTCTCAATGAGAATATCGTAATGATTATCTCCAGCATTGGGACCGCTTACGCAGCCGCCGTCGGCGGCATAATTGTAGTTTCCGGCGATGTAAATCCCTTCGCCAATGCCCCGTTGAATCAGATTATTGCGCACTGTAATATCGTGATCGATTCCGTATAGCTGACATGACCCGGCGACGGCCTCGTTGAACTGGACGGTCGCTCCCAAGCTCGTCACATCATGGACCCACATATTCTCCAGCACCGAGTAGCTTCCTCCCCACCGGATCCGTGCACCGCTACCGGTGACCTCAAAGCCGCGGATGGTGATGTAATCCCTCTGCACATCGTCGTCCCAACCAATCGAGATGCAGCAACCGCCGGTCATTTTTAAGCGCATCTTGTTGGATCCGGTGTAATCGGCCCACGATGGGTTGCTATCGGTCGTGTTGTATTTCGACATCCCGTCCAGCGTGAGGCGGTGTGAGGACTTGTCCGTGCGTTTGACGCGGATCACACTACCGGGACCGGACGAACCTTGAATTTCTTCCGCTGTATCTGAACCCGCCTGCCGCGCTGAGAAGTAGACAATAACGTCGTTTGTGGCAAGAGCGCTGTTGATGGCGTTCCATTGCGCGGTCTGGT
>QHWY01000054.1 GCA_003223875.1 Acidobacteriota bacterium | reverse complement strand
GGTAACAGTCGGATCTACATAGAATGCGGTCTGGCTTGATGCGGAGTTGACCGTAACTGTTGTACTGCTGGTGACGGTGGAGGTACCGTCGCTGGCAGCCAATTGAAACGTGTAGGTGCCAGTCGCTGTAAAACTGACAGTCGTGGCAAGCGCCCAAGGTGCGGAAAAACCGACAGGGTTTGGGCCACTCGTTAAAGTCCACTGCACCGTGAGCGGGTCATTGTCGGGATCGGTGGCATGACCAAAGAGAGTAAGGTCCTTAGCCGGGAAAGCGATGACTTTTGCCGGACCTGCATCGACGACGGGCGGATTTGCATTGCCGCCGGCCGAATTAACGACGATCGTCACGTCGTCGCGAGAGGATAAAGCGCCATCGCTGGCAGTCAAGCGCAGCACATAGGTGCCGGCAGCGGAGAAGCTGGCCGTTGTCGTGAGCGCGTTGAGGTCGCCGAACGTCACGGTTCCCGGACCGCTGACCTTCGACCAGGTCGTCGTGAGTGTGCTGCCCGCCGGCAAACCGTCATCGCTGGCCGTGCCGTTCAAGCTGGCCGAAGCTGGCAGTGTAATGGTTTGATTGGGGCCCGCATTGACGGCCGGCGCCCTATTGGTTGGCGGTGGTGCGGCATTGACGGTGATGGTGATGTTGGCGGTTCTGGAGAGCGCGCCATCGCTGGCGGTCAGCCGCAGCACATAGGTACCGGCAGCGGAGAAGTTGGCCGTTGTCGTGAGCGCGTTGACGTTGCCGAACGTCACGTTTCCCGGACCGCTGACCTTCGACCAGGTCGTCGTGAGTGTGCTGCCCGCCGGTAAGCCGTCATCGCTGGCCGTGCCGTTCAAGCTGGCCGAAGCCGGCAGTGTAATGGTTTGATCAGAACCGGCGTTGACGACTGGCGCCTGATTCGCGAGCGACGTCACCGTGAGCTCGAGTAAATTCGAGGTCCCTCCGCCTGGCGGTGGATTGACCACTTGAATGCGATGCAAACCCTGGGTCAATTGAAAAACCTGGAGAGTAATCACGAGCGACGTTGCATTGACAAAATTGTATGCTGTAGGCACCCCATCGTACTCTACGACCGAGTTGCTTTGGAAACCGGTACCGGAGATCCGAACTTCAACAGGAAGAATAGATCCCGAAATCCTCGAGGGTGAGATGGAAGTGTCCGCGGGCGCTGGGTTACTGTTCGGCGCGGTGAACTGCACTCCGATGGAACTCCGCGACGCGACCCGGACAACGACTGGTCCAGTGACCACACCGTTGGGCACGGTCACCTGCAGCAAGGTCGCAGTGGCTGTTGTCACAATCGCGGGGACCGGCGTATTGTCCGCTCCGGCAAAGGTTACGATGTTTTCCGCGGGATTGGCGCTGAAACCGCTGCCATTAATGGTGACCACGGTTGCGGGCGCTCCCTGGGACGGGCTCAGGCTTGAAACAGAAAGTAGATCATCTTCCGGTAATGCCACGACGAAGGTAGTGAAATGGGTTACCGCGGCTGATGCGACTCGCCCCGACCCATCGACGATGGCGACAAACCCAGTTGGCGTATACTGCCGGGGCAGCAAGTTGAAGCTCCATAGAGGGAGCGGCGTGCCCGGCGGCAATTGGACGTTCAGCGGAAAATTCAGTCGGACCGGGATTTGAAAGTTCGTTCCGGTAGGGCTAGTAGCCTCCACAGCCGCGACAATCCGCTCATTAGCAGCAGGTTGTGGAAAGTCAACGACACTCAGCGGTACAACGCTGATTGGACTATCCGAGATCAAGGCATTGGGCGGAATGAGAACCGAAGCCAAGCCATCCGGTGAAATCACGTTGGCGCCTTCAGAAGCCGTGACAGTGCTTCCAGTCGCCTGTGGCGACAAACGCACGCCTTGTGCGGATACGTTAGCCAGGAACGTGGATGCTCCCGAACCAAAAAGTTGGTAGGCGAAAATCGGACGCGTCGCTGTGATGCGGACATAGCCAGCCAGTTGGTTGATCGAACGCTGAAACCACTCTCCCAGTACGCTGGCTTTGTGTTCGCGTGGACGCAGGTTCACACTCATCGAACTGGTGCGGCTGCCATCGCGGTTGAAGATGTCCAGGGTCACGACGGACTGTTGGTCGTTTGGATTGAATAATGCCAGACCCGTGTAATAGCCACTTCCTTCGGCCACAAACGAGAAAAACAGGTCCGAATACGGGTTGCCCTGAGCCTCGACTGCCGTTAAAATGACGCCATCCGTCGTCCCGTAATCCAAAACGCCGAACACGCCCGAAGTGTCACCTTCGGTCTCGAAACGGATATAACCGCCAATCAGCGAATTTTCGGTTAAATTGAACATCTGCTCGACAGGCTCTTCCAGTCGCGCATTGGGCAGAAGTGTTCTCTCCACGGTCACTGAGGAAGGAGTGCGTGCATTGCCGGCCACCTCCAAGGCTTCAGCCGTAATCCGCAACTGCTGTATCTGATCGCCAAAGTTCACCAGCATCAACCTTGTGGAATATCCGCCCTGACTGGCCAGCTGGGCCATGTATCCCCTTCGCAGCCGTTCCGCTTCTGGAAGCGCGCGAATGAAAGCGATATCGGACCGATTTCGATAAGTTTCAAACCCGATCAGAGTCTCGGAATCAGTGCCGATTCCCGATTCCACTACGGCGTATCCTTCAAAACCCGGATCCAAGGGCACCACATCGGTGAGTGTAAGGCCGGAAAGTGCGGGCACCTGAATGCCCACGTAATAACCGACGCGTCCTCCGTTATTCTCATACAGCGAAAGGTTTCCGGCTATCGCTCCAGGGCTCGTGTTGACCAAAGTTAATCGGGTCAGTGAAGAAGGGTTGCCAGATACTTTGGGGAAAACTAGCCGGTTCGCAGGTGTCGCGATCAGCCCGCCGGCATCGACAGATCTGAAGGCGCCATCGTAAAGTGCAAAGAGACCTTTCACAGCCGATGTTGAAGCAGAGAACTCAACCCAACCCGTTAGTCCACTAATTCCAGGTCCAAAAATCTCAACAGCTAGTAATGCTCTCTGAGTCGCTGCCGGCAAAGTTAACTTAACGGGATTAGTTATGCCGTTTCCTCCAATGATGGAGCCACTGTAAGTTCGCGCGGTCAGCGTCACTTCAGCTTCATTCAACGTAGGATTGACCAGCGCGAGTCCCAGATTGGCAGCATCGCTCAACTGCAACACAGGCAAGTACAGCTTTTGGCTCTTTCCCTCCAGAGATGATTGAGAAAGAATAATTAGTGCGGCGGACAGCAAGAGCACAGTCCAGCCCGATTTCAGAAAACCGCAATTCACCGGATCAACGTCGTCCTTTCCCTGGATGGGGTCTGATTAACGCTGGTTGTCGCGGAATCGGCCTTCAGGAACATGCGCCTTCTGGATGCAGACCTTCAGTTTTTCCGCCAGTATCTTTACGTGGGGTTCTGCAAACAGAGTGTCATGACTGCCCGGGACCACTTGGACATCCAACCCATCGGCCGCCATGTCGCTCCAACCCAATCGCCGGTCATAGAACGATCTTTCAGGCGCTTCACTGCTCAAGAGGAGTGTGATCTGCCCGGGATACATTTGCGGTGTATAGTTTCTCAGGGCATCACGGTTTGCCTCGAGCACATCTCGCATGGTACGAGTCACAGAACCTTCCCTACGTGGGTAAATTTTGCGGGTAAGTCCCTGGACGCTCGTCCCAACCCTGCTCCCTAACATCCCCAAGAGATAGCTCAGCCCCTCTTTAGGTCTGCGTACTAGGAGGTCACCTACGAGCCGATCAACCTTTTGGACAAAATTATTCGTCTTGGAACCCGGCAAATAGGTATCAAAAAGGGCCAACAGAGCGACGTGCTGACCTTGTGCATGGAGCTGTTGAGCCATTTCGAAGGCTACTATGCCGCCTGAAGATCCACCCCCAAGGAAATAGGGCCCGTCGGGTTGAAGGGCGCGTACCTCTTTAATATAGAGAGAGGCCATGTCCTGAATCCGGTGAAGAGGCGGCAGCTTTCCATCCAGACCCTGGGCTTGTAGACCGTAAAAGGGTTGATCCGACCCCAAATAACGCGACAGAGTACGATAGTGCAGGACGTTGCCACTGACGGCGTGTATGAAGAAGAAGGGGCGATTGGAACCGTTGGATTGAATCGCCACCAACAAAGACGACGGTGAAGTCCCTTCTTGCCTACGCAGCATGTCGGCTAGTTGCTCGACAGTAAATGCCTCAAGCAGGAAAGACGGGGGCAAATTTCTGCCGGTTGCCTTTTCGATTTCCAGGATGAGATTTACAGCGAGCAGGGAGTTGCCACCCAAATCAAAGAAGTTGTCCTTGATCCCGATTGGCTTGAGGCCCAGGATCTTTTCCCAGATCTCTGTCAGTTGGAGTTCCAGCGCGTCTCGAGACGCAACGAAAGCTTTTTCCGGCCCGAGGCGTTCTGAATAGGAAGGCATAAGACCCAGCTTCTCAGCCAGACCAATCCGCTGCAGTTTGCCGGTTGGGCCTTTAGGTATTTCTTTCAGGATGATCACTCGACGGGGTACCTTAGAATCAACCAGTCGTAAACGAGCAAACTCCTGAATCTCCCTTTCCGTGGCGGAGGTATTTTCCTTCAGTACAACGGCTGCCGCCACTTCCTCACCCAGTGAGACATGCGGAGCCGCGAAGGTCACGACCTCAGCAATAGCCGGATGATCCATAAGCACGACATCCACTTCATAGGGAGAAATCTTTTCGCCTCCCCGGTTGATCATTTCCTTGAGGCGTCCCGTGACGAAAAGGTAACCATCCGTATCCAAAAACCCCTGGTCACCGGTCCTGAACCAACCATTCGTGAAGGAACTCTTCACCTCTGCGGGATTGTTTTCGTAACCCGACATCACGTTCGTGCCACGAATGACAATTTCGCCCTTTTGACCTTGTGGCAGCAAGGTGCCGATTTCGTCCATGACGGCGATCTCCGGCCCAGCCGCAACGCCAACCGACCCAGGCTTACGCGGACTGGGTGGTAGTGGATTACTTGCCATCTGATGGGAGGCTTCCGTCATACCGTAGGACTCTATTACAGGTGCCTGGAACGCCCTTTCCAACTCCGCCATAACCTTTGGCGGCAATGCGGCGGAAGACGAGCGGATAAATCGTAATGGATTGCGCGCAATGATTTCACGGTTGCTCTCCGCTTGTGTCAGGAGGGCCTGATGCATAGTGGGAACCGCTGTGTACCATGTCGGGTGAAAGGTTTCCATCCACTTGAAGAATGTGGTCACATCCAGACCTGGCGTGTAAACCACACTGGCACCCGCCACTAGCGATGAAACCGTCGCACCAATAAGGCCGTGGATATGAAAGAGTGGCATGATGTTCAGGCATCGATCCTTCTCAGTCAGCTGGAGCGTCACTTGAATGTTGTGAGCGGATGCGCAAATGTTCGTGTGTCTGAGGGGAACAATTTTAGGCCGTGAAGTGGTACCTGACGTATGGAGTACCAATGCCACATCATCGGGCTCTGCGAAACCGCGTAGAAGCCTACGGCCGTTAGTCTTTGCCGCAGGCGAATGCTGATCGCCTCTCAGTGAGAAGATGCCCGCCTCTGCTTCTGATACCGGCGAACATTCAAGGATAGAGATGCCAAGCCTTCTGGCCACGGCAATGGCGGGTGAATCGATCCCTGACTGGATAAGTAGTCCCTTGGCTTTCAAATCGGAGAGATAGAACTCAAATTCGTCGGCCCGATACGCCGGGTTGAGCGGGGCGCTGGTCGCGCCACTGGCTACCGCTAGAAAGGCCACAGCCATTTCCGGACCGTTAGGTAGCACAATAGCGACGCGGTCGCCGCGGCCCACTCCCATTGAATTAAGCGTCTTCACCGTATGGTCTATATGGACACGTAAGCGGTCATAGGTGAGGGGGCGTCGTCCGGGAGCGGCAATCGCAATCGCATGAGCCGCCTGTTTCTCAAGCATCTCGCGGATGCTTACATAATGGCCATGAGTGTTTGGTTTAATAAGCGGATAAACGTTAGCCATACTTGTATCCTTCCAAGTCAGCCATGATAACTATTGCTTTGCCGTTCTTACACTGGTTCGGACGCCGAACGGCCAGCCATCATTGATGCGTCACGAAAAGAACGTAAGTGCTCTATCATTAATCGTACAGGGTCTAAACTGGCCACCGGCAGTACCGCAGTTTGATCCGTCGCAATCCTCGGAAAACGAGGTCGATAAATGATCATTTCCCGCTCGTTGTTCTCCAGAAAACGACAGAGTGTTTCGCCTGCGATTTTCGCAGCCGCGAACTCGCCCATATTGATGGGCAGCTCATTAATAGCCGTGCTCGAGGGATAGAAAACGTTCCGTAATCCGAGACTCCACAACTGGGTCACGATACGGGCGAATCCGGTAATGTAGTAATCGCAGAATTCCTTGAAAAGATCTGCAGAGAAGACTCCTTTCGCTCCTGAATAACAAAGCGGTGTTGCGAAGTAGTATAGATGTGTAAAAGGATTCGCACGCGCGATCTCAGCGGGGTCTTCATCAGGATTGAGCACATCAAGACGGCAGCAGTCGGCCGCGCCACCGTTCGCAACAATGTCCTCGACTACACGGCGCGCGTCTTCTTGCCCGCGATGGTAAGTGAGCACTACTTTTGCTCCCCCCGCAACCAGGAGCTTCGCAGTGACTTCTCCTATCCCACGAGAGCCTCCTATGATCAGCGCACGCTGGTTCGAAAATTCGTTGCTGTGTACTAGTCCTTTCAGACTCGAGAAGCTGGCCTGTTCCTGCGGGGCTGGACGAATGAAAGCCTTCACCTCTCCGGCCATTCCTGGTGCCGTCATCTTCATACAGACCAGGCCATAACGCCGGTCGATTCCTGTGACCTTGTAGGTCAATGTCCTGGAGTCGTACGAGTCCGTAACGGAAAGATCAAGTTTCGAGAAGATGGACTTCAAACCTGGACACTGAATGCCGACGAGTCGAGTCGTAGCGAGAATCACTGCAATCTGCAATGGTGAAACGCATCTGATCAGATGCGGAAAAAGTTTGCGAGTCTTTTCAATGTCGAGGTACAGGTCGAGACTACCGGAGTCACGCTCGATGTCGTTCTCTGATAAGACACGCGGCGATTGTGGAATGGGACAGCTCCGCTCGAAACAGTCCAAGTTCTGAAAGCGCGATGCAGCCACATCAGCCTCGATCCTCGTCGAAACGGCTCCTCCAGAGAGCAATTCAATCCCGAGATGGTACGTGTCCGTGGATGCTGAAAACAACTGTACTTGTTTCTCCAACAATATTGGCCGAGGGAACGAGACCTTAAGTGACCGGAGGGTCAAGATCGATGTATGATTTTCCAGATAACTGTTCAAAGCCCAAAAGACGGGGTGGATACCATGGACGACGGGCTGGCCAAAGAGATACCTTCGGGCCGCGATTGGATCCATATGGAGGGGATTGTAGTCTCCCGATAGTTCGGCAAACGCACTTTGGTCGGCGAACGTAAACTTGCGTTGATGCGTGTTTACCCTCTCGATCAGCACATCCTCACCAGATCAAAGTTCAATTGTGGAAAGATTTTCGGTCCTTGATTCGGTACGCCAGTGATAGGAGCTTGTCGTGTTTGCTGAGGTAGTTGTCGCGAACTTCCGACAGGTATCGTCTCAAACTCACGTTCAGTTGTTGTTTGAAAGCACCCGCGTGTTTGCCGCTATCGTACGGATGCGTGTTACGGTAATCGATTGCGACGGCGACGGCACTGGCTGCAGGAACATCGGCATAGAGCGTGAGGTAGCCCCCTTCGAGTTCGTAAGGATGTTTGCTCCCATTTAGCGTAACGTTCTGGAGTGGGGTCTCTCCGTCTTCCTTCTTTAGTATGATGAACCGTTGTGCTGTCGGCTCCGGATTGTCAATCACATGCCGGTTCCCAAATATCCTGCACGCAACCGTATCGGCGGACACTCTCCTTTGTAGATACGTTCGCTCAATCAACTCTTCAAGACCGGTCCACTGCAACCTCTCCGACAGCGAGTTCACCTGGATGGCAAATTCCCGAATTTTATCGTATCCGTCTTTGAAGTAATCGTGATGTTCCGCGAAGAGAGCCGGCTTCGACAGAAATAGATCAAATGCGATATTAGCCAACCCTTTCGGGTAGCGACGCGCAAACAATGGAAAGCTGCTGTATCTGCACACTGCCGGCGATAGCAGATCACCAAGAGTAAGGCCGTGCAGGCTACCCAAATCTTCAGGGGTGATTGTCGAATTCAAAGCCGCAAGATAATTGTGACTTTTAAGCAAACTCAGCGAAACCGAAGAGAACTTCCCTTGTGGAAAAACCATTACTTGAGCATAGGGTACTCCGGTACGCCGTTCATGAGATCTCATTCTCTGCGTCGCGCAGCGGATTCGCGTATTTAGCTCTTCAACGTTCGTGGTTGCAAATTCCCCTTTAGTGTGGTCAGAACCATGGACGCAGATCTGGAACTTATTGGAATGTTCCTTGATCAATCGGGCTGTCGAATGATATGTTCGCCTGTGATTTGACGGTATAAAGCCAACCGTAATCGCGAGGTCACATCTGTCCATCTCGTTCACCAATCGCGAGTAATTCAGGAACCCATATGACCGCCGGAGCAGAGGATCATCAATAATCAAATTGGCAGTTCGTCTGGGGTTGTGCCAATTCTGGTTGCCATAGACGTACCTGAGAAACATCAGGGTCGGCACGACCCGTGAAAAGTACTTCCGTGCGGAGTCTAAGAGGAATCCATCACTCGAGGCCGCCGGATCGGCTATGTCCCGGCAAGCCAACAAAAATACAGAAGAATTTCGTCTCTTGAAGAACGCGAATGTCGGTAGATTATTTATGGAGACAAGCTCCAGTAAATTAGCCGTTGGTTGCTTTACTGCTAGTCCAAAATCAATCTCGGCATTACTTGGTCCAAACGTAAGTCCGGAAAACTCGGCAGTGATCTGTGGGGCAGTGCGGCTCACCTGAAAAGAGTGCTCCGATCGATCGAAACTAATCACAGCTGAAATCAAGCCATCCGTCAGATCCGTGACGGCGCGACTCTCCCGCCCGGTCGGAGTTATTCCGTAAACAAGAATGAATGGTGTGCTTTCCAGCAAAGGTCTGACGGCCTCTGCAGAAATCGCCTTGTCTTCGAAAATTGCCGCAAGAGAGCTTGCGCTTACCATCATGCAGTAGGGGCGCTTTTCCATAAGTTTGCGCCCCTCCTCAGGTTGACCGACACGCAACATCCTGGGCCGAATACCCGAGAATTCAGTGAGGCGGCTAAGATGCAGATCTATAGGCGACTCTTCCCTGTGAAGAACGACAACGGCCTCAGCAGACACTGGCCCATTCATATGCATCACATTCCTAGCGCTTGCTAAAGCACCGAATCCTTTGCAACTGCGGAAGAGGGGCCGGGCAGGGGCCGCAACCTTCTTGAAAACTCTTTTGATTTGACCTTGCGCGTCAGGGACACTCCGCATCGTGCAACCGAGGCCGCCGGATTACCCTGCACGAGGGTCATGGGAGCCACAGAGTGCGTCACCACACTCCCCGCCGTCACGACTGCTCCGCGCCCTATGACTACGTTAGGCAAGATGATGGCTCCTGGACCGATGAATGCATCCTGTTCAATCTTGACGCCCCGCAATTCGCGGAAGTGGCCGATAATCATCGCACGCATTCCAATTGAGGCCCCGTCTTCAATCGTGATCAGATAGGGACGAGATGTCTCCAGAATGACATCGTAGCCGATCCAGACGTTTGCGCCGATATGAACTCCACGGGCTCTATGCAGGATGGGGCGAAGTGAAAGAGCACCCGGCAGGATTCGAGCCAGGTGTTGAAGCACGCGATTCTTGATTCCGCGTAAAATGTTGTCTGTCACGGATTACTCCTCTCACTCATTCTTCCGTTGAGCCGGTGCCTCAAATAATCCTTCATCGCGCTGTAAGAATTCAGATCTCCGAGGTCCAGAGGATTGACATCTATCCCGAATTCCTGCTCGACCACAGCAATAAGTGTGACCGCCGCAAGCGAGTCCCAGGTGGGAACTGTTTTGCCGCTTGCCTGTTTTATCTGTTCTGTCGTCAGGTCTGGAAAAACCGATGCAAAACAACGGACGAGACGACTGTCAAGCTCCATGGCGGAGTGTGTCCTCAACTCGATGGTACAGGGACGGCGCTCTCTGCGAAAAACATCTATTCGAAATCCTGACGACAGAATCAGGCGGCCTCTGTAGCAATCTGGCGAAAAATCCCTGCAGCGGACCATTTCGGTCTGTCTTCCGATACTCGAAAATTATCTCTTCGAAACGAAACACGTCGAAGAGGTACCGAAGGATCTGGTATTCGATCCTCCGGGAAAACGCCCGGCAACTCATCGCCCAACCATCAACCGTGAGAAGGCTGCCATTATCCCGGCCGATGAGGACCGACACTTTACCCAACGGGCCATACTTGTCTTCGTAGTTTGCAGTAAGCAAAAATGCTCCCGGTTCGTTCAGATAACCTATCCAGTCTGATTCGCTGAATCGCTTTCCATTCAGGTTAAACTGATTCGTTTTGTTAATCAGTTCAAGTGCTCTGCTGTCGTGAACGTCCCGACCTAGTGAGAAAACAATTGAAGCTTCAGCGTTCTTTAGAAACTCATCTGCCCGACCTTCCGCATCTTGCAACGATTGTCCGATGGCTGCGACAGTGCGAATGCTTTGTAGCCTGATACTGTCCTCTATAGAGACGGTGCTTTTGCCGAAAGAATTGCGAAGCCTCCTCATCAGGTCCCAGAAGGCTTGGTAGTTATTGTTCGGAAAAACAATGCAGTCCATCTCCGGAAAGGCTTCATGGACTTCCGCTACTTCCATAGGACTGTCATCCACGAACACTACCGCATCCGGGCCTATATTCCAGGTGCGTAAAATGCGCCGGACCGACTCTGACTTCAGTCCCCAGTGCACCTCCAACGGAAACAGACTGTCTCTCTTGAGAAGCATATCTTTGCGAGATAGCGCCTGCTCCACCAAGGCCTCATCATTTCGGCTGGCGACTGCGATGAGGACACCTGCACTGGCGAGGGACGCGAGAAATTGCTGATAGAGGCCGTGGATATGCGCGCGGCCGTCCATCTCCCAGCAGATTCCGTCGACACCGGCCTCGCCCAAAATTCCAGACCAAAGAGTACCGTCGAGGTCAGTGATGAGGCCCTTTCGTGGCGGCGCATTGCGGATTGTGGCTGCCAACAACTCAGCCAGCGTCGAAGCGTGGTCGAGTGAATAGGGAAAGCCACTTAAGATTTCGGCCTTCACGTCGAAGCGCTGCAAGGCAGGGGAGAGTTCATCAAGGCGCTGCGAACTTACTATCCTGATGCCCTGGTTCCGTGAGAGGGACGCCGCCATTGACGCGACAGCTTCCCGCAACTGCAGTTCGTGATGATGTTGCTGATGCAGGGGCGAAATAAAGAGGGGAGGAATTGGTAGCGTTGGCATGCTGATCGAGATTGGCACGGTCCCACAGAATCGCTCTATCCCTTGGCACAGCCGCTGGCTGTGCTGGTGCAGAGACTCCAATACATCGGGGATGTCTGACACGTCCCACCCGCCTAAATTTCGGATGCCGAGCCTTGGATCCAGATCACTCCACTCAATGACGACGCATAGCGCCGAGAGACGCGTTGCCGCTGGCTGCAGCCGTTCGAGATTACCTACCAAATCGCCGTACACACCCGTGGTTATCTCAATACGTTCTGTTGGAAAATACAATTGAAGATGCGCCGCGAGAAACGTCTGTAAATGAATAGGTGTAAATCCGCACGCCAGGAATACTTCCCGGACAGGACCACCCTCGGGCAGACGTTGCTTGAGAACGTCTAACGCAGTTAATAACTTCACAAAGGTCGATCCGAGGGTTCAGAAGACATCAAGGTAGAAAGAGGTCACCGGTTCGGGTGTCGGCGCTCCATTCCAAAGCGTGAAATAAGCATTGAGCACGCGGGCCGATTGCAGGAAGCGAGCTTTGATAAACGGTTCGGAATCCGCATAGCCAAGCAACGGAACAACGCACAGGCGTGCACCCTCTGAAGCGGCGGAGTCCACGAGTTTTTGCACGAGCGCTCGGCGTTCTTCAGCCAACAAGTCTTGCCAGAGGACATCCTCAATCAGAAGGCACTTCGTATTTGCCCGATCAGCAATCTGCATGATGTAGCCGGTAAGGAGTCCCTGTCTTTCCCCAGAGGTGTAGCTGGCCACGATAGCGTTGGTACGATTTTGGCACTGCCATTCCGCCTCTTCCCGGCTCCAGATGCGCGCCAAGGGGACACTCTCGGCGGCCCTGCGAGCTTTTATCAGGAAGTTTTCAATGAATTCGGAGTCCACTTTTTCCCGTTCAGTTTTCGTTTGCTTCGGCGGAATCACGCGGGTGAGGTGCCGGATCGACAAAAGTCTTGTCGAAGGAAGTTTCATGCGTTGGAAGTAAGCCAGCATCATGTTGTCCATCGGCTCTCCCTGGACGCAGTAATTGATGACACCGTCAAAGCCAGCCGCACGCGCTCTCTTGAGGGCTTCATTCCAGAGGACGATTCCATAGCCACCATTCTTGTATTCGGTGATAACTGTGAGGAATGACAAAGCTAGAATCCGCAGATCCCGCCCCTTCCATTTCAGGCGGCGGGGAAATCCTCCGATAAAGGCAGCAGGCTTCGAATCCTCATAAAGCGTCGGCGAATTGTGAAAACTCGCGCCGGGATAGGAGAAGAACGACGACAGGAATTCGGCTGTGTAAAGCAGCGGTTGCGATTTATTTTCTGCCCACGAGTCCCTCATCAACACCGCCAATTCTTCGAAATCGCCCCGGAAATCCTCAATCGAGCGGCGGTGCGGCTGGGGTATGTTTGAAGTTTCAGACAAGCAGGCTTCCTCCTGAGATTGCCAATTTCTCACTTGATGGGAATCTCTCCATCTGATCGGCCACGAAATCACACAGAGGACCCACTTTGGTCATCTGTTCCGGATCCAGTGCGTCAAAATCGATCTCCCGACCGCAGCGTTCCTGGAGGGCTGTCATCAATTCCACCAGCCCCAATGAGTCAATCACACCGGATAGCAGCAGGTCGCAGCTATCCCCGAAGTCGTCCGGAAAACCTCTTCCCTCTGCCTGCAGCTTCTCCACCAAATACAGATTAAGGAAATCTCTTAAGTCCTTCGCGTTGCACTCGTGCATAATCCTCTATCCAATAAACCTTTTATCGCTGGCCGATCAAATTTTCCGTTTACGTTCCGCGGCAGGCGGTCCATGAAATGAAACCTGCGTGGCACCATATATTCAGGCAAGCGGGAGGCGATCGATCTGCGCAATATGGCAGCGTCTCGGGGTGCGCCTTCCAGAACTACCTCCACCCCTCCATAACCGCCAGCGGTTTCAGGCCAGCCGACTGCAACCACACCCTCGAGTCCACTCGCATCGCGTACGATGGCTTCGATTTCGCCGAGCTCAACCCGATGACCCAATACTTTGACTTGAAAATCAGTTCGGCCCAGATGCGTGAGTGGGGCTTTGCCTACAGGACGCCGTACGAGGTCCCCGGTTCTATAGTAGATTTCGTTTTTCCCTGCCGGAATGACGAACGCTGCGGCAGTCTTATCAGGATCTTTCCAATACCCCAAACACATCTGGGGACCATTCATCAAGAGTTCACCTTGCTGTCCGGGCTCAACTTCATTCAAGGCTTCGTCCACGACCAGAACGTCCATGTCTGGATAGGGATATCCGATCGGAACAATGCCCCGCTCGCATTCGGCGGGAGAGCGAAGAGGATCCCATCGATACAGCGAGCAAGCGATAGTCAATTCAGTCGGACCGTACAGGTTTTCGAGAGTACTGTTTGGTGCCGCTTGCAGCCACGCTGTAGCCGAAGAAACAGGAAGCGGTTCACCGCAGAACAGACTCCATCGCAACGATGAAAACCGTCCCGGTTTCAGCATTCCAAGCTGCTTCATGAACATGGCAGTCGAGGGCACCGAAAACCAAATGGTCAGGCCCATTTCTTCGACGAATGCTGATGGCTTGATCAGCGTCTTCTGAGAAGGGCAGCAAACACAAGCTCCTGCCTCCCATGCGACAAACATGTCGAAAACGGAAAGATCGAAAGTCATGTCGAACATCTGAGACAGACGGTCGGCCTCCGTTACACCGTAACGGTCCACCATATACTCGAGAAATGCGGCGGCATTCCGGTGGGCCACCATGACGCCTTTGGGAATCCCTGTGCTTCCCGAGGTGAAGAGCAGATAAGCAATCGCGTCAGGGTCTACAGATGGCTGCCGCCAGAGATTCATGGGAACAAGATCCCTGGAGCTGACGAAGACATGCATGGGCCACTGTTGTCGAAGTCGGCTCGGGTCCTCGAGATCTGGCAGCACGATCAGAAGTGGTCTTCGAATGCAAGGCAGAAGCTGATCCAATTGGGGCAGGGAGCCCATATCAACAACCATGGACTGGCATTCGGACCGTTCCAGCATCACTTGTGTTCGATGAACAGGAAACGTCCTGTTCAGGGGGACGTAGCCATGTCCGGCCAGCAGAGAACCCAACACACCGGCAAATGCAACAGGACTGCGGTAGGCAAAAACAGCGGTGAGAGGCGCCTGGGCATCATACGTATGCGACTGAATAGTGGCGGCAATGCGGCAGGCCAACCCCCGCAAAGCGTCATAACTTAGCGTTTTTCCATCGACGATTACGGCTGGACGTCCATGAAACCTTTCCGCCGAGCGCAGGAAGCCGGTCCACAAACATTGATCTGATCTGTTGGGCACCTTCGTCTGACTCTCTCGATTGCCTGGTTGTGTGGCGGATAACTGCATCACACGCTTACATACATCCACTGCTGCTGCCAGGCTTGAAACATGAGTATTCCCCAAAGCTTCATTGCGCAGTTCTGTTTCTCACTCAGGTGTTCCATCCATGCCTGGCGAATAGGTGCTGGATTAAATATGCCCTCCTGTTGCAGCCTGGTAGGGTTGAGAAGCTCTTCAACCCAAGGCCGCAGGGGCCCGCGCAGCCACTGGTCCAGGGGCAAACAAAATCCCATCTTGGGGCGCTCGAAAAGCTGGGAAGGAATATACCGAGCCAAAACCACACGCAGCAGATGCTTACCTTGTCCTCGATAAATCTTGAAGTTCAACGGAAGCCGCCACGCGAACTCCACCAGCCGATGATCCAGGAATGGCACCCGCGCTTCGAGACTCGTGGCCATGCTGGCGCGATCGAGCTTAGTCAGAATGTCTTCGGGTAGATAGTTCACCAGGTCCATGTACATCATTCGTTCAGTATCATTCATCGCGTCGGCCCATAAGCTCGGGTCCGTAAAAGCTGTGCGATGTTCGATGGCTTCGGGAACCAGTTCCGCAGGTCGTTTCCACTGCGAAACATGATAGAGATGCAGGGCCTCCGGTGTGGTCACCTCCAGCAGTTGCTCGATCTTGCCGAACCGGCCGTGACAGATACTGTCCCCGGCCTTAGCGCACCGGCTAATAAGAGAACGCACAGGCGCGAGGCGTCGAAGGAGTTCCCATCGCCTGCTGCCGACGAGGTATTCTCTATACCCGCCGAAAAGTTCGTCCCCTCCGTCTCCGGACAGGCTGACAGTGACCGTCTGCCGAGCTAACTTCGAAACTAAGAAAGTTGGAATCTGCGAAGGGTCGGCGAAAGGTTCATCATAGATGCGCGGCATCAAGGGAATGGTGTCTTGTGTCTCGGCGGGGGATAAGGACAGCTGTGTGTGCTCTGTTCCTAATTGTTGAGCGATTCGCGCGGCGTACTTTCCTTCATCGTGGCTGGCCTCGCTGAAACCTATGGTGAACGTTTTGACACGCGAGGTTGACTGGGCCTGCATCATTGCGACAATGGTCGACGAATCAATACCTCCGGAAAGGAATGCTCCCAGCGGGACATCCGCAAGCATCCGCAGGCGGACAGAATCCCGCAACATCGCATCGAGTTCGTCGGCCGCTTCCCGCAAGTCTCCGGTAAAACGATCCTGCTTGCCCCTTTCCACGGCCTTTTTGACAGACCAGTAAGCTTCAGGGGACACACGCTCTTGAGGTACCGAGATTTTGAGAAAGTGCCCCGCAGGCAATTTGTAAATGTTTTGATAAATCGAATGAGGCGCTGGGATATACCCGAGACGGAGGAAAAGGGCCAGGCTGCTGCGATCGATCTGCTCGACAAACGCCGGGTGGCTGCATAAGGCCTTCAGTTCCGAACCGAAGAGGAACGTATTTTGAGTCCATCCATAGTACAGTGGCTTTTCCCCCAATCGATCACGAGCCAATGCGAGAGTGCGTTCCTTTCTATCCCAAAGTGCGAAACTGAACATCCCGTTCAGGCGGCGCAGTGTAGGTTTCACACCCCATAAAGCGCAGGCGTTAACGAGAGCCTCGGTGTCGGAGGTGCTAGTAAGGCATAGTCCTTCGTCTTCCAGTTCACGCCGTATCTCCAGATGGTTGTAAATTTCGCCGTTAAAAATAATCACGCACCGGCCGCAATGCGAGATCATAGGTTGGTGCCCGGCCGGTGAAAGATCCAGGATCGCCAGCCTCCGATGTGCCAGCACGATGCCTGTTGCGCAGTCTATCCAGAGTCCGGCATCGTCGGGTCCACGATGCCGCAGCGTACGATTCATCGTGTCGCCCCATTGAGCCAGAGTTTGTTTTGACTCCCCAGGCGACTTAAAGAAACCAGTAATTCCACACATTGTCAGATATTCCGTGCATGCAAACGTTCAGAAAGACTACGACGCTCTCCCACCTATCGGTAGCAGAAGGCGGGTATCGACAAGCCGGAAAAGGAGGGCACCGATTATGAATACACACATACCGAAGGCCGTAGGCATGGCCACGGCAAGGAGTTTAGTTAGTGAATATGGAACCGTTGTCAGCGTCACCAGCTTCGTACCTACAACAAATCCTCCTCCTCCTACTACACAGGTGGAGACCAGACGACATGTGAAGCCCCACATCTCAGCCCACCCCAGGGATCCGAATCTGCTTCGTAACCGGGATATCATGTAAATAGTATTGCTGATTGAAGCGAGTGAAACCGCTAGCGGAATACCGACTACACCCACGAAATGGAGAAGCACGACAGCGACTGTGGTATTTACAGCCGTATAAATGATGGTGCTTATGAGAGGAGTTCGCAGGTCCAGATTGGCGTAAAAAAGGGTTTGAGTGACGCTGACGATCCTGCCCAAAAGAAGATCCGGAACCATGAAACGAATGATAAGTGCCGTCAAAGCCGCGTCAGCCGCTGAAAATGCACCTCTTTGGAAGAACAACACGACGAGGGGTTTCGCCGTAAGAACCAGCCAGACGCAGACCGGCAAGCCAATCAGGTTTAAGAGCTGAATGCTTTCCAAGAGTGTTCTCTTCTGAAGTCTCAAATCGTTCGCTGCGGCATATTTTGCAATCAGAGGTAGTGTTACCTGGACAACGCTGCCCAGGAGGATTCCTGCGACGGCCTGAACGATTCGTGAGCCATACCGCAATACAGTCACGCTCCCGCTACCCAGAAAAGAACCCAAAACATTCTGCAAGATCATTCCGCTTTCACCGAGGATGTGTCCTGCCAGAGGATAGCGGAACGATACGAGTATCTCCCGCAGTTTTGCGTCGCCGGGCTTCAGGACCCAGTGGTATCGGAAGCCATGTGTGGCGAGAACCAAAGCCAGAAGGCCAACTTGCACCGCGTTCCCAAAAAGCATGCCGACGGCGACCGCCTGGATTCCAAAATGGCCGCGGCTCGACATAAGGAAGATGATGGTCACGACGTTGCTTACCAGCTTTCCGGAACAAGAAATGAGGTACGAGTGCCGGGCATAGAGCACCGACTGCATAATCGACGCAAGCCCCTGGCAGAGTACGAGCCCAAAAAGGATCCTACTAAGCCATATCGCGAGAGAAATCGTCCTGGATTCCAATCCCGGAATTTGGAGGGGCACAATTATTCCGGACAAAACGATTCCAGCCAGGTAGATTCCGGCGAGTCCGATAAAACTCGTCGTGACCACATTCCTAAGGAGCAGCCATGCATCAGTATATTGGTTCCGATTGAAGTATTCGCTGAATACAGGAATCAAAATCTTTGGGCACTGGATGGAGAAGACACTGCTTAGCA
>QHWY01000053.1:1722-33227 GCA_003223875.1 Acidobacteriota bacterium | reverse complement strand
CGATCGATCACGTGGCGGCTGATGTATGGCATTTCTGGTTTCCGATGCATCAGGCCGGAATTGATGCAGGGAACTTCGGATTTCCCGTGGATCACGTAACGGTTGATACACGGGTTTTGCATTTTCCCATGGATCAGGTCACGGTTGATGCATGTGGTTTCAGATTTCCCATGGATCACGTGGCAATTGCTGCATGGGATGCCGGATTCCCTATGCATCAGGCCGCAGTTGATGCACAGGATTTGGAAATTTCCATGGATCAGCCGGCAGTGGATGCGTGCGATTTCGGATTTCCCCTGCATCAGGTCCGGGTTGATACAGCGGATTTGGGAATTCCGGTCCATCACGAAACAGTTGATACACGGATTAGGGAGTTCCCATGAATCAAGTCACGGTCGATGCATGGGATTTCGAATTTCCGGCCATAGCTTGATGCATAAAAAGCCGGCTTGTGGTACAACCCACGCCAGTTATGCCGGTTTCGAAAAGAATCAAAGCTCTGCTTGGCTTCAGCAGAGCGCCCGACGGGGATGTTCATGTATCAGGCCTTCGCCTTTACGACGGCCTGAAAGACAATCCGAACTTTCCCAAGCCGCCTGTCGACTTGGAAGTTTTAAAGGCAGCGCTCCACGAGTTTGGCGCGTTGATGGCGGAATCGATTCATAGAGACAGGCGGGTCATCGCCCAGAAGAATAAGCAGCGCGACAAGGTCACGAGCATGATCACGGAGATCGGTCATTACGTCGAGGCCGTAGCTCAGGAGGATTTAGCCGTCTTCCTCTCGAGCGGCCTGGATCCCGGCCCGACAACGCCGACATCGTCGGAGCCGATTCCACTGCCAGTACCCAAGATTCTTAACATCGAGCAAGGTTACACCGGCGAATTGCACGTCTACATAACACCTCTTGGTCGTAAGGCTCTGTACTACGAGTTACGTTGTACGGTGATCGACGACATGGGAATGCCCGGGGATTCGACCCTCATCAGGCTGACGAACGCTAGAGCGGGAACGACCGTGAAGGGCCTAACGCCAGGTGTAACGTACGCATTTCAGGTTCGTGCTTTCGGAAAAGCCGGTTTTACGGCCTGGAGTGACTCCGCAACCCGGATGTGCATCTGACGCTGCGAAACGAGAAGGCGGGTTGGTTAAGGAACCACCCCGCCCTCGCTTTCGCTCGGGCGCCCCTCCTAACTTAGGAGGGGAGTTGTGCAGCCCGAAGTAGCCCAACACTGAAGACCTTAAGGACCTTAAGCCCATCGTTTGATTGCAATGCGGTATCGTGGTATTTTAAGCGCGATCCGGCGGCAGAATGCTGCCGGCTGAGTTACCGATATAAAAGGAGAACCAGAGATGAAGAGAGTGTTGGGACTTTTGTTAGCTCTCGCCGTCATGGGCAGCATGTCAATGCCCGCCTTCGCAGCACAAGAGAAGAAAGCTGAAGCGAAAAAAGGCGAAGGCAAGAAGAAGGGCGCAGAGGGCAAAGATAAAAAAAAGGGCGACGGTAAAAAGAAGGGCGACGGCAAGAAGAAGGGCACAGACAACAAGTAGATCTTCCTTTTTTAACCCCACCGCGGCTTGGCTGCCAAGCCGCGGTCACATCTCTGCTACAATACCCCGTATGCCGTCCATCCAAAGCCTCTGGCTGGATAGTAAGACGATTTGAAGGAGGTGCTTAATGCTCATTCAACGCGCATCGGATATTGCATCCTCGGAAATTACTCCTGAAGACCTTTATCACAGCCGGCGAGAATTTATAAAAACAGCTTCGGCTCTTCTCGGAATCGCGGCCGCGGGAACCATCGCTCCCGGATGCACGCCAAATGTTGGAGCGTCTCCGGAACCGCAGGCTAAAAAGCTTGGCCCCTACGATACAGCGGAGAAGGCGAACTCCTTCGACGACATTACGCACTACAACAATTATTACGAATTCGGAGTCGACAAATCCGACCCTGAGAAGAACTCGAAGAAATTCCAACCCAAACCGTGGACTGTCAAGGTCGAAGGCATGTGCAATAAGCCAGGATCGTATTCTTTCGATGATTTGATCAAAGGCATCACGGTTGAAGATCGCATCTACCGTATGCGTTGCGTGGAAGCGTGGTCGATGGTGATCCCGTGGCAGGGTGTTCCGCTGGCGGATGTCATGAAGAAACTCGAGCCGACGTCTTCGGCGAAATACGTCGAGTTCAAAACGCTTCTGGATCCCAATCAATATCCCGAACAGCGCCGGAGCCTCTTCAAAGTCCTGGATTGGCCTTACTTTGAAGGCCTCCGACTGGACGAAGCAACGAACCCTCTCGCGCTCTTCGCGACCGGTCTCTATGGAAAACCCCTTCCCAACCAGAATGGCGCGCCTCTGCGCTTGATTACACCATGGAAATATGGCTTCAAGGGAATCAAAGCCATCGTCAATATCCGTTTCACCGACAAGCAACCTCTGAATACCTGGCAGCAACAGGCGCCCAACGAGTATGGGTTCTACGCTAATGTGAATCCGAAAGTGGACCATCCGCGCTGGAGTCAGGCGCAGGAGCGGCGGATCGGGGAATTTTTCAAAAGACCCACGCTTCCGTTCAACGGATACTCTGAGCAGGTTGCTCGGATGTACGAAGGTATGGACTTGCGCAAGAACTTCTGAAGTCCGTAATGTCCAAATTTAGTCGGTGGTGGATTTTCAAGCCGGTTGTTTTTCTCGCCTGCCTCATACCTATAGTCTGGCTGCTCTTCGATACGTTTACGGGGGGCTTAAGCGCGAATCCTCTGGAGGATATCCGCGATCGGACCGGTATTTGGATACTCCGCTTTCTGATCATTACCTTGAGCATAACCCCGCTGCGGCGGATCATCGGGTGGAGCTCTCTCATACGTTTTCGCAGGATGCTGGGCCTGTTCGCTTTCTTCTACGGTTTCGTGCATTTTGCAACTTACGTGTGGCTCGATCAATATTTCGACTTTGATGCAATTTTCAAAGACATGTTTCTGAAGCGTCCGTTCATTATCACGGGCTTCATCAGTTTTGTTTTGCTAATACCCCTGGCCATCACTTCCACAAGAAAATGGATCGTCCGTCTTGGCGGCAGCCGGTGGCAGATGCTTCACCGTTTGATTTACTTCAGCACCGCTGCGGGCGTGCTTCACTATTATTGGCGGGTAAAGGCGGACATCCAGCGGCCGGTCGTTTATGCTCTATTGCTCACGATCCTTCTTGCATTCCGCGGGTGGCACGCGCTCCAACATCGGCGTTCGCAAAGCACCGCAGAAGTCAAAGCGGTATGATGAAGTAGGCATGTTGTTAAAGTATTTCTTATCCAGTTTCTTGCTGCTTCAATACACGTTATCTGTCGACGTCGATCTGGCGGCATTTAACATAACCGTCCTCGACTCGGCCCATAGGCCGGTAGCCGGCCTCACAACGAGCAATTTCCACGTCTACGAAGATGGCCGGGAAGAGAAGATCAAGATTTTCCAGCCCGAAGATACGCCTGCAACGGTCGGCTTGATCATCGACAATAGCGGAAGCATGGCAAATAAGCGGCCGGATGTGGTCACTGCAGCTCTCTCTTTCATTGGCGCAAGCCAGCGCGACGACGAAATGTTTGTTGTGGATTTCAATCACAGACCGTGGCTGGGATTGCCGGCCGCCATGCCGTTCACGAGCAATGCCTCTGAGTTGCGCGCTGCGTTGCTGCAAACCAGGGCCGAGGGTACAACGGCTCTGTATGACGCATTGGAGCTTTCCATCGATCACCTCAAGGACGGATCACGACAGCGAAAAGCGCTCGTGTTGTTGAGCGACGGCGGCGACAATGCGAGCGCCGCAAAGCTGGATGAAGTCCTGCGAAAGGCGCAGCAGTCGAGCGCGACGATTTATTGCATCGGAATCTACGATCCGTTCGCGAAGGACAAGAATCCCGGAGTCCTAAAAAAAATCGCGAAGGTGACCGGTGGCGAGTCGTATTTCCCTACGACCTCCGCTGATTTGCGCGAGATTTGGCCGCGCATTGCCGGAGCCATCCGCGGGCAATACACGATCGCTTACATTTCGAGCAATCCCACGCATGATGGGTCCTATCGGACCGTGAAAATCATCGCGCGCGATAAGCGCGGTAAGGCATTGGAAGTCCGCACGCGCCCAGGTTATTTCGCGTCCAAGTAAATTCGGGGTCAGACGGGTGAATTCCCTATTTTTTCACTTCGAAAAATAGGGAATTCACCCGTCTGACCCCGAATTCAGATCAGCGCTTTCATTTCGGTAATTAACTTGGTGATACTGACCTTCGCGTCGCCGAACAGCATCATGCACTTCTCGTTGTAATACAGCTCGTTATCCACACCCGCAAAGCCCGGGCGCATACTTCGCTTGAGCACGATGATGGACTTGGCGCGATCGACTTCAAGGATCGGCATGCCGTAGAGTGGACTGCTCTTGTTGTTTCTCGCGGCAGGGTTGGTGACATCATTGGCGCCGACCACCAGCACGATATCGGCTTCCGAAAACGAGGGATTGATCTCTTCCATTTCATGCAACTGATCGTAGGGAACATTCGCTTCTGCTAAGAGCACGTTCATGTGGCCGGGCATGCGTCCCGCTACAGGATGAATGGCGTATTTCACGTCCACTTTGCGCTCTTTTAGAATGTTGGCCAACTCCGCAACCGCATGCTGAGCCTGCGCGACGGCCATGCCGTAGCCGGGCACAATGATGACGGAGCGCGCGGTCTCAAACAATGTCGATACCTCTTCGGCAGTTATACTCCGGACTGTCCCTTTTTCCGCTGCGGCGCGAGCGGCTTCATCTTCCGAAGCCACTTGCCCGAACGCGCCGAACAATACGTTCATCGCCGAACGATTCATTGCCCGACACATGAGTAATGCCAGAAGAAAGCCCGATGTGCCATCGAGCGACCCCGTAATGATCTGAATTTTGTTCATCAGCACAAAACCCATTGAAGCGTCCGCCAAACCCCCGTAGGAGTTGAGCAAGGCGATCACGGTGGGCATGTCGGCCGCACCAATGGGTATAACCAACATGAGCCCGAACAAAAAGGCGAGTCCCACCATGAGATAGAACAAAGGGTTTTGCGTTTGTGTAGCCACGAGAAAAATGCCGATCGCGGCCACGACTCCTAGGGTGACAATGCTGAAAAAATTTTGCCCCTTATACGTGATCGGCCGGCCAGGTAGCAGTTCCTGCAACTTTGCTGCGGCAATGAGACTGCCTGTGAAGGTCAACGCACCGACAACGACTTCGAAATCCAACGCCGTCAGTTTGACCCGGTTGATGTCCTGAAAAAGGATAAACTCGGCAATACCGACCAAGCACGCCGCAAGTGCACCGAGAGAGTGCGACAGCGCGGTTCGTTGCGGCACGGCGGTCATGGGGATTCGCAATCCCATTCCTCCGCCGACGACAGAACCGGCGATAAATCCGAGAAGGATCCATCGGTAATTGACGATCTGTTCGTCGAATAGCGTTCCAAGCACAGCCAGCAACATCCCACAGGCTGCGAGCTGCATACCGCGTCTCGCCCGCTTTGGAGAGCTGAGCCCCTTCAAACCGAGAATGAACATCACAGCCGAGACGATATAGGAATATTTTAGCGTCTCGCTGCCCAAGCCGCGGCCGCCGTGCTCTTCTTTCCACCAGATGATGAACGCGACGACACCCGCGATGACTATGGCGCCAAGCAGAAGAAACCAGTGCCCCTTGTTTTTCGTCTCGCCCTTTTGCTCGCCCGATGTCTTGAACATGCCGAGCATTCGGTCTGTGATCAAGAAGCCACCAACGGCGTTCGTGGTCGAGCATGTCACGGCGATACAGCCCAGCAGAGTGCAGATCCAACCATACTGAAAGGTGCCGTAGTCTCTTCCGGCGACAACGAGCGAGCCAACTAGTGAGATGGCTGCGATCGCGTTAGTGGCCGACATTAAGGGCGTGTGTAGGAGCGGCGGCACGCGAGTAATGAGGTGGTAACCGAGAAAGCCTCCGAGGATAAAAATATAAAGACCGATTTCCGTTGCAATGTCAGGAGGTAGAGCATTAGTCAGCGGAGTGACTTGAGCAACTAGAGCAATCATGACTTTCCTATCCGAACCTGACCTTCGTGAGTCACGCAAGCAGCCGCCAGCACTTCGTCATCAAAATTAAGATTCAGCTTTCCATCCTTGGTGATGCTCTTTACCAACTCGCTGACGTTGCGCGCGTACAATTGGCTCGCGTGCACCGCCATCGCGCTCGGCAAATCCGTGGGCCCATGAATGGTCACTCCGTGAGCAACAACGACTTCGTCGGCTTTCGTCAACTCGCAGTTGCCGCCTGTTTCTGCTGCAAGATCGACGATGACCGAACCTTGCCGCATCCGCGCTACAGTTTCCTTAGTGATAAGCCGTGGGGCTGGACGCCCTGGCACCAACGCGGTAGTGATGACTACATCGAATTCTTTTGTCTGATCGGCAAGCCACTGCTGCTGGCGGACTCTGTCCTGCTCGGACAATTCCCTGGCGTAGCCGCCCTTGTCTTCAAGATCTTTGGCGCTTAATTCGAACTGCAAGAACTTCGCGCCCAGACTCTCGACTTGTTCCTTTACGGCGGGCCGCACGTCATAGCCCCAGACTTGTGCGCCAAGCCGCCGTGCCGTCGCAATCGCCTGCAGACCGGCCACGCCGGCACCGAGTACGAGCACTTTCGCGGCAGTCACCATACCTGCCGCCGTCATCAGCATCGGGAAAAACCTGTGGAGCGAAGAGGCCGCGATAAGCACGGCTTTATATCCGGCGATGTTCGCTTGCGATGAGAGCGCGTCCATTGACTGCGCGCGGCTGATACGTGGCATTAACTCCATCGCCAAAGCCGTAATCTTGCGCCCCGCCAGACGTTTCAGCAATTCCGGATTTCCTGATGCATAGAGAAACGAAATCAGCACGGCACCTTCACAGATCATTGCGATTTCCGGATCCGTGGGTCTTTGTACCTTAAGAACAACGTTGGCTTCGCCAAGCAATTTCGCGGCTTCAGGAACAATTTTCGCGCCCGCCTTTTCATAATCAGCGTCCTCGAAATACGCTCCGTGGCCGGCCCCTGATTCCACCAAGACGGAGAGACCAATTTTTTTTAACGGCGCGATGGCGTCGGGAATGAGCGCCACCCTCTTTTCTCTGGATAGAGTTTCTTTCGGAACCGCGATGTTCATCATTTCACCCAGTGCAGTTCAAAATGCGAAATTCTATCAACAAAGAGAGGAAATTGTAGCGGACGCTAGAGAATTTGATCCAAATGATGACGCATGTGGACGACGTAGTCGCGAATAATGAATTCCAGGTCGAGGTCCTTGCCATCGGGAGTGTGCCAGATGTTTTTCAAGGTTCTTGGATCAACCGTGCGAACGAGGGCGGCCAGTTGCACGTTGTACATCTGCCAAAGAGTGATAATTTCAGACCATGGCCGATCCTGATAGCGCTGCAGACGCACCCATTCATCGCCATCATAACCAGGCAAGTTCAGCACAGAAGCCAGTTGAAGGCGGACAAATCGTTGATGGTTGTTCGCAGCCGAATCAATCAAATGACCGAGAATTTCTTTCTTAGACCATTTGCCGGGCGCCGGCCGAATGGACGCCTCCGCGTCTCTGATGTCGCGCAACCGATCGGCTAGTTTGAGGAGGGATTCGAACTCTTTCGCGACGGACTCCATACGGACTCCTATCGAAACCTTCGCCCTCTGGGAGAGGCGCGAAGCACGAACCCGGCAGGCCAAGCCTCCAAAAAAAGCGTGAGGGTCTCAGGATTTCACCAAACTTGCGACCCTCAGCTGGCACTTCGCGCCGGCCTTTCCCAAAGGGAGAGGCACTTTACCAGCGATTGTTTCGGCCCGCGCGACTGGTGAACTCTCGTTTCACCATCGGCCGCGCCTCGTTCACGGTGAGCGCTCTGCCGGCGACTTCCTTGCCACTTAAAGCAGCGATTGCCTTTTCAGCGTCTTCATCGCTCATGGAAACGAAGCCGAAACCCTTCGACCGGCCCGTATCTCGGTCCGTGATGATACTGACGGATTCGACAGCACCAATCTGTTCAAAAAGGCTCGTGAGTTCTTCTTCTGTCGTTCTGAACGACAAATTACCAACGTAGATTTTCTTTGACATGTTCTTCCTAATTCAATTTGTAAGGAACTTCGAGGGTGTGGCGGGAAAGGGATCAAAAAGCAGAATCAACTCTCCAAACCGTGACAAGAGGCTCCTAGGTCCGTTTCATACAACGCGAATCGCGTCGCAGTTAACCCGAAGAGTATAGCATGGAGACGGATGGCAATGGGAAGATTAATTCCGAGGGAATTCAGGGGGCGCACCCCGAATTCGGAGTGCGCCCCCTCAATTTTTTCCTACTTCTTGGGTTTTGGCCTGGCAGCCTTCTTTTTCTTGGCGGCTGTTGCTTTTTTCTTTGCCTTCTTTTTGGGGGCTGGTTTCTTCGGTGCCTTTGCTTTGGGCTTGGTTTTTGCTTTTGCTTTTTTCTTGGGTCGCGGTCTGGCTCTTGGCCTGGCCGGCCGTGTGGGTTCGCCGAAAGCGGGTTTGGGTTCAGTTTCAGCCGGCGACTCGATCAGCGGCTCGGAGGTATCTTCCTGCCCGGTGCCCGCGTTATCCGGCGATTCGTCATAATCGCCAAAGAAATCGTCTTCTCTACTCATGCTCATCTCCTTGTGCAGGAGGCCGCACTTTCCTCCGGCCTCTTCTCGCGAGACATAATACCCCTTCTTTAAAGAAGCGCAATGAGAGAACGAGAATCAGCTTTTCGCTTGGCAACACTCCCCAGTAAAATCCCTTCCTATGTTTTCAGGTAAGACGGCAATTGTCACCGGCGGCAGTCGTGGTATCGGCCGTGCCATCGTGGAGGCCCTCGCACGCGGAGGCGCAAGAGTTGTGTTCACATATTTGCAAAACAAATCGGCGGCCGAGGAAATTACGAACAACGACACGGTCATCGGACTTCAAGTGGATGTGGGGCGGTTCGATGAAGCCAAAGAGCTTGTGAAGCAAGTGAAAGAACGATACGGAAGAATCGACATCCTGGTGAACAACGCCGGCATTACGCGAGACAAGCTGATCGCCCTGATGAGCGAAAAAGATTGGGACGATGTTCTGGACACCAATTTGAAAGGTGTGTTCAATTTGACCAAACCCGTCATCGGTGTCATGCTGCGGCAAAAATCGGGAAGCATTCTCAACATCACGTCCATCAGTGGAATCGTTGGCATGGCGGGTCAAGTGAATTATTCCTCGTCGAAAGCAGGGATGATCGGCTTCACAAAAGCCCTCGCAAAAGAGGTCGCGAAGTTGAATATCACCGTCAACGCTCTTGCTCTCGGATTTATTGAGACAGACATGACCGGCATTCTCAACGCTGAATATCGCCAGAAAGCGCTGGAGCAAATTCCGCTAGGCCGGTTTGGTAAGCCGGACGAGGTCGCGGCGATTGCGCTCTTCTTGCTTTCGCCGCAAGCGACCTATATTACGGGCCAGATCATCCAAGTTGATGGCGGTTTAGCCATCTAGCGTCTTACCAAATTCAATCCTCTTTTGTGCCTGATACTTTCCCTTGCGATCCTTGTACGAGACTTCGCATGGTTCATCCGATTGAAAGAAAAGGACCTGGCACAGGCCTTCATTCGCGAAAATGCGCACGGGAACCGCTGTTGTATTGGCAATGGAAACGGTCACGAAACCCTCCCATTCGGGTTCGAATGGTGTGACATTTACAAGAACGCCGCTTCTCGCGTACGTGGACTTGCCAACACACAAGGTCAAAACATCTCGCGGGATGCGCAGATATTCGACAGTCCGACCCAAAACGTAACCATTTGGAGGGATATCGCAAAACTGGCCGCGATGGTCCCGGTAGAACTCGGGGGGAATCGCCTTCGGATTCAGCACGGCACCGGGCGGTGGCGTAAATATTTTGAATTCATCGGCCAGGCGGAGATCATAACCATAGGATGACAATCCGTAGGAGATTGTCCCTTCTGCGACTTGGCAGGAACTGAACGGATCAATCATCCCATATGTCTGCGCCATCTGTCGTATCCATCGATCGGCTTTAATTGCCATTGATTAACTCACCTCCTGGATGTTAAAAATATGTACAAAATGTTGTAGTCGTGGGCTTTACCAAAAAAATCGGAGGTTCCAGTGATCAAACTCGATCTTGTGAATCAGATTGTCGAGCGGACAGGAGTCAGCAAGACAAAAGCTGAACAAGCTGTGGACACCGTCTTCAATTGCATGAAGGATGCCCTGAAGGCCAACGACCGGATCGAGTTGCGCGGCTTTGGCGTATTTTCTGTGAAGCCGCGGAAAACGGGTATCGGCAGAAATCCCCGCACAGGTTCCGAGGTTAACATCCCGCCGGGAAAAGCCGTACGCTTCAAGCCGGGCAAAGACTTGCAGTCGCTTTAGGCGTGGGGGAACCGGCCATTGCCCAATCAAAAAGGCCACGAAGCGGTGTACCGAAATGGGCTGGCCGCGCGAAGCGCAAGCCCGGTAGGACGCAGCCCAAACAGAAGGCCCGACGCTAAATAGAAAGATCGGTTTCATGGACAATACATTTACTCCTTCCGCCGAAATACTATTCGAAGAAGCGCCGCAGCAAAAGTTTCCATGGGTCAACGTTGTCTTATTTGCGTTGACCTGCTTGTCGACGGCGGTGATGGGGGCCTTTCTGATGGCCTCGTTCAAGAACACGTTCACCGACTTTACCGCATTTTTTCGATCGATCTTCAGGTCGCCTTTGACACTTGTAAATGGACTGCCATTCAGCCTGGCGATCATGACGATTTTGCTGGCTCACGAGATGGGGCATTATCTGACCTGCCGCTATTACGGAATCGATGCGACATTGCCCTATTTCATCCCTGCGCCAACTCTGGTCGGTACAATGGGCGCGTTTATCCGGATTAAATCGCCGATTCAGCATCGCGCCGCATTGTTAGAGGTCGGTATTGCCGGGCCGATCGCCGGCTTCGTGCTGGCCGTTCCGGCTTTGCTGATCGCACTTGCGAAATCGGGTTTCACCACCGTCAGTCCATCAGCCTCGAGCGTCATGCTTGGCGAGCCGCTGATTTTCAAAGCGATGGAACTGATCACCGGAAAAATGCCTCCGCCCGGCATGGAAATCAATCTGCATCCGATCGGTTTTGCAGCTTGGTTCGGATTTTTTGCAACTGCACTCAACCTGTTGCCTGTGGGCCAGCTTGACGGCGGTCATGTCTCCTATGCTCTCTTTCGAGGGATTCACAAGCGTATCTCTGAGGCTCTCGTGTTCACACTGATCCCACTAGGTATCTTCTATTGGCCGGGTTGGCTTTTGTGGAGCGTGGTGTTGCTCTTGATTGGCCTTCGCCATCCGGTCACGCTTGACGATTCCATCCCCCTAACACAGCGACACCAATGGCTCGGGTGGATCGGCCTTACCATTTTCGTCTTTTGCTTCACCCCTATACCGTTTTATATCAATTAGTAATTCGGGGTCAGACGGGTGAATTCCCTATTTTTGAACTGCAAAATAGGGAATTCACCCGTCTGACCCCGAATTACTGCTTCTGGCTTCTCAAGAAAAGCAATAGTTCCTGCGCGGTTGGCGTGAGTAGCTTTTGCCGGCGATGGATGATTCCAATCGGGCGCACCAGTTCAGGCATGTCGACGGCAATCGCCGCGAGAATGCCGGTTTCAACTTCACGGGCGACGCTGGGTCGAGGAAGGATGCTGACTCCGGATTGAATGGTGATCGCGTGCTTGATCGTCTCGATATTATCGAACTCCATTGCGATGTTCACCGTCACCCCACGCTGCCGCAGGGCTTTGTCAATGGCCTTGCGAATGCTGAGACCACGATCAAACGCGACAAAGGCCTCGCCGTCCAGTTCGCGAAAGGAGATCGTCTTCCTTTTTGCCAGCGGATGCGAACGGTGGCAGACAAAGACCATCGGTTCGGAATGCCACGGGATGATCGTCAGGGAACGATGCGGTGAAGGAAACGAGAGGATTCCGAGGTCGGCTTCGTCACTGATCACTGCTTCCACGACCTCGTGCGGATGCAAATACGCCAACCGGATCTTTGCCTGCGGATAGCGCGTCGTAAACTGCTGACAGTGAATGCCCATATCGTGCAAGCCAACGGAGTAAATCACGGCTACACGAACAGCCCCGCCCACCAGCGTTCGCTGAGATGTGATCTCCGCTTTTGCCTTTTCGAAGTTATCCAGAAGAATTAGGCAGGCTTCAAAAAACTTCTTTCCTTCTGGGGTCACCATGAATGGCCTTTTCGTCCGATCAATGAGTTGTGCGCCGAGTTCTTCCTCCAATTGCCGCACAGCCTGGCTGGCCGCCGATTGGGAAATGCGGTGAGCAGCAGCGCCCAGAGAGAAACTGCCCGACCGGATAACGTCGCAGTAAAGGTTTAACGTATCGAGATTCATTGACTACAGAAGATAAGACATTAGTTGTTCTTATGCAAAGTACTTTTATTTTGCAGGATGACTTATTTTCCGAAAACGAATAAAGTAGGGAAACCTTTTTGGGCAAACACTCTGTCCGGTGAGGTCTATCGATATGTTTTCAGCACTACCGCCAAAACAAGGATTGTACGATCCGCAATTTGAACATGATGCGTGTGGCGTTGGCTTCGTTGTCGATATTGCCGGCCACAAATCGAACGATATTGTTCGCAGGTCCCTTCAAGTCCTGGTTAATCTGCAACACCGCGGCGCGAAAGGCTGCGAGGCCAATACGGGAGATGGGGCCGGCATCCTTCTGCAAATTCCGCACGACTTCCTGAAACCGGAGTGCAAGAAACTGGGTTTTGATCTGCCGGCGCCCGGAAATTACGGCGTAGGAATGGTTTGCTTACCACGCGACTCCCATTCTCAGCAGTGGGCGAAACAAATCATTGAAGCGGCGATCACGCGCGCGGGACAGGCGTTGCTGGGGTGGCGCGACGTACCCACGGACAATTCACCGATAGGCGAGACGGCAAAGGCCGTCGAGCCGGTGTTCAAGCAGGTCTTCGTCGGGCGCAATCCCTACATCAAGAGCGTTGACGAATTCGAAAGAAAGCTTTACTTGATTCGGAAGCGAATCGAAAAACTCACTTCCGAACTCTACTTCGCCAGTTTCTCCGCGCGCACGATCATCTACAAAGGAATGCTCTCGGCGGAGCAAATCGAAATTTACTTCCCGGATTTGGCCGATTCGCGAATCGCGTCGGCGCTTGCCGTCGTGCATCAGCGCTTCAGCACGAACACATTCCCGAGTTGGTCGCTTGCTCACCCGTTCCGGTACATCTCGCATAACGGCGAGATCAACACGCTGCGCGGGAACATCAACTGGATGAAAGCGCGAGAGGCCCTCTTCGAATCCGAATTGTTCGGCGAGGACGTCGGCGATCTGCTCCCTGTCATCGTCGAGGGCGGCAGCGATTCGGCGATGATCGACAATGCTCTCGAGATGCTGGTTATGTGTGGTCGCTCGCTTCCTCACGCGATGATGATGCTCATTCCCGAAGCGTGGGACGGGCACGAAACCATGAGCGACGAGAAGAAGGCTTTTTATGAGTATCACTCCTGCCTGATGGAGCCCTGGGATGGCCCGGCGTCGATGGTGTTCACCGACGGCATCCGCATCGGCGCAGTGCTGGATCGAAACGGTCTGCGCCCGTCACGGTATTGCGTAACCAAGGATGGTCTCGTTGTTATGGCATCCGAAGTCGGAGTGCTCGATATTCCGCCGCAAGACATCTTGGTCAAAGGCCGCCTCCAACCAGGGAAGATGTTGCTGATCGATACGGTCGAGGCCCGGATTATCGATGACACGGAACTGAAGCACAAAATCGCGTCCGAAAAGCCGTATCGGCAATGGCTGAACGAAAACCTCGTTCGCCTTTCGGATCTTCCGGTGCACCTCGTTCCGGAACCCAGCCACGAAACCGTTCTCTTGCGCCAACAGGTTTTTGGATATACCCACGAAGATCTGCGCATCCTCATGGGCCCAATGGCCAAGAACGGAGAAGAAGCCGTCGGTTCGATGGGAACCGACACGCCTCTGGCGGTCTTATCAGACCGGCAGCCGCCGCTGTTCAATTATTTCAAGCAACTGTTCGCACAAGTGACGAATCCACCGCTGGACGCGATCCGCGAAGAACTGGTCACGTCGATGAGCACAGCGCTTGGTCCCGAACAGAATTTGTTGAAGCCGGTACCAGAGAGCGGCCGGATGCTTAAAGTGTTGTCTCCCATAATGGACAACGAGGATTTGGCCAAGCTGCGGTACATCGCATTGCGCGGTTTCCGTTCGATAACGCTTCCGATGCGCTTCAAAGTATCGGAAGGTGGCGAGGGTATGCGCCGCGCGCTCCACGATTTGTTCGAGATCGCTTCGAATGGAATCAAATGCGGCGCGACAATCCTGATTTTATCCGATCGGCAGATCGATAAAGATTACGCGCCAATACCGAGCCTGCTCGCCACATCGGGGCTGCATCATCACTTGGTCCGGGAAGGAATGCGCACCAAGGCGACGCTAATCGTCGAAACCGGTGATGCGCGAGAAGTTCATCACTATTGCCTCCTGATCGGTTATGGTGCGTCGGCCATCAATCCTTACCTTGCTTTTGAAACTTTGGATGACATGATCCGGCAAGGTCTGCTGACCGGCATCGATCACCGCAAGGCGGTGAATCATTACACCAAGGCAGTCAAGAAGGGCGTGCTGAAGGTCATGTCGAAGATGGGCATCTCAACGCTGCAAAGCTATCGTGGCGCGCAAATCTTCGAAGCGATGGGATTGGATCAACATTTCGTCGACACCTACTTTACAAACACACCTTCGCGGATCGGTGGTATTGGGCTGGATGAAATCGCGGCTGAGGCGATCGAGCGGCACCGGCGCGCGTTTCCCGATCGTCCTGTACGGCTGCCCGACATCGATTGGGGTGGACAGTACCAGTGGCGCCACGATGGCGAGTATCACATGTACAACCCCGACTCGATCCACAAGCTTCAGTATTCGACGCGTACCAACAGCTACAAAATTTTCAAGGAATACAGCGACCTGATCAACTCCACCAGCGCTCGCTTTTGCACGCTTCGGGGATTGATGGATCTGAAATCTGCGGACAAGCCTGTTCCCCTCGAGGAAGTCGAGCCGGCGGAGTCGATCATGAAGCGTTTTGCGACGGGCGCCATGTCTTTCGGCTCGATCAGCAAGGAAGCGCACGAGACGCTGGCCATAGCCATGAATCGCATTGGCGGCCGAAGCAATACTGGAGAAGGGGGGGAAGATCCGGCTCGATATATTCCGGATCCAAACGGCGATTCCCGGTCGAGCGCTATTAAACAAGTCGCGTCCGCGCGCTTCGGCGTCACAAGCGAATATCTCGTCAGTGCGAATGAACTGCAGATCAAGATGGCGCAAGGTGCGAAGCCAGGTGAAGGCGGCCAGCTCCCCGGATATAAAGTCGATGAAGTCATCGCGCGCGTTCGTCATTCGACGCCGGGCGTCGGACTTATTTCGCCCCCACCGCATCACGATATCTATTCGATCGAGGATCTGGCCCAACTCATATACGACTTGAAAAACTCGAATTCGCGCGCACGGATCAGCGTGAAGCTGGTTGCGGAAGTAGGAGTCGGAACGATCGCCGCAGGCGTTGCGAAGGCGCATGCCGACGTCGTTCTCATCTCCGGCGACAGCGGTGGGACGGGCGCTTCTCCACTCACGAGCATTAAACATGCCGGAATTCCGTGGGAACTTGGCTTGGCAGAGACGCATCAAGTATTGGTCCAGAACAATCTCCGGAGTCGGATCACCGTTCAGACCGATGGCCAATTAAAAACCGGTCGCGATGTCGTCGTTGCAGCGCTGCTCGGCGCAGAAGAATTCGGATTCGCGACTTCGGCACTGATTGTTTCCGGCTGCATTATGATGCGCGTCTGCCATCTCAATACCTGTCCGGTCGGAGTGGCGACGCAGGATCCCGTCCTCCGGCAGAAATTCACCGGCAAACCCGAATACATCGTGAATTACTTCCGGATGATTGCCGAAGAGGTTCGTGAGCTGATGGCTCAACTGGGTTTCCGAACTGTTGACGAGATGATTGGGCGCCGGGACAAGCTTGACATGAAGAAAGCCATTGACCATTGGAAGGCGAAGAAGCTCGATCTCTCGCCGATCCTGTATATGCCGCCGGTTCCCGATCACGTCATCACGCGCCGCGTGCACAATCAGGATCATGGACTGGACAAGGCTTTGGACAACCTGCTGCTCGAGCTGACCAAGGATGCACTCGAACACGGGAAGCCAATTGAATTGCAGCTACCGATTCGCAACGCCAATCGTACCGTCGGTACGATTCTCGGCAGCGAAATCACGCGACGTTACGGAGGACAGGGCCTGCCGGACGACACCATTAAAATCCACTTTATGGGTTCCGCCGGACAGAGTTTTGGCGCGTTCATCCCAAGAGGATTGACGCTAACGTTGGAAGGCGATGCGAATGACTATTTCGGAAAGGGATTGTCGGGCGGGCGCATTGTTGTCTTTCCACCGTCGGCTGCAACGTTCAAAGCGGAAGAACAAATCATCATCGGAAACGTGGCGCTTTATGGCGCGACTTCAGGGGAAACGTTCATCCGCGGCGTCGCAGGCGAGCGTTTTGCCGTCCGGAACAGCGGCGCGATTGCCGTTGTCGAAGCTGTTGGTGATCATGGTTGCGAATATATGACGGGCGGCCGCGTTATCGTTCTGGGTCATACGGGACGAAACTTTGCGGCGGGCATGAGCGGCGGTATCGCCTACGTTATCGACGATACGGGCGATTTTGCGCAGCGTTGCAATCTGCAGATGGTCGATCTCGAAAGGTTGCAAGATCCCGAAGAGGACGCTTTCGTCCGCGGGCTCATTGCCCGGCATCTGGAGCTGACAGAGAGCAGACGCGCCGAGACCATATTGACCAACTGGATCCATTACCGCCGACGGGTGGTCAAGATCATGCCTCTCGATTATCGCAGGGTACTGGAACAGAGGAAGGAGCAAACGGCAAGAACGTTCGCGATGGTCCAACATGGGTAACCCGACAGGCTTTCTTGAAATTGGAAGAGTTGGTTTTGACCGCCGGCCGGTTGAGGAACGTATCCACGACTGGAGGGAAGTCTATAAGGAATTTCCGGAAGATAAACTGAAGGCTCAGGCGTCGCGTTGCATGGATTGCGGCGTTCCGTTCTGCCATCAGGGCTGCCCGTTGGGGAACATCATTCCGGACTGGAACGACCTTGTTTACCGCGGGCAATGGCAGGAAGCCCTGCTACGTCTTCTGGCGACCAACAACTTCCCCGAGTTTACGGGCCGTTTGTGCCCCGCGCCTTGCGAAGGTTCCTGCGTGTTGGGAATCAATGCGGATCCCGTCACGATCAAAAATATCGAAGTCACAATCATCGATCGTGCTTTCAAGGAAGGCATCATCAGGCCGCGCCGTCCAGCGAAAAGGACGGGAAAAGCGGTGGCTGTGATCGGATCCGGCCCCGCGGGAATGGCCGCAGCAGCGCAATTGAATCAAGCGGGGCATTGGGTAACCGTGTACGAACGAGCGGACCGTATCGGAGGTTTGTTGCGATACGGCATTCCAGAATTCAAGATGGAAAAAAGAATTCTCGACCGCCGCCTGAACATCATGCTGGAAGAAGGCATCATGTTCCGCACGAATGCGAACGTCGGCGTCAATGTATCGGTCGAGGAACTGCGCCGCGAATTCGATGCAATTCTTCTGGCCGGTGGTGCTACTGCTCCGCGGGATCTACAGGTACCTGGGCGCGAACTGGAAGGTATCTATTTCGCGATGGATTTTTTACCGCTGCAGAACAAGAGGTGTGAAGGCGATCTCATTCCCGATTCCAAATTCATTTCGGCTAAGGACAAACGCGTCGTCATAATCGGCGGGGGCGACACGGGCGCCGACTGTCTGGGCACGGTGCATCGCCAAGGTTGCCGCTCCGTCGTTCAATTCGAAATTCTTCCAAAACCTCCTGCCGACCGGGCTCTCGACAACCCGTGGCCTAACTGGCCGAACATCTTCCGGACCTCATCTGCGCATGAAGAAGGAGGCGATCGCGACTACTGCGTCCTGACGAAAAAGTTAACGGGCCGTAACGGCCACGTTGAACAGCTTCATGGTGTTCGCGTCGAATTCGAAGGGCGCAATATGCGTGAAGTTCCAGGAACCGAATTGACAATCGACGTCGACCTGGTTTTGCTTGCGATGGGTTTTCTTGGGCCGGAGCGGAAAGGAATGATCGAGCAGTTGGGCGTCGTTATTAACGAGCGCGGCAACGTCGCCACGAACGCGGAAAAGATGACCAACGTTCCGGGCATCTTCGCTGCCGGAGACATGGCTCGTGGTCAATCGCTGATCGTCTGGGCTATCCGTGAAGGCCGACAGGCGGCCAAATTCATCGACAAATACCTGATGGACTTCACAGATCTCCCGTAGCAGGGAGGTAGCCGAACGTATTCCCCTCCTCGCAGAGGAGGGTGGCGCGACAGCTTAATAGAAGCTGGCGCGCCGGGCGCGAAGCGCGAGCCCGATAGGGCGAAGCCTCAATTGTGGTCCAGTTCGGCGGAATGTTGTGGCCGGTCTTCTATTGATGCTTCGCCCTGTCGGGCTCGCGCTTCGCGCCACCCCGTCTGCTCGGACTTTGTCCTCGCATCCACCCCTGCGAGGAGGGGAATACACCTATCGTTAATCCCGGCGTAACCCCCGCTCGATTTTCTGAATCTCGATCGGACCTTTCTCTTGCAGGGTGTAATCCGGCGGCACCTGGAAAAGAGACGCGGCGGGATCGGCACGACTCACATTAACAAGCGAATACACGGTTTCGCCCATTCGTGGATCGTTGTGCCGGGAGGACACGATCACCTGCAGATCGGGAGATCGCCACTGTTCGTCAACGATTTCGATAGGACGATCGTTACCGATCTGTCCGGCTGGAATCGTGATCGTGGTGCGAGTCCCTTCGGCCTGCAGGCCTTCGATCAGTTTCCATCCGAGTTGCTCGACCTTCGGCGGTTCCTTGGAGTTTGGAGAAACTGGTCCTCGGTAAAAAAGCACGGTGGGAAGCGCCGGTGCGGTTCGGATTCCAGGCCCGGGCCCGCTGACCGTTACATTGAATTCTTTGAACTCTTTCGTCACCCCCAGGTTGGGCGGGCCAGGCGGGCTAGGCGGGCTGGGAAGCTTCATTGCAATGTGCTCTCTCGGATTCAGGGAATAGTTCACGCCGGCAACCGGATCGAAGATCGAAATGATCTGCGGCGCATCTCCTTGTGCCGTAAATGGTCCTATCGCAGGAAGGGTCTGTTCGCGGCGCTCGCGGCCGAGCGAGTCGCGATAAATCATGGCTGTGGACTTTTGCACGATCCGGGTGCCGTCCGCTAATTTGGGTTGTTTCCGTCACCGCCTGGGCAGAATAGGGCGCGCCTTTAACAGGATTGCCGCCCACAAGCATGTCGGAAACAAAACCGACAGTGCTTGTGGGGGCGATCCTCACCTGGCCCATGACCGGGGCCGATGGTTGCTGCGCGTAGAGCGCTACAGCTGTCAACAGCATCGTTATTAGTCTGATGGTTTTCATATCAACTCTCCTGAGGATTTCGACTATTCCCTTTCGATCTTCACGAACCGGATGGCGCGTGGAAGTCCTTCTTCACCGACGAGCACATCTGCATGAATGGGCTGCGCGAGATATTCTTCAGGAACAGGCAATCCGACCATCTGCATCGCCGACGCGGGCAATTCCACGCGCAGAAGCTGTCCCCGTTCGAACGGCGGCGCAGGATCCATCAAGGGAAAGAAGTCGGTGACGATCTCCACCGGTTCCGGCGTTCCAGCCGCGGCGCCTCCTGGCGCACGGGGCGATGCCGGCTCGATAGGTTTAACCGGCGCAGTAAGCGGCGCTGTATGGGCCACTGCCGGTTCCACAGCGGTGGATTCCCTTGGTGTGGGCATCGTGTCTTTTCGGTTCGCGAATGTGAAAACGAGCACGATTGCCGCGGCCATCAGAACCCACGGGCTTATTCGCTTTACGATGCGCCGTCGCTTCCACGATCTGAACTCTTTACGCAGCCTCACTTCGATTTGATGCGACACTTCAGCGGCGGCATCCTCGTCCGCCAGTGTCCGTAAAATATCTCGAACCGGATCTTCATTCATACGCATTTCGGACCACATACCTTGCAAGTTTATGCGCCAGCATCAGCCGTCCCCGACTTAACCTTGACCGCACGGTGCCGACGGGACATTCCAGCACCATTGCCGCCTCTTCGTAGCTCGCATTTTCGAGATCGCAAAGCACCACGGCTTCGCGATACATCGGCGGCAGGCTCACAACCGCTCGGCGCACGTGTTCAACCATTTCACGCCGCGTCAAGTCGTCGAACACATTTTCATCACTGGCGTGCTGCTCGATTTCATCCACCGGCTCGTCCCGCCACTGCTTTTGAATTCGCTGCAGAACGCGATTTCGCGCGATGCCGTAAAGAAACGACAGCAGACTACCGCGAGTGGGATCAAACGATCGGCCATTCTCGAGCAACGCAAGAAAGACTTCCTGCGTGACATCTTCAGCAATCGTTTGGTCGCGCGTCATATGAAGAGCGAAACGGTAAATCGGCCGCTGATGCCGGCGGTATAGCGCCGCGAAGGCTTCTTCGTCCCCCTTTAGTATCCGCGCCAGGAGTTGCTCGTCGCTCTCGCTCATTTGCCTCTGCTTGGACGCCTTCGCGCAGCTTCCGTTATGAATTTCGCTCTGCAGCTCGAAAAGTTCCAAAAAAACGCGATACGCGCCGAGCGTCGTCAGCATATCCTCATTGATTTGAATGGAGGATCGCGATGATGAAAGTTGCAGACTCTCGGATCGGGATGGCGCTGACGTGCGCAGGAGCAGTGATTCTACTACTGGCTTCGCAGGCAAGCGTCTCTCTTCTCTTCGCTCAGTCGCAAGTTGCACAGATCGATCTAAGTCCGCCGGACGCGGCGGACAACGATGTCATAACCTTTAGATTAACTGGAACCTGGTCTAACGGCTGTGTTCCTCAGTCGCCTGTGGTTTCGGTATCACCTGGTACTGTACGCATCGACACTACGAATCCAGGCGTCGTGTGCACCCAGGCTATTACGTCCTGGATGCTTACCGGGACGATCGGGAAGCTCTCGCCCGGCCGCTACGATGTTATCGTCAGGTTTTCGGGACCGAGCACGAGTAGCCCCGTGGAACTGGGCCGGCGCAGCTTAACCGTAGCGGATTCGTCGCTGTTAAGTGAGGTGATCTTGCCCATCGTGGTCAACGGCGCCGTCGCCGAGAAGCTCCACTACCAAACCATCTTCACAGTGTTGAATGGGTCGGCTGGGAATGTGAAAGGAACTTTGCAGGTGTACAGCAATGCCGGCGCTCCTTCCGGTGTGTTCTGTTCTCCGCTCGCTCCGGCCCCGTCCAATGCCGCCCTCGCCCTGAACCCGAACGGTCAATACTTCCAGTTCACTTCAGCCGATCTTGGCTTCCTAAACGGCTGGGCGCGATTAAGGTGGGAGGGCCCGGCGCCGATTCTTGTCTCCGAAGAATTGACGTTGGTGGCCGCTGCTCCGGCGCGATGCCAGCTGGTTTGCAATCGGCCGTCCACCGAAAAGTTGGCGAGCGCACAAATCGCGGCGGTCAAGCCCGCGCGCGAGTTCAAGATGCCGCTGACGATCAATCCAAACCGGCAGACTGCTATAGCCCTCATCAATCCTTCGTCCGCGGAGCCAGTGACCGTGAAGGTTTCAATTCTCGATAGTACCGGGCAGAGCGCGCAGCTCTCGGTTCCAAACAGCTTCGAGATCAGGATTCCTCCCCTCGAGCGTGTCAGCAAGTACGTCTGGCAAATGGCGTCCGAGCAATCGCCTCTTCTCGTTGTGCCGACTCCGCCAGACTCCTTCCAGGGTTCCTTGGTATTCAGCTCCGACTTGCCCTTTGTTGCTAGCGGAGTCCATATGATGTATCCCGAAGGAAAATTCGTGCCGGTTCCCGCTGTCTCCACACGTTGAATTTGTTATCCTGCCAGGATGATCGTGATGAAGTTCGGCGGCACGTCTGTTGAGGACGCTGCCGCTATCAACCGCTCCTGCCATATTGTCGAACAGCGGCTTCCCCGGAAGCCATTCGTCGTGGTGTCGGCTATCGGGGGCGCGACGAATAACCTGCTGGAAGCCGGGGCACTGGCGGCCCGCGGCGAAATCGGCAAAGCCATGGAGATTGCCGAGCGGCTCGAGAAGCGGCACGCCGAACTCTTAGAGTCAACGGCGGAACAGTTTATCCGGCTGCGTGAACTTTTGAAAGCCTTAGGAGCGATAGGCGAATTCTCGCCGCGTACTCAGGATCTGGTTGCTTCCTACGGCGAGGTGCTCTCGTCGTTGATCTTTGCCGATCGAATGAAACGGCTCGGGTTCGATGCAGTACATGTGGACGCCCGCCAATGTTTGATTACCGACGATCGTTTCGGAAAGGCATCTCCCATCGTCGATATCACAACAGTGCGGCTCGAGGAGGCCGCGCGGCCGCACCTCAATGCCGGCCGTGTGGTGGTAATGGGTGGCTACATCGGGGCGACATCAACGGGCGTAACCACGACGCTCGGCCGCGGCGGATCCGATTATTCCGCGGCTATCGTGGGTGCCACGTTGAATGCTGAAGAGATTCAGATATGGACCGACGTGGACGGCATGATGACCACAGATCCCCGCATTGTGCCGACCGCGTGGAAGGTTAGAGAAATATCCTTTGACGAAGCGTCGGAACTTGCTTACTTCGGCGCTAAGGTGCTTCATCCCCTGACCGTATTGCCCGCCGTGGAAAAGAACATTCCTGTCTATATCCTCAATTCCAGGAAACCTGTGGGCACAGGCACTCGAATCACGCGTGAAGCTCGACCGTGCAGGAATCTGATTAAGTCGATTGCAGTGAAGAAAGGGATTACAGTCCTGACGGTTTCCTCGTCGCGGATGTTGATGGCGCATGGCTTCCTGAAAGCCCTGTTCGAAGTATTCGACCGTCATCGAACTTCGGTCGATATGGTGGCCACTTCCGAAGTTTCTGTCTCGCTGACGCTCGACAGCCTTTCCTCACTCGACGCTATTCTGGAAGATCTACGACCGCTGGGCGATGTCGAGATCACATCGAAGGCCGCGCTGATCTGCCTCGTCGGCAACAATCTGAAATACACGCCCGGCGTGGCACGCCGGGCGTTCGGGAGCTTGCCCGACATCAACATCCTGATGGTTTCTCACGGAGCATCCAATATCAATTTCAGCTTTATTGTCGACGAGAAAGACGCCACGACTGCAGTTCAGCGCCTTCACGCCGATTTCTTCAACGAGATCGATCCGGAGGTGTTCGAACCCGCGGGTTGATGTGACGCGCAGCAACTCCCCTCCTAAGTTAGGAGGGGTGGCCCGAAGGGCCGGGGTGGTTCCAAAAGGCAACTTCCCCGCTCGCTTCGCTCGCCTCCCCTCCTAACTCCTGAGGAACTACGTTGGGGGAGGCTATTCCCCTCCTCAGCTGAGGAGGGGTGGCTGCGCGGTCAAAAAAGCCGCGAAGCCACCTTAGCCCGCGCAGACGGGGTGGTGTTGGTCAACCCACCGATAATTCGATGTTGAACCAACCACCCCGTCCGCGCCCATCAAAGGAATGGGACCATTTTCTTGAAGGCGCGGCCACCCCTCCTTTGCCAAGGAGGGGAATGTTGCTCGTTTAAATCTCGTTCCTCTCCTGAAACTGGCCGTGCCCCGGCTACCCGCTTAGGAGGGGAATCTTCCGCAACCTCAATGCATTCGTGATGACGGATACCGAACTGAATGTCATCGCGGCGCTGGCAATCATCGGACTTAGCAATAACCCGAACACTGGATAGAGAACGCCGGCGGCGATCGGAATGCCGAGCATGTTGTAAACGAATGCAAGGAACAAATTCTGCCGGACATTTCTCATCGTCGCGCAGCTCAGCGCGCGCGCACGCACGATACCGCGAAGATCGCCCTTGATTAAAATAATCCCCGCGCTTTGCATCGCAATGTCGGTTCCGGTTCCCATGGCGATGCCGACATTGGCTTGGGCGAGCGCTGGTGCGTCATTAATGCCATCGCCGGCCATGGCCACCGTGCGGCCCTCTTTTTGAAGCCGCTTCACAATCTCGCCTTTATCTTGAGGAAGAACTTCCGCCATGACTTCGTCGATTTCGAGCCGGCCCGACACCACCTGCGCTGTTCTACGGCTGTCGCCGGTCACCATCACAATGCGCAGTCCTTCATCATGTAAAGCACGAATCGCTTCGGCCGTGGACGTCTTGATGGGATCGGCAACTCCGATTGCCCCTGCCGGTTTGCCATCTACAGCAAGAAAGACTACCGTCTGCCCTTGTTCGCGCAATTTGTCGGCTCGATCGTGCAGGCTCGCCAAATCAATCGCGCGCTGATCGAACGCCTTCATGTTTCCGAGGACCACCATACGCTCTTCGATTTCGCCCATCACACCTTTTCCTGTAACGGAGCGGAAACCGCGAGCGGCGACAGGCCGCAGATTTCGCTCAGCCGCAGCACGTACAATCGCGCCGGCCATCGGGTGCTCGCTGCCTTGTTCGATACTTGCCGCCAACCGCAGAACTTCGGATTCGTCGAATCCCGGTGCAGTCAGGATCGCGGCAACCGACGGCTTTCCTTCCGTGAGGGTACCGGTTTTATCCACCACGAGCGTGTCTACTTTCTCCATCACTTCCAGCGCCTCCGCGTTTTTGATCAATACTCCGGCGGCGGCGCCGCGGCCGACTCCCACCATAATCGACATCGGCGTCGCCAGACCCAGCGCGCACGGGCATGCGATGATCAAAACCGCAACCGCGTTCAGCAGCGAGTGGGAGAGGCGCGGCTCGGGCCCCGCACTCCACCACACGATGAAAGTAATGATCGCCGCAACCACGACAGCGGGCACAAAGTAGCTCGAAATAACGTCGGCGAGTCTTTGAATGGGCGCGCGGCTTCGCTGGGCTTGGCTCACCATTCCGACGATTTGCGATAAGAGGGTGTCTTTTCCGAGGCGGTCAGCGCGGATGATCAATCCACCGGTTGCATTGATCGTCCCGCCGATGACACGGTCGCCGGCGATCTTTTCTACCGGAATGGGTTCCCCCGAAATCATGGATTCATCAACGGAACTCTGGCCCTCGAGAACGACCCCGTCCACGGGCACTTTCTCACCCGGACGGATTCGAAGCGTGTCGCCGATATGCACCTCATTAAGAGACACCTCCTCCTCGGAACCGTTCGGCAATAACCGCCTCGCTGTCTTCGGAGCCAAGCCGAGAAGGGACTTGATTGCCGCTCCGGTCCGGCTTCGGGCCCGGAGTTCGAGAACCTGTCCGAGGAGGACCAATGCGGTGATAACCGAGGCGGCCTCAAAGTAAACGGGTAAAGTATGGAGACCCTCACCCTGGCCTCTCCCAGAGGGAGAGGGTAAGAAGACCGCTATGGCGCTATAAATGTATGCCGTCCCTGTTCCCATCCCGATCAGCGTGAACATATTTGGGCTGCGATTCACGACAGACGCCCACGCACGTTGAAACAAAGGCCAGCCCGCCCACAGGACCACCGGAGTCGCTAAAATGAGTTGAATCAGAGGAAACATTTCCGACATTCCGAGGACAAGAACGGGTATGCTCAACCCTGCTGCAATCCAGAAGCGCCGGGTCATATCGGCAAGTTCCGGGTTCGCCTCCTCCTGAATAGTCGCTGTCTCAGCCTCGAGTGCCATTCCGCACTTTGGGCAGACACCAGGTCCGACCTGGCGAACGTCGGGATGCATCGGACATGTGTAGATCACATCTGAAATTTCCGATTTCGAATCACGGATTTCCAATTTGAGAGGAACGAGGAAGTGCTCCGGATTGGCTTTAAATCGCTCGAGACAACGCGGATTGCAGAAATAGTACGTCTTCCCGTTGTAGTCGTAACGGGCGGCCGCGGTCTCCGGCATCACCTGCATGTGACATACCGGATCCGTCTCGAAGATCATTGTTACAACGATTACTAGGTCTGATAGGAATATGGATTCCGCTGGCGCTGTTTTCTTTTCCGATAAGCGCGATAGATGATAATTCCAAAAACGGCGAAGAGCGCGTAGGGCAAGACCAGCATCAAGAGGATGCCGTGCGCAAAGCTGCGGGCGACGAATCGTCCTTCGGCCGAGGATTCCAGCGCTGCGCGGCACATCGCGCAACCTTGCGCAAAGAGGGACACCTCAAAAAGGCCGATCACCACGAGAGAACAGATTAGCCTCAGCAGCTTTCGCATATCATCGGACAGCGATCACATGGGTCGGATTACCAAAAGTCTCCGGAAACGTGAATGAAAAAAGGATCACAGCCAAGATCAATGGCGCAAGCGTAATGAGAATGAGATTGATGCGCTCGTAACGCAAATGCATGAAAATCGCAGCGATGACGAGGATTTTCGCCAGCGTCGTGCATACAAGAAGCAGTGCCTTCAAGCGCTCCGCAATCGGCGCATAGCCGAGGCCCAACGCGAGACTGGTCAGGACCAATAACCAAAACCATGTCAACAGATAGGTCTTATAAGTAATCGAATGTTCGTGCTGTTCCGCCACGGCCGCCTCCAAAATTTTTAGCGTCGCGTCGTCTACTCCGGCTGCGCCCTACCGGGCTTGCGCTTCGCGCGGCCGGAAAGCTTCGGTACGCCGCCTTTGGCCTCTTTACAACCGGCCGGTCCCCCCACGCGGCTTTGCACAAAAAACAGATCGCGGGCGCTCATAGAGCGCCCCTACAGTTGCGGACCCCAATCTGTAGGGGCGGTCTATGACCGCCCAGGATTTCTTGTGCAAAGCCCCCCCACGCCTACAGCAAATAGAAAAATGCAAAAACGAAAACCCAGACAACATCAACGAAGTGCCAGTACAAACCGGCGTTTTCGACCTGATCACCAGAATACTTTCCCATGAGGGCTCGAATCGCCACAACCACGAGAATCGTTACGCCGCTAAAAACGTGGAAGCCGTGAAATCCGGTAATCACGAAGAAGCTGGCGGCGAACTGCGGCACGCCCCAGGGATTCGTGGTCAGGCGCGCTCCTTCCTCGATCAAGTGTGTCCACTCGAACGCCTGACAGCCCAGGAAAATGAACCCTCCGACAATCGTCAGCGCGAGGAACCGAACGGCGAGCTTCGGGTTACGCGCCCGAGCGGCGCCGACGGCCATGGCCATGGTCGCGCTCGACGAGATCAGCATGAAGGTCATGAACGTAATCAGGACCATGTTGAAGACTTCGGTCTGCTTCGGCCATTCCGGGCTGATGCTCCGCATGAAGCCATAGGTAATTAAAAATCCGGCAAATGTGAGCGCGTCGGAGATGATGAAGATCCACATCATGAACTTGCTCCACGATGTGCCAAACGGGGATTTTCCTCCCCCCCAGTCCGAGGCAAGTATCCGTTGTTGTTCAGCAGCTAGGCTAGATTCCATTCATTTCTCCTGTTAGGACAGCAACAATAGTAGGAACAGGTAAACCCAAAGCCCGTCCAAAACGTGCCAATAGGTCGCGCACAGCTTCAGCGGCTCGTAACGGAGCGAAGTAAGACGATTTCGCAATGCCATCACCAGAACGATACCGAGCGCGACGACTCCGCCCAGCAGATGCAACCCGTGTAATCCGCTCAGGATGTAAAAGAAACTGCTCTGCAACGTCGAGGGAAGATAAACACCTGCATTCACAAGCTGCCGCCACGCCGCCAATTGCCCGATCAAGAATGTCAGCCCAAGTGCTCCGCCCACAGCCAGCCAACTCTTCATGCTCTGAATATCATTCCGGCGAATTGCGCGCCGCGATAATTCGACCGCCACACTGCTGAGAAGAAGAACCGCAGTATTTGGCCAAAGCAACGATGGAAGCTCGATGTTCTGCCACGACGGCACACCCCGCAGAACAATGTATGCGCTGGACAGGCCGGCGAACAACATGATGATTGCGGTGAGCAGAATCCAGACTCCGATTTGTCCTTTCGAAAGCGGAAACGCGGAACCGGACTCACCGAAATCGCCCTCGCCGCCGCGATCGGCAGGTTTGATCGGTGGTGGCGGACCGACGGGCCGCCGTTCTTCCACTAGTATCGGCATACAAATTTATTGCTTTGCAACCACGGTTGCCGGAACCGTCTGCGGAATGAAATCTTCCTTCTCGCCGGGAACACTGTAATCAAACGGCCACCGGTACACCACGGGCAGTTCTTCTCCAAAGTTACCATGTCCGGGAGGCGTTGGGGCAGTCCACTCGAGGGTCGTGGCATGCCAAGGATTTCGCTCTAGCACGCGTTTCCCGGCAAAAATGCTGAACAAGAAGTTGAACAAGAAGATCAATTGGCCGGCGCCAAGGATAAATGCCGCAATGCTGATAAAGACATTCACCGGCTGCTGCGGCACCAGGAACATGTATTGCGTTGGGTCGTAAATTCGACGCATCTGTCCGCCGATGCCGATAATGTGCATCGGAAAGAACACGCAGTAAACACCGATGAAAGTCAGCCAAAAATGAATCCTTCCGAGCGTTTCATTCATGAACCGGCCGAACATTTTCGGGAACCAGAAGTACAAGCCGCCGAATGCGGCAAACAGCGGAGCAATCGCCATCACAAGATGGAAGTGGGCGACGACGAAGTACGTATCCTGAAGTTGAATATCCGCCGCAGAGGTTCCAAGAAAAATTCCGCTGAGTCCGCCGCTCACAAACATCGACACGAATCCGATCGCAAACAGACCCGCTGCGGTAAATCGGATACGGGCCCCCCACACGGTGCCAAGCCAGTTGAACGTCTTGATTGCCGACGGAACAGCAATCAGCAGCGTTGTGAGGGTGAAGACGGAGCCCAAGAAGGGATTCATTCCACTCACGAACATGTGGTGTCCCCAAACAACGAAGCTCAGAACCGCGATGGCGATCATCGAATACACCATCATGCGGTAGCTGAAGATGGGTTTCCGGCAGAACGTCGATAGGATGTCGGACGCCATGCCCATCGCAGGAAGAACCACGATGTACACTTCAGGATGTCCAAAGAACCAGAACAGATGCTGCCACAATAGAGGGTGACCGCCGGAATGCTCGATCGGCATCTGGTTCATGATGATGCCAGCCGGCACGAAGAAGCTCGTCCCCCCCATCCGGTCGAACATCAGCAGGATTCCGGCCGCGAGGAGCACCGGAAACGCAAGCAACGCCAGAATCGCTGTGATCAACAGTGACCATTGCGTCAGCGGCAGGCGCATCATCGACATTCCGCGCGTGCGCATCGTGAGGATCGTCGTAATGTAATTCAAACCTCCCATCAAGCCCGACGCCGTAAAGAGCGCGATTGCGGTAATCCAAAGCGTAACGCCCGTACCTTGTCCGGGCCCCGCCGCCGGTATAGCGCTCAGCGGCGCGTAACTGGTCCAACCCCCCAGTGGCGCACCGGTCGTTACAAACAGAGCCGAGAAGATGACAATGCAAGAAAGCAGAAACACCCAGTAAGAGAGCGCGTTCAAAAACGGGAACGCCATGTCGCGAGCGCCAATTTGAAGCGGGATCAGGAAGTTTCCGAAGCCGCCCGTCAAAACCGCTGTAAACAGGAAGAACACCATGATTGTTCCATGCATGGTGACGAGCGAAACGTAGAACTCTGGCTTCATGACGCCGCCCGCGAAGGCGTCGGGCATCAATTTGCCCAATGTCGGCGAGATCATCGACGGCCATGCAAGCTGATACCGCATCAACATCGACAGTGTTCCCCCGACGACGGCCATCGACATGGCGGTAATCAAATATTGAATGCCGATGATCTTATGATCGGTGCTGAAAACGTATTTACGCCAGAAGCCCAACTCGTGATGGACATGTTCGCCTGTGTGGGACTCACTCATGATTCCCTTTCCTCCTACTGTTGTTCGGCGGCCATTTTCAGCCACGCATTGAACGCTTCTTCGGACTCGTCTACTGTCAACGCTGCCTTCATGCGGTAATGCCCAAGGCCGCACAATTCTGCGCACGCGACCTCATACTGGCCTGCCCTGGTGGGTGTGAACCAAACCTCGATTCCCATGCCGGGCACGGCGTCCTGTTTTAGCCGGAAGTTCGGGAGAAAGAAGCTATGGATAACATCCTTCGAGCGCAACCGGACTCGCACCGGCTTTCCGATGGGAACGTGCATTATACCGACGCTGACGACGTCATCCTTAGCAACCGGATCGTTGCGGTCAAGACCGATGTTGTTCGTCGAAGTGATGAGTTTCGTATCCGTCCGGCCAAACTGGCCATCGGCACCCGGATAGTGGAAATTCCAAAAGAATTGTTCGCCTGTGATCTGGATGATCGTCGCATTCTGAGGCTGGTCTGCGAAATAAATAGAAGCCCAAACGCGTTGGCCCATAAAAACGAGAACGGTGAGGATCACGGCAGTGGTGATCAGGAGAATCGCTTCGACCTTCGGATTGTCGTGCCAGTAGGCCGCTCGCTCGTTACCGTTGGCACCGTATCGGGCGACGAATAATCCAAGCGCTCCTTGAACTAATACAAAGGCGATGCCGGAGACGACCAGCACTGTGCCGAAAAGACTATCGATTCTGCCGCCGTGCTCGGAGGCCAACGGCGGAAACCAAAACGGCTGCGCAATGAAGAGATAAAGTGAAGCAATGATCAGAACAAGAAGTAGACCCGCCAGTACGACACCGCTTAAGGTGACTCGGCCCGGGCCGCTGCCATCGGCCATTTCAATTCCTCCCTCGAAAAGGACACGAACCAACCGGACGCAAAACATTCAGAATCTAACAAAAGCGCCACGTTAGGTAAACGATAAATAAAAAATCCCAGTCCCTTTGGCAGAGGTCGCCGCGACAGCAACGCGTAGCGCGAGCCCGGCAGGGCGAAGCCAGCCCTGATCAATGTAAAAGGCGCGTTGTCCGACACCTGGTCGACGAGACCCGGCCCGTTTCAATTGAAAACCGCGGCATCGTTACTTTCAATTCGAGAGCATAAGGCGCTTTGGAAATCGTTCCGACCATTCGGCTCTCAGCCGGTTCACTTCAACGCATGGGCTGGTATTTTCGCGCATCAATATTTTTCGCTCCTGTGACTGACAATCGCTACCGCAGCCAGCCACAGCAGAATGGCGGGCAGGAGAAACAGATTTGCCCAGAACATGCCTGCGACGGAATCCAGCAAGGCGGCGACCGAGAGCGCGATTCCAAATATCCCGACCGCGATGCCAATGATTGAAACCCACGGCGGATATGCTCCGCGTGCGCCCCAGGTGAGAATCAACGCCGTCGTGCTGTAAAGGCCATTTGCCAGAAATCCGCTCAGCATCACGGCCACTCGATGCATGGTCAGAAAAAGCTCTGGAGTGGCGTTAGAG
>QHWY01000053.1:0-1614 GCA_003223875.1 Acidobacteriota bacterium | reverse complement strand
CCAGGAGCCGAAATGCACATCTGCAAAGATGAAGTAGAAATACAGAATCGCCAGAGCAGCTAGCGTCCAGGAAAACCAACCCAGGGTCCACAGGGTGCGGTGATGAATCAAGAACGCAAAACGGTCTCGCAGCTCCGAAATCGTTTCAAGACCCTGGCGCAGCACGAACAACATGCTCAAGCCGGCGATTAAGTGGATACAAAACGCGATGACAGCCGCCCGGCGAAGTGTAGTCAAGCGTCCTCCACCACGAGCCGAAACCCTCGCTTCTCACATTCTGCATGCAATTGTTCTCTGGTCATCCAATCCTTATACGAAACGGGGCCGCGATGTGGAATGCCTGCCAGGAGCATGACCGCCATCACAGAGGCCGGCATGACGGCGATCCGTTCCGCCTGGGAATCTGCAATCACATAAGCCCGCCGTGTGACAGCGCCTGACACTTCGACCCCAACGGCTCCCCAATCGTGCCCGATCCAGCTCGAGAGGACCAATGCGCGCTCGAACAGGCCACTCCATGACGCCCAATTCAGCCGCGTTCGCCGCAGCAGCGACAGGCAATGGTTCAAGATTTTTAATTCTGAGCCCACCCGAAATTCCACTGTATCCGCCGCGAATAGTTTTGGAAAAACTTCGTGATCGGGAACGTCGACAAGATAGCCGCAACGCTGGCCGATGGGCGATGGGAAGACAAAATCGTATGGATCGGACCATCCCACAACGCGTTCCGGCTTTCCATCGCGCCAGACGGTGAACGATTGCCCTACCGAATGCAGCAATGACGTAATCGTACCCGTTTGCCGCGCGCCACGATTGCCGGGAGCCAGATGAATGTAGATGGAATGTAGAGACTGCATTCCATCCGATGCAATCCCCGCGAGCAGACCGGAAAGAGCTGGCACTGTGGACCAACCAGTACAGACGGCGTTCGCCCGGTTTCCCGGACTTACCAGCGACCGCACTTTTCGGACAAAGCCGCGATCATCTGCCAGGTCAATGTAGTGAATACCGCGGCTCAGACATAGCTCGGCGAGAGTCGAAGGCAACATCTGAAATGGACCGGCGGTGCATATGACAACATCCATTCCCGTAACGACCCGTTCGAGCGAATCCGGATCCCATAAATCGGCAACGACTGTCTCGTACCGGCTTGAAGGAACGCGATTGCGGCTCGATACGGTCAGTTCGCAATTGGCGTTGCGCAGCAAGTCGTCAATCAAAAGCTGCCCGAAGTAACCCCTCCCTCCGACGACCAGCACTTTTCCTAAGCTCACCGTGCGATGTATCGTAGGCTCGAGTTATGTCCGACGCCAGTCTTCGATATGTCATCGTGTCCACGCTGCGCATGCGGCATGCCTTGCGGAGGTATTGGCGCGGCTTATTCCATTAAGTCTGCGCTAATTATCGGCCGCGTCCCCGGGAAATGAATCTGCTGCACAGCATCGGCGCCTGCTATGCAACTGATTTCGCGGAAAGCGAAGTAAGCTGCACAAAGAGCCGGATTTGTCCTAGCCCGTCCTTTTTTTGTAATGTGACAGAATTCGGTTTCGCAAAGGTAGTGCCAAAAGTTCTATGAAAACAAGGTGAAGGTCTTTGCGCCCCATGGATGGTTTG
>QHWY01000090.1 GCA_003223875.1 Acidobacteriota bacterium | reverse complement strand
AAGATTTCCACCATCCGTGTATTTCCGATGAGATTGAGCGCCGGATACCGTTTGTGAAATTCCGCGTACCGCTCTTCAATGGGAATCGTTGCAAATGGATTCATATGAGTAAGTCAATCCGCTTCCTCTGCGAGGAGGTGTATGCGCCGAGCGAAGCGAAGGCGCAGACGGAGTGGCGCGAAGCGCGAGCCCGCCAGGGCGAAGCCTCAATCGAAGATCGGCGATACAGTGCTGCCGAACCGACCACCCCGGGGCTGTCGCGCCACCCCTCCTCTGCGAGGAGGGGAATACTGCCAAGTAACCAACAGTTGTACCATAAACGAGTGCATATTCTCGCGGCCATCGGTAGCATCGCGCTGATCCTGATCGTGCTTTGGGACGCCTTCGAGGTCATTATTCTTCCACGGCGCGTCAGGCGAAAATTTCGGCTCACGCGCTTCTTCTATCGCAGTACATGGAAACCCTGGTCAGCGGCCGCGAAACGTATCTCTTCAAACGACCGCCGCGAATTGCTCTTGAGCTTTTACGGACCTGTATCGTTACTGTTCCTGCTCAGTATGTGGGCCGCAGGCTTAGTTCTCGGCTTCGCGTGCCTTCACCTTTCCTTAGAGACACCGCTGAAAGTGGAAGATGCCAGTACAGGGTTCCGGACCTATTTGTATTTCAGCGGTTCGACGTTCTTTACGCTCGGCCTGGGCGATGTCGTGGCCGGAACGTGGACCGGCAGAATACTCACAGTTCTCGAGGCCGGTATGGGCCTGGGTTTTCTGGCGATCGTCATTGGATATCTTCCGGTCTTGTACCAGGCGTTTTCGCGGCGCGAATTGAACATCTCACTTCTTGATGCGCGTGCAGGATCACCTTCGACCGCCGCGGAGTTGTTACGCCGTCATTTTGACGGAGACCAATTCGTAGAGCTTTCGGCATTCCTGCGGGAGTGGGAACGCTGGGCGGCCGAGTTGCTCGAAAGTCATTTGTCGTATCCGGTGCTGGCTTATTATCGTTCGCAACACAGCAACCAATCATGGCTGGGGGCTTTGACGACGATCCTTGACGCCACGACGCTTGTCATGGTCGGCATCGACGGCACTCCTGCACATCAGGCACAGCTTACGTTCGCAATCGCGCGTCACGCGGTCGCGGATCTCGCACATGTCTTCAACACCAGGCCTCAGAACCCGCTGAAGGACAGATTGCCGCCTGATGAGTTGGGCCGCATGCGTGGCAATCTGAGACGAAGCGGCATCCTCCTGCAGGATGGGGACACGGCGGCCGAGAAACTGAATGCGCTGCGCCGCATGTACGAGCCTTACGTCCACGCACTTTCCGAATACCTGCTAATGCCGTTGCCCTCGTGGGAAGTTGCGGCAAAATCCGCAGACAATTGGCAAACGAGCGCATGGGAACGCATCGCTCACCTCTAAGCGGGGCCGGGTATTGTAGATTCCAAAATCGGAGGTTGTTTGATTGGAGATTTTTTCGGATGAAAAAATCCAGCAATTTCCAACCTGCAATTTCCAATACGTTTACGAACTATGAACCGGTGACCGAGGCGAGCCGCCTTCTCAAACCCAGCCAAACACGCCGCCAGTAAGACACCTCGACCGGCAACCGTTTTTCCTCCTCGTCGGATTGGTAGGTTCGATTCTTGGCGAGTTGCTTTACCGTTTCTTGGTAGGCAAAGACGTTGCAATGAATGCAACGCAGCAACGGGATGGAGACTTCCAATATCGGGACAAAGAGATGATCCGTAGATTCACAAATCGGCCGGCCCGTCATCAATGGGAGTATGGTAACACAAAGGAATTCGGGGTCAGACGGGTGAATTCCCTATTTTCGGCTGCAAACCGAGGGAATTCACCCGTCTGACCCCGAATTCCTAGCCCTTTTCGGCCTTTTGCTTGGTCAGGAAAAAGATCAGATCCGATTTCGTAATGATATCGAAACCCGTGGAGTGCCTGACCAAAACCGCCGGCCTCTGATGGTCCATGTTATGGGCGATCTCTTCGATCGGCGCATCTTCGGAAATAATGGGAAACGGTCTTTCCATGTATTCCGCAACAGGCTTGCTTTTTGCAACAGGATCCGAAACCAGAATCTCCAAAATTCTGGTCTCGCTGATGCTGCCCACCACTTCTCCGCCTTCAACAACGGGAAGCTGTGAAATGTCGTGTTCGCGCATGAGCGTTGCGGCCTGTTCGACGGTGACAGCAAGAGGAATGGAGACCAGAGTACCCGCGCGGTGAACCTTATGGTGCAGGATCTGGCCTGCGCTCACTTTGATCCGTGGTTCCTGGAATTGGTTCTCGCGCATCCAGTTGTCGTTATAGATTTTGCTCAGATATCTTGTGCCCGAATCCGGAATGATGATCACGACCAGATCGTCGGCAGTCAGTTTGTCGGCGCACTTTAATCCTGCATACAAAGCCGCTCCGGCCGATCCACCCGCAAAGATGCCTTCGTAGCGCGCAAGCCGACGCGTCAGAAGGAACGCGTCCTTATCTGTCACCGAGTAGATCTCGTCAATGACGGAGAAGTCCACATTCGCCGGCATCTCGTCCTGACCAATGCCTTCAAGTTTGTAGGGCTGCGCCGCAGGCTTGCGTCCGGTATTGAACATCTCCGCAAAAATCGAACCCGCCGGATCCGCCCCGATGACCCGGATCTTCGGATTCTTTTCCTTGAGGAATCGTGCAACGCCCGTGACCGTTCCACCTGTTCCGACGCCGATCACCACATGCGTCACTTTGCCTTCTGTTTGTTCCCAGATTTCGGGCCCGGTGGTCTTATAGTGAGCCTCGGTGTTCGCGGGATTCTCGTACTGATTGGGATAAATGCTATTCTGAATTTCGCGGCTCAATCGGAGCGCCACCGAGTGATAACTTCGCGGATCGTGATGATCGACCTGTGACGGCGTAACGATCACCTCAGCGCCAAGCGCCCGCAAGGCGTCGATCTTTTCCTGGCTCATTTTGTCTGGCATCGTGAAGATGCACTGATAGCCTTTGATCGCCGCCGCAAGTGCGAGCCCCATACCGGTGTTGCCTGACGTTCCCTCGATAATCGTGCCTCCGGGCTTAATCTTTCCGGCCTTTTCCGCGGCCTCCAGCATCGTGATGCCGATGCGGTCTTTCACGCTGCCGCCCGGATTGAGGTATTCGAGTTTGGCCAGCATCGTTGCGCGTATACCTCGCGCGACGCGGTTCAACCGTACCATCGGAGTGTGGCCGATGACCTCGAGGATGTTGTTGTTCCACATTCTATTAGCGTCGGGCCCACCGGTTGTTACTGGCTGCGCCCTGTCGGGCTTGCGTTCGCAGCCGCTCACGCCGAATCGCTGCGGTACACCGCTTCGCGGCCTCTTTCCTATCGGCCGGTCCCCCCACGCCCTGTTTAGCGTCGGGCTCAGGTCTTACGATACCACAAGCAATTCTTTCACTCGTGCTTCGATGCGGGCCAGCTTCTCGGTTGCTGTTGCCATTGGAAGGTTGCTGATGTACACGTTCTTCACGCCTCTCTTCAAAAGAGCATGAATGCTCCGCGCGCAGATTTCCTCCGGAGCTATCTTCGCCTCGAAGTCGCGCTTCAATTCCGCAACGGGTACAGGAAAAAATTGCGACAGCATGTTGAGGGTATTTGTGCTCGCACTTCGGTAGTAGAAGACTCCAAAAATCCCTGGGATATTGACGCCTAGCCGTTCGGCCTCACTCAGAAAGTCCTCAACTGCCGGTGCTTGGTAATGAGAAACGATCTGGGCCATATAAAAGTCCGCCGAGTATTCCGGATGAAGAACGAACTCGACCTGGCGCCGTCCGCCGTGGGGACTGGCCCAGCCGCCCAGCGTGATTCCCGGAACATTCTCCCGAATGAGCAGGCGCAGTTCGTACGCATGTTCAACGCATCGAGGAGTGTCATCACTTTTATCGCCGCCCAAAACGACCAATGAAGTAAAGCCGAGTGTATGTGAACGCGACGCGAATTCGAGGCAATACTCGAGCGAGTGTTTCGTCGTCAAGATTGGAATGATCCGCGCTCGATCCGCTTCGCCGCCAAGATTGATCATGACATGGCGCAGATTCGGTTCTTCGCGGCGCCCAATCGCGCCATCGGTCAGAAAGACAAACTGACCGAGCGAGGTGATCTTCCGCATCAGCCGGTTGCTGTCAATCCACGCCTCTACACTCTGCTCGAGAGGAAGATCCACACGCGGCGGGCACATTTCGACGTGCAGTGAGAACTGCTTGGGATCGCGCAGAACTTTTAAGAGAGACATATGTTCAGGAATTCGTAGGGGGCAGATTTGAAATTTATGTTGTTGCCCTCGCAGGGGCTTTGCACAAAAAACAGATCGCGGGCGCTCATAGAGCGCCCCTACAGTTGCGGACCCCAATTTGTAGGGGCGGTCTATGACCGCCCAGGATTTCTTGTGCAAAGCCCCTCGCAGGGGAGGGAAATGCTCCTTTAAATTGCCTTCTTCCCCGTCAGCCGCGGCGGCCAGCGGCTGCGGCTGCTTTCTTGGATTCTACTTTCTTGGCCTTTCTCGTGGGGGCGACCGTGATTTCTTTGCGGTAATTTTCCGCGGCGCGAACCAACTCCGCCTCGACGCGGCGGCGGAGGCGCTCCGGCGAGACAACGACGGCCGAGGGGCCAAAACTCAGGATCCAGGAGACCAGTTCGAATTCACCACCGACATGCATCTTCATCGAGATTCGTCCATTGCCGATCTCACGCACCTGTTGGGAGGGATGCCAGACACGGGAGCGCACATACTCGGAAATATCGGAATTGAAGATGATCTCCACATCGAAGGGGTCTTCTTTCACGACACCAAAAGCCGATTCGAGATAACTCTCGACGGAAAAATCCGACGGCTTTTCAAACGGCTCGCGTGTCTTTTCCAAACTTTCAATGCGCTCGATCGCGAATGTCCGGATCTGGCTGTATTCCTTTACGAACGCGAACAGATAGAGGCCTCCCCGAAAGTACAGCAACCGGTATGGATGGATCGTGTAGCCTTTTTTTTGCTGGCTGTGAACGGAGAAATACTGCATTTTCACTTGGACCTCTTCGCCGATGGCTTCCATCAAAAGACGAATCCGCGTCTTTTGATGTTCTAGATCCTTCGGCGCGTCGGCGCGAACGCTGATCATATTATCGAGGCTGTCGAGAAATTTGATATTCCGGTCAGGAAGCGCGCTTTCTATCTTTGTGAAAGCGGACGCGATATCGTCGGAAAACGGGGGCGCAGCAAGGTTCACCACAAGTTTCTTGCTGAAGTAGAGCGCGGCAGTTTCCGAAAGCGAAAGCGTTGCAAGCGGCAGCCCTTTATATTCCTCGTTGAGCCGCCAATAAACTTTGCCTTCGTAACGTTCGTCGTAGAGCGGAAAGCCGGCCTCCATCAAGGCCGCCAGGTCGCGCCGAATCGTCTTGGTGGAAACGATATGCGTCTCCGCTATATCCAGAATGGTCGTCCAGCGGTTCGTTTCAATTTGTTTCAGGATCGCCCACTGGCGTATCAACTGCGCGTTTCGCCCCATACTTCCCTTTCCCTCACTTCGTCTTGCCGATTATGGACGAGGCGTCATAAAAACCAATAGGACCAAATCTTCAGTCGCCGCATTTCTCACGCCGTGAGCTTCGCCCGGCCTCGCAATAACGAGTTCGCCGGCACCAAGCTCCTTCTCTTCGCCGGCGATGTGAAATGTTCCCTTGCCGCGAAGAACGAAGTAGATCTTATCGGACTCCGGGTGGCTGTGAATGCGCTGGTCCTGTCCGGATCTCAGACAGTACAGATCACAGAAATATTTCTCCGACTCAAATAAAGGAATTTTCTGCATCTTCTGATCCGAGAAACGGATGAGAAGATCAACCTTTCGGGTCTCCATTTTGAGAGGGCTATTGTACGGGAAAAAAGAGGACAGACAGCGAATTTCTTGGGCTTCAGAAATTTGCTGTCTGTCCTCTTTTTTTGCCTACAACGGAAATATCTTTGCTTCGGGAACGACTTCCTCGACCTGCTTGACCAGATGCGGATGGCAGGTGAAAAGCAAAACCTGATGGGTTTTGCAAAGCTCACGGAGGGCGTTGAAGGAATTGAGGCTTCGATTGGAATCGAAGTTGACAAAGATGTCATCGAACACAACCGGCAGGGGATCGACATGGTTTGCGTATTCGCGAACCAGCGCCAGCCGCATCGACAAATATAGCTGCTCGGCAGTCCCACGGCTCAGAATCTGAGGAGAAAGGCGCGTGCCGTCATCGCGCTCGACCTGGATTTCACCGCCGTCCAAAGGGGCAATCACGCGCACGTAACGGTTTTCAGTCATGAGGCTGAAGAACGATGAGGCCTGGCGCAGGACGTCCGGCTGACGTTCGGTTTCATAGACTTTGCGCGTTTCGTCTAGGAGCGCCCGGCACAACGTAATGACGGCCCACTGTTCGGCGGCCTCGTCGATGCGAGCCAATATCGTTTCCTGCCTCGATAGAGCCCGCGACCGTTCCTCGCTTTTCTCCATCATCGTGATGCGCTCTTCCACTCGCCCGCTCTCGTGTCTTGCCTGGACGAGGCGTTGTTCCAGCTCGGCTAGGTCCGCCTGCGCCGTTTGAAACGCGGCTTCCTCATCGGCATGCATATCGAAGAGCAGACCGGATTCGGGCGGGTCGAGAGGAATCTTTTCCATCTCGTGAATCAACTGTCGGCGCTGCTTGTAGATTTCGGCGCGTTCGAGAAACTCCTGTTCATTCGTTGCGGATGCTTCGGTCAGCAGAGCGCGAATATTGGTTTCAATCTCCTCCACTTGTTCTGTGACTCCTTCAAGATCATTCTTCGTGCGTTCTGCAGCCTCATCGAGCGCGTGCGCTTCCTCGTTTAGCTTTAGAAGCCGCTGCAACTCAACAACTCTCGCATCAATATCGTCTTGGTTGATTTCATTCTGGCCAGTAAGCTTTCGAATTTGCGATTCGATTTCGCGCGCTTCATGCTCGATCTTCCGAAGCTCCATGTTGCACGCATCCAGGCGCTCGGAACATTCGGCCACCTGCGCATTCAGTGAGGCTGAACGCTTCAGTCTTTGCCTATACCAGAGCATTGCGGTGAGGGAGACGCCAGCCAAAACCGCTCCGATATAGTTGTAGTGCGCAACGGCCAATCCCACGATGCCGATCCAAATCAGGCCGATAAAAAGGCCGAACGCAAGGCTGGACGGAGGGAGCGCGTTCTTCAGAGAATCGGCGAGCGCGCGTTTTTCCTGCGCGACCGCGTCACGCCTCTCGATACCGGCGGTGTAAACGCGGCGTGTTGCATCCACGCGGGGCACGAGTGTGCGCAGCAATTCGATAATGTGGGCACGCCTGGCGCACTCATCCGGATCGACGCGCATCTGCACGCGCCGGAGCCGGGCCGCCTCCGCTTCCCTTTCCAGCATCGAGCGCTCTTCCGCCAGGCTGTGGCGCTGTTTGACCAGAAAGTCGAGACGCTCGATCCCGCCTTCGGGAAATGAGTCTACGGCGGCGAGTTCACCTAATCGAGCCTCGATTTTATTCCGGCGCTCGACATACGGCCTCGCTTTAACGCGTTTGGCAAAGTGTTCGATTTTCCGGCTGACGTCAGCAACTGCTTCTTCCAGAGCGGCCAGCTCCGCAGCCAGGCGCCTGCGCGCTTCGTGCGCGCTGAGGTAATCTTGCGGCTGGTGCTCGGTACGTTCGAGGTCGTCACGGACGGATTCAAGCTCTTTGAAGGCCACATTGATGGTCCCGTTCTGACCGCGCGCCAGATATAGAGAGCTTTGACGCGCCTCGAGATCCTTTTGGACCGAGGCCCACCGGGAGGCGCCAATGCCAAGGCCGGCTCCCGAAATATGCGTGGCGATCTCGCTATCTTGCAGCGTATGGAACTGTTCGAGCTCGTCGAGCCCAAAGGCGAAAACGTTGTGATACAGCGTCTTGGTCGTGCCGCCAAGAAGCCGTTCGAGTGCAGTCTCATCATTGGTTTCGTTGCCTGCATATAGCGTAACGGTCCCGCGCGCATGCCGTCCCGCTTTACGCTCCAGGCGAAGGCGGGTGTCGCCAACAACGAGGTCGAGCCACCCCCCATGAGAACCGCCATTTACGGGGTCGTAGCGCTTGGGGCTCCCGCGCTTCTCGAAGCCGAAAAGCATGGAACGAATGAATGTCATCAGGGTACTTTTGCCGGTCTCGTTCGGCCCGTGAAATACGTTGAGTCCTGGATGGAGCGGTCCCCAGTTCTTATCCGCCCAGATTCCGAATCCATCGACGTGAATACTCTCGATTCGCATCGTACTTAGGACTCGAGGAGCAAATCGATGCCAAGCGCTGTTGCGCGTTCGATCCACTCACGTAATTTGCCATCATCCATTGGCGGCATTTCTTTGCGGCGGAATAGCGGTATCAAAGTTTCCGCTAAGCGTTGGCGGCTTTCCGGCTCTTTGATTGCGCATTCGCTTAGCTTGAGGAAGTCGCTCACCACTGTTTCCGTGCGGATGAGCGATTCCAAATCGAGTTCCGAACCTGTGGCGATGCGGACGGATTCCGCAATGACCGCAGAGCCAAGAATCTCGCGTAATTCCTCATTCATGCCATCACGCTGCAGATCGCGATGAAGCGAACCATTGCCGCGAATTGTGCAACGGGCGACGGTTGGTCCATCGAACGCGGAGGATTGCGCGCGCGCCTTCTCGAGCATGAAATCCACGAGCTGATCCATCGTCGAGCAATTACGAATGGACAGTTCGAGATGTGTCCAGCGCGCCACACTCGTATCCACAAATTCAAGAGACGCTCGGCCGTATGTGTCGACGTCTACTTGATAGCAACCGCGCGGACCATCCTCGCGTGGATTGCGCCCCTGTGTATTACCAGGGTAGACGACCATGCACGGCTCGGTTTCAAGCACCGAGCGTGTATGCACGTGGCCGAGCGCCCAATAGTTGAATCCAGCCGAACTCAGTTCGCCGACCGTCGTGGGAGCGTAGTCGGCGTGGCCGCTCTGATGGCCCACGTTTGCGTGCAGAACAGCGATCGAGTACGGAGCGTTCTTTTTGGGCTTGAACATCGACGCCAGATCATCGGTGACGCGCTCGCGCGTGTAGCTCACACCCGTGATTTCAGCTACCTCGCGGCCGCGCCGGATATACGGCTCGGTATCAACGCGCCCGCCGAATGTGATCACGTTCGGGGGTAGCTGGAACCCGCTTCCCCATCCGTTCAATGGATCGTGATTGCCGTGAACGATATAAGCCGGAATGTTGCGTTCGGCCAGACGTTCCATTTCCTTGCGAAACGACACCAGGGCGCGTAGATTCCGGTCCTTGGAATCGTAGATATCACCGGCAATGATCAGGAAATCTGCTTTGGCATTTATCGTATGATCGACGACCCGCGACAGCGCAGCCAACGTCGCCGACTGTAACTGGTTCCGCAGCCCGGCAGATGCTTCGCCGAGTCCCCGAAACGGGCTGTCTAAATGTAGATCCGCAGCATGAATGAATCGTAAAGGTTCCATGCTGCTCTTCTTACGTGGAAGGACGGCCAGAACAGGTCTATCTGTTACTCCCCTCCTAGGGGGAGTTATTTGGTGCGCGAAATTTTCTTTTCTGGCAGTATTTAGTACGAAAGTAAGCAGTTTGGAGGGGAGTTATGCGCCGGACTTGCCTGATGGCGGCAGTACTGATTCTGATTGCTTCATGTCCATCGTTCTCTCAGGAGTTTACCCAGTACACCAGCCGGACCGATCTTTTCGCTGTCGATTTTCCGGGTCAACCGATGATAAAAGACATTACCTGGAAGACCGAATACGAGATCACCTTACCGGGACACGTCTATAGTGTCGAGAACGCGCGAGGAAAGTACTCAGCCACGGTGATCGATTATAAAGACACTGAAAAAATACACACGGCGCGAGTCGAAGAGTGCAAGAAACGCGGAGGAGAAGGCGACGAATGCATGAACGACTGGCGCGGTGATGTGCAAGGATCGATCATCTACGCGGCTTGGCAATTCTTTCAGAGAAACGCGAAAGTTACGCGTTACGCCTGGTACGTGTCCGACCTGATCGAGGGAACCCAGCTCCAACTCCTCAATCCCGATGGATCTCGTACCTTCGCGGCGATCCACCGGCATAACACGCGTCTTTATATTTTCGAGGCGACAGTTCCGAAAGGAGCGCCGGCGCCCGGGCTCTTTCAACAGTCGCTTCAATTTCTGGATGACGAGGGAAAAGGCGTTCGCTATAGAAGCTATTACACGAACGGATATTCCGAGGGATGGAAATTTCCCGCACCGCCACCGCCTCGGCAGCGTTGAGGCGATGAGGCTCCTGCAGCGTTATTATTATGTTCACGTAAGGAGGACCATGCTGGTCAAAACCCTGAAGCTTGCAGCTATTTGTACACTTTTGTCGGTGGTGCCTCTCCTGGCGCACCATTCCCACGGCAACTACGACACAACGAAATGGACAACGATGGAAGGCACGGTCACCGAAGTCCATTATCTTGTCCCGCATTCCTGGCTCTACGTTGAAGTTAAAGATCAGAAAGGTGAGGCGACCGTCTGGGCTATGGAGGCCACGGGCTATGGCGGACTTTTCCGCGTCGGCGTTAAGCGTGAAGACTTGAAAGCTGGCGATCCCGTCAAGGTTCGATGCCATCTGCTGAAGGACGGATCCAACGGCTGCCTTCTCGGCTACGTAACACCCATACATGGTGATCAGGCCCGTGGTCACGGAGTCGAGAGAGATTGGGACGGCGGCGGAGGCGCAGGATTCCCCGATGCGCAGCCCGCCGCTGCTCCCGGCAACCGGTAAACACGACGTGAGCGCGAGAGAGGTCCCTCTCCCCAAGGGGAGAGGGACCTCTCGGGCGTTCTGGTGGTTGGCTGCGATCGCGTGGGGCCTCGCTAACATTCTCCTTCACAAACAAGCCAATCACCGGTGGATTCTATTGGCCGGATCGTTCAGGCGCGCCGCATCCTGACGCCTTACTCACTTCTGTGCTGGCTCGAGAAATCCCCGCGTACCATCGGGGCGAATAGGTCCAGGCCCAAAGCCAAGATGATCCCTATCGACGTTGTTTTCGCTGCATGAGTATTCGCCGAACTCCTCGCCGGACTTGCCGAGTACCCATGTTCGCGAGTATGTGAAGGCCCTGGTGTAAAACTTCGCATCCTCAATCAGCGTCTCGACATGAATATGATCTGCATCGGGCCGCGTCCAGCGCTCGACGACGTGCAACGCGTCGCTATGAGGATTCGCGTTTTCATCGATCCAAACTCTTTCATCTTTGAATCCGATCGAATCGATCACCAGCGTGTCGCCTTCCCAATGCCCAAGCTCTTCTCCGAAAAAAGACGGATCGGGATCCTTGGAGTGCTTGCGATTGGGATCCATCGGGATGAGCCGGTAGTAGGTATAGAAGTAAAGGAATGCGATCTTGTTATTTCCTTGCAGGACTTCAAACGGTAAAGCACTGGCATTGTGCCGAGGAATTCCACCGATGATACAGAGGCTCTCCGGATCGATCGTCGCGGTCCGATTGTGCCGCAATGCCGCCTCACCTGCAGGCGTCAGCGGCAATTTGAATCCTGGCAGATCCTTCCCGATGTTCCCAACCGGACGAGTATCGCGTGTGCCTTTCCAATAGCCGCTCAAATCTGGATGTCCGTCCGCCATTCGAGGCGTTGGCCTATCCGATTTGAAATCGGGAGCCGTCAATTCTTGCGCGTAAAGCGCAGGAGTGAACACGATCACAAGAACGCACAACAGAGACAAAAATCCGATCTTCATAGCGTCATCTCTCCCGATCTAGGGAATACGGGTTCGGGATAGTATAGTGCAATCGGAGGAATCGGTATGAAGCGACTTCTGTCCGTGACCCTACCTCTCTTGCTCAGCGCTGCGATCGCGTGCGCACGCGTCCAAGGAGCACAGGAAGGCAGCAATTCGATAAGCGGTACCTGGATTGGTGATTTTGGCCCTGCGTTTTATGACAGGAATACAATTTCACTCGAACTGAAGTGGGACGGAAAGAAGTTAACGGGAACCGTGAAGCCGGGAGATCCCGGCGGCCGCATGTATCGAAACTTTCAAGGCTTTGCGATCGAGAATGCTTCGTTCGATCCCGCAACCGGTGTTGTCAAATTCGAGGCGATGTATCAGCCGCGGGGCCGGCGCTACATCATCGAAGGCAAAGTCAATAAGAACACATTCAGCGGCACATGGACGCGTCCCGATGAAAACACAGACGGAGACTTCAAGCTCACTAGGAAAACGAGTGATTAAGGGAACGATCATTTCGATCATCGTTTTCGCTCTTCCGCTCGAACTTGCCGGACAAGGAACAGCACCATGCAGTCCCGCCGGAAACGTTCAGTTCATTTGCGGTCAGGAGGGATCTGAAGATCTTGTCCTCATACCTGGATCGGAATGGATCGTTGTATCCGCCCTTGCCGGTACTGGCGGAATTCGTTAAGGAACTGATCCGCGAACCCTACGCCGACACATTTGGCGCCGGCACCGTGGCCGTACAAGTCGGGAAAGAACTTTGGGTCGGATCCTTCCGCGGGGCTTTGCACAAAAAATCCTGGGCGGTCATAGACCGCCCCTACAGCTTGGGGTGCGCAACTGTAGGGGCGCTCTATGAGCGCCCGCGATGTATTTTTTGTGCAAAGCCCTTCCGCGGCGACCGCATCGCACGCTTTCCCGTTGCGCGATAACCGTCACCCAACAAAAGCGGGACAAACCACAAAAAGCACAATGAAGACCACAAAAGCACAAAAGGATTTGTGCCTTTTGCGGCTGCGTTTTGTGCCTTTTGTGTACCTTCCCCGATTTGTCGGGCGAAGGGAGAAGGTTTACCCTGAAGCCCGGCAAATGCAATTCGACAATTGTCTTTTCAGTTTCTGAACTTCTAGTGTAAATCTGCTGCGCTCCCGCTTGACTTCAACGGCGGATTCCTGGAACTTTCTTTCGAACTCGTCTTTGATCAACCTCTCTTTTGCTGCCAAGAGCGACTGGAGACGAGCGTCATCCGTAGTCCCATTCTCGGATCTGTTCGATAAGCCGATGAGCTGAGCACGTAGGTCCGCAATTTCCGAATTCAGCCGAGTCCGTTCGCATTCGAAGTCGACGTGCGCCCGTTGATGAAGCTGTGTCATTACCGTTATATCGTCGAGCGCCTTACTAAGACGACGAGCGAGATCCTGCTTTTCATTAACGACAGATTCAAATCGCTCCACAAATTCGGTCAATGAAGGTCTTTGTTGCTGGTGTGTGCCGAAAGCGAGTTGGGGTTGAGGCGTTGAACTCATTGCGCAATCTCTCCTAAATTATATTTTTACGCTGGCAGCATTGCAGGCGAGAGTCCCAAAGACAGGGTGAGTCCCAAAGACGCTTAGGTCATTGACGGACGCAGAACAGCCTATATCGACGGGGAGGGCGCGGCTCGAACCGTACACCTACTTCGTAGACGACGCCCACGAAGTTCACACTTCAGCACAAATGCCGCACCTTGTGGCGACCAGTTCCGAGCACCTGAGACACCAATAATGTTTTCTTCAAGAATCAAGAGATTACGTGCGGGTTTCTTCCGCGCAATGGCAAAATTTGTCATTGCTAATCACGCGTTCTGTCAGTAGAACCCGCCCCCTCGCACAGTTATCCGAGATTCAGGTTCTCTAAGGGATCGCGTACTCTGACCGAGGGAACTGAGGCAAAGTTGCGGTCGTGCGTCCAGATTTCGCGGGCGCCGTGTTCATAGGCAATGAGCGCAATCTGAAGATCGAAAATTCTTCGTCCGCGAACTTTCAGGGATGCGGCCCATCGCATCAGGCAACCATCTCAACTGCGGTGGCTTCCAGTGCGAGCGCGAGTACTTCCTCGATCGACTTCACCGGATGGAAGTGCATCTGGATTCGCACCTCCGCGGGGAGATCGTCCAGATCCGGCTCATTGCGCTCCGGAAGTATGACTTCGGTCAAGCCGGCAGCTTGCGCAGCCATGACCTTTTGTTTCAGACCACCGATCGGTAGAACGCGTCCTTGCAACGTCACCTCACCGGTCATACCCACTGTGCTTTTGACAGGTCTGCCTGTCAGCAATGAAGCGAGCGCCGTGACCATGGTAATGCCGGCGCTGGGACCGTCCTTCGGGATCGCGCCGGCCGGCACATGCACGTGAAACTCACGGCCTTCGAACACGCGCTCATCGATTCCCACTTCGGCAGCGTGACTTTCAACGTAGCTCAGCGCAATGCGCGCGGATTCCCTCATGACATCGCCGAGCTGTCCGGTTAGTACAAGACCTCCTCTGCCGGCCATCGAGGCGGCTTCGACGAACAATACGTCACCACCCGTGCCGGTGACGGCAAGTCCAGTCGCGACGCCAGGGACTGACGTGCGCGCGGCAGCCTCGTGATGGACTTTCGCGCGGCCAAGGGCTTCGCGAACCGCGACAGCGTCGATGATCACCGGCGGCTGCCGGTCGCCTGAGGCAATAGCCGTCGCCGTCTTCCGGAGCAAGGTACCCAACTCGCGCTCCAACTGGCGCACACCTGCTTCGCGGGTGTAGTCGGTGGTGACCAGCCGCAACAGGCTATCGTCGATGGTTACCTCGTCCATGCGTAAACCATTCCGTTCGATTTGCCGTGGCCATAAATAGCCGCGGGCGATCGTTAGTTTTTCGTCGGTCGTGTAGCCATCGAATCGAATGATTTCCATCCGATCCAGGAGTGGAGCCGGAATCATCTCTGCTACGTTTGCAGTTGCGATAAACAACACATGCGAGAGGTCGAGTTCCACATCCAGGTAATGGTCCTGGAACGCATGGTTCTGCGCTGGGTCCAGCACCTCTAAAAGCGCTGCCGATGGATCGCCGCGCCAGTCGGCGCCGAGTTTGTCCACTTCATCGAGCATGATGACGGGATTCATTGTTCCGGCATCGCGTAGCGCGCGCACCAACCGCCCCGGCAATGCGCCGATATACGTGCGGCGATGGCCGCGGATTTCGGCTTCGTCGCGAACACCGCCGAGCGACATGCGAACGAATTTTCGTCCGGTCGCCCGGGCGATCGATTCGCCGACCGATGTTTTGCCGGTACCGGGCGGTCCGACGAGCGTCAGAATGGCGCCGGACCGGCGCGTGTCGCTCAGACCGCGCTCAGCTCGGAGCTTGCGCACAGCAAGATATTCAGTGATCCGGCGTTTGACATCGTCGAGCCCGGCATGATCTTCGTCGAGCACCTGACGTGCGTGTTTCGGGTCAAGACGCTCTTCCGAGCGCTTCGACCACGGCACGGCGAGCAGCCAATCGAGGTAGGTCCGAATCATGGAGGCTTCCGCGTTCTGATCGCCCATGCGTTCGAGGCGCGCGAGCTCGTGTTCGGCTTGTTTTTGAACGGCCTCGGGCATCTGCGCCTCGGCAATCTTCTTCCGGTATTCCTCAATAACTGAACCGTCGCTTTCGCCAAGTTCCTTACGAATCGCGTCCATTTGCCGGCGAAGTAAATACTCGCGCTGCTGCTTCTGCGCACCGGATTCCACCTCATCGCGGATGCGCCGGCGCAAATGAAGTTCGGTCAGGCGTTCCTGTTGCAGTTTCAACGCCAGCTTCAAGCGTTCCACGACATCGAACGTCTCCAACAGTTCGATCTTTTGAGCGATCGTCAAATCCGGCGAATAACCGGCAGTATCTGCCAGTGCTCCCGTATTCGTAATCGACCGAACGAAGGCGCTAAGCCGGCCGTCATCGCCACGGAGCTCGAGAATTTCTTCAACGACGGCCCGGTACTGACGCTCTAGCTCATGGGTCAGCGCCGGTGGCGGAATCACATCGGGACGCTCCTCGACATCTACTCGAAGACGGCCATCGCGATCTGTTTGCGCAGCACCAGGCACACCTCGGTGTAGTCCCATCAGGGTAAGGGCAAATCCCCGTCCCGCCAATTGGACGCGCTCGGTAATCTCGGCCACCACGCCGGCCTTCGCATATTTCGCGCCCTGGCGCGGTATCAGGAAGACGCGCGTGTCGGCGCCCGCGTCGAATGAAAGGGTTACGGGCATTCCCGGGAACACCACGGTGTCGTCGAGAGAAACCAATCTAAGTCTTGTCATAGCATCAACCATAGGCATATAGTTGATGATGTCAACTATTGACTGTATAAACATTCTATTGCTATGAAACCTCGGACCCCACACACATGTGAAGCCTGGGAACTGCTCTTGAAATTTTTCTTTTCCCAACGGGCGGACCTGCCTGCATTGGCTGCAGAGTTCGATCTTTCGCCGGTTCAGTGTCACGTATTACGTCTGATTGAGCCGGGCCAGCCGGTGCCGATGGGCCGGATTGCTGAAACGCTGGCATGCGATGCGTCGAATGTGACGGGTTTGGTAGACCGGCTCGAAGCGCGAGGTCTGGTACGCCGTCAATTATCGGAGGAAGACCGCCGCGTCAAAGCGCTGGATCTCACCCCAACCGGCGCTCGCCTGCGAGCAGTTGTTCTCGAACGCATGACAAAGCCGCCCGACAGTCTGAGCCGTTTGTCCCCGTCAGAACAACGCAGCCTGGTCAGAATCCTGCGACGTCTGCTGGATTAAGTTCCGACTAGATCCACAAATCGTGGTGCCCAAGCACGCTCTAACGGCAATTCATTACGCGGAGGCGTTTAGGCCGAACCGCTATGCTAAGGACGTCGAGGATATTTGTTGGATCCGTTGTCGGCGTTCGTCCTCGAAGATAGAGAAGTCTTCCTGCTTTAGCTCATAAACGGAGCACCCATCAGCATTTTTGACCGACGCAGGCACGACGACAAGATCGACATCCGCCCGGAAGGTATCCCGTTGGCCGAGCAGTGGCGAGAGGCCAATCGACGCTATGGCGGCAATCAACAGAGGTTGCGCCAAATTCTTTCAGGCTATGACATGGACAACGGAAAACGAGCCTGCCGATGCCGGCAGGCTTCGAGGAGCAATCTGTTTTCCTTAGGCCGCTTTTCCTGCGATGGTGCATCCCTGACGCTTCAGAGTATCCAGCATGTTCCCAGGCAATCCTGGAACCCGCTTCAGATCCTCCCAACTTTTGAACGGGCCATTCTGGTTGCGATAGTCGATGATCTTCTTGGCATGATCTCTACCCATGCCAAGAATTCCCGTTAGTTCTTGCTCGGTTGCAGTGTTTAGATCAAGATTTTTCGACACAAATGTCTCCTTTCGATGAGTTGAAGGTCGTCTGTCCAACGAGCAATCGACCGGCCACGTGGGTGCGTTCCCGATTCCACCTTCAGTTTTCCACTGACGCGCTTATGGTTAGGAGGATCAACGTCGCTATAGGGAATCAAGATGCCCATGCAAGCGGAGGAAGTACAGGCCTCCAAAAGGTAGATAATTTCCATGATAGGAATTGGAGTATGCCCCGGTTGCGCTTGCCCTCGACCAATCCAGATATGGTTTCTGCGTCCTCCGCGGCGTAGGGTGAGTCAAAGCACATTCACTTCGGAACCGTTGATGCGCTCTCGACGCTGTCCTGTCTGCCAGCGGGCGACATCTTCCAGTCTCAGTTCGCGCTCTTGTTTCTCTCGGACGATTGTAAGCGTGACGGTTGATCCGGCCGAGCACATCTCGCGGCTAAAGTCTTGTGGATTGGAAATGCGCCTGACGTCTACGGCCGTGATCACATCGCGGGCTTTCAGTCCGCCTTTGCTGGCTGCCGAATCGGCGTCAACCGACGCTACCAGCACGCATCGTTAGCCCCACCGGGGTTGTCGTTGTCAGTAATACGTCCAAAAATTTCAAAAACGGTTTTCTTGCCTTCGTCCAACGGGAGGAATATTCTTGGCTTCAAACCCACCGAGCGTTATCGGCGCGCAGGGTCGCCTGAATGAGAGGCCAAAAAAGATGCGCTCCCAACTGTTGTTTATGAACCTTCCACATGACTGTTCTGATCGTGAACTTAAGGACTGGATTGAATCGCGGGGGATAGAAACGACATCGATCCGCATCATCCGTGACCTCGTAGCAGGAGTATCTCCAGCATTCGCCTACGCGGGCTTGAAAGACGAAGCGCGGTTGCTGGAAGCGGTATCCGTGCTTGATGGGAAAAAGATGCGAAATCAAACCATCTCCGTAAAGCAAGCTGCGCCCCGGAGCCCGGTGAATTCGTCTACAACCCGAACGGCCAAAGCCTAGCTCCGGTCCCTAACGGTGAGATCTGCTCAATACCCACCTGTCCGCCATGCTGCGAAGACCTGAGCGGCCGCAACACCCCGCCGCGCCGCGTTATTTGCATCACTCTGAAGCTCGGCAGCAGCACCGGCGTGGACGATGCAGCGCTCGACGTGATCTCGCATTGCGCGCCGCTCGAATTCCTCGAGCTGGTGAACTGCAGGCGCATCAGCGATGCCGGCATCATTGCGCTGCTCCGGGGCCAACCGGCCGTTCGGGCGCTCTTGCTCGGCGGATGCACCGGCCTGACCGACACCACCTGTCACGCGCTGGCCGGCCTGCGCGAGCTCGAAGACCTGCGCCTCGTGCGCTGCGAGGCGCTTACGGACGAGGGCGTTGCGGCTGTCGGACAGATCGTCTCGCTCGAGCATCTCAACCTGAACGACTCCACGGGAGTCGGTAGCAAGACGGTGCGTGCAGTCGCGCGTCTGCCGCGCCTTCGCGAGCTGCGTCTTGCGGGAACCGCTCCCATCTCCGACGAGGCGCTCCGAGAGCTAGGTGAAGCGCAGACGCTCGAAGCGCTGAGCCTGGCGGAGCATCGCGACATCGGAGCCGCCGGCCTTTTCGAGATCTGCGGCCTCGAGCGGCTCGTCGAGCTCGGGCTGCGGCACTGCCTGAACCTGGTGGACGATGCGCTTGCCGAACTCGCGCGCCGCCCGACGTTGCGCGTTCTCGACGTTGCGGGCTGTACGCAGCTTTCGCGGGCAGGCCTTGCACATCTGGCCCGAATCACGACGCTCTGCGAGCTAGGACTCGCCTACGCGCCCTCCGTGAACGACGAAACCGTGGAGCTTCTGACTTCGCTGAAAGAATTGGTCGTGTTGTCGGTCGCATACTGTCCAGCGCTTACGAGCGCCGGGCTCGCGAAGCTGGCAGCCCTGCCTGCACTAAAGCAGGTCGATGTGCGCCAAACACTTGGTTTCGGTCCAAGCGAAGTGGGTTCGCTTCGAGCTCGCCGGCCCGAGCTCGAAGTCATCGACTCGTGAAGCGGATAGTCGGAATAAAGCCGAGGTAGCCGCGGGTCACATGGCGATGAGCTGCGGCCGATTCCCAGCATGAGGGCAGGCGTAAGCAATATCTAAGGCACGGATGCGAGCGACAGCCTACTTGGGGTCCCAGACGCGAACCTTTATCCCACGAGCGCGAAACAAGGGAGCAGCCATTCTCTGGAGTTGAAGGATGATGCGGACCTTTTCCGGAAAAGGGAGCTGGGCAAGTTTACGGCGGCGCGTCTCTTTTGCGTCGAATAGACGTTGGAGCTCCGGCTTTATGTCATCCACGGTATCCAGTTCCTCTTTAGTGTTGCGTTTGAAAATTGCGTTGACGAATTCCCCTCCTCGCAGAGGAGGGGTGGCGCGAAGCGCCGGGGTGGTCAGTTCGGCGAAATCCAGGACGTGCCGGTCTGACCACCCCGTCTGCGCCGCTTTCGGTGGCTTCGCGCCATCTTATTGGTTGCGCATCCTCCCCTCCTCTGCGAGGAGGGGAATGCGGCTCTGCCGAACCATAAGTAACGTGTCTTAACCTTAGTCATGCAAGACCTGCATTTGCAGATTCGGCCGGATAAACCCTTGCCAGCGGGGGCGCAGCACGCGGTTCCACCACATGATCGCACCGGTCAAGAACATTGCGGCCGGAGCCAATCCGAATACGGCCCATATTGCCTTTGTGGTCTGGTCGCAGAGGCCGGGGCCGCTGCAAGGAATCCCTATTCCGTTAATACGGCCGAAATGCAAGTAGGCGAGCCAATAAATAACTTCGTCGCCAATGCGTGTCCCGGCATTCGCGGGAGTGAGCGGCTCGAGCCGGTCGGCGAGGTCTTGAAAGGGCTGGGGAATGCCGAGATAGGCCCCGCTTAAGGCAAATACCGTTATGAACCCGAGGCTCCAAAACCCGATCATGCTGTGCAAGTGCCAGATCAGGCGCTTCCATCCGATGCCGCGATGGAGTGTCAAGCTGCGACGCCATGTCTTGATGCCCGGCCACCAGATCACCAGACCCGTGGCCGCAAGCGCGAGCACAGCGAGTGCGCCCACACCGTTCACTTCTCGGCCGGTTGGTCCCGCGAGCAGATTGTCATGCAGATCAAGCAGGCTGGACACGAGCCAAACGCTGGTCGGAACCGATTCGCCAAGATCGCTGCCGCTCCGAGGATCGAATAGCCGCTTCTTGATCTTGTCGTCGCGCCGTAACCAAACATCGACCGCCTGATCGAGATTCAGTGCCCGGCCGAGATTCTCAACCTGGTAGCCCGGGTATAAACGGCTGACGGCCGCCGTGAGCTGATCGTCGGTCAGTCGTGGTCCTGTACTCGTCGAGATAATGGGCCGCGGGGTTGCGGCTCTGTAAAGCTCGTTGCGATAGACAAGCACGCTGCCGGTTACGCTGATCATGAGGATATATAGTCCGATGGCGATCCCGCTCCATAAATGCACCTGGAAAAGCGCCCTCCGGAACCAGATATTCTGCGGCTGCCGAACCCAGCGCTGCCATACAGTCAATTGATTGCTCGCGCCCACAAACGAGAAGCTACGACCCGCGGTTGATCATGTCAACAGATCCGAGGAGGGGAATGCTAGAATTTGGCTGCACCAGGTATGAAGCATTCCGCCGTCGTGCGCGTCACGCATTGGATTACCGCGATCAGTTTCGTCGGACTGCTTGTCAGCGGGATTGCCATTCTGCTGGCGCACCCGCGTCTGTATTGGGGAGAAACCGGCGCCGTGGGAACGGATTCGCTCATCGATTTGCCGCTGCCGTTCGTGCTGACCGGCCAATCGGGCTGGGGCCGGTATCTGCACTTTCTGTCGGCGTGGGTTTCGCTGTTGACCGGTCTCGTATACGTTGTCTCAGGCGTGTTGACCGAACATTTCCGGAAGGACTTGTTGCCGGCGAAAGCGGATCTTTCATTGACGTCCGTCGCCGATGTCATCTCGAACCATTTGCTCCTACGTCGACCTACGGAAGACGAAACTTTCCAGTACAACGTTCTTCAGCAGATAACGTATCTTTCGGTGGTCTTCGTCCTCTTTCCTTTGATGATCTGGACCGGTCTGGCGATGTCTCCGGCGATCACCTCGGTGGTTCCGATATTCGTAACACTACTCGGCGGACAGCAATCGGCACGAACTATTCATTTCTTTGCTGCCGGCGCTCTTGTTCTGTTTCTTGTGGTCCACGTCGCGATGATCTTCCTCGCTGGGTTTCGAAGCCGAATCGGAGCTATGATCACGGGAAATGCTGCCGTGCGAAAGGAGCACGCATGAGCGAACAACTCACGCGCCGTAAGCTGATCGTCAGCGGCCTAGCCGCCGCAGGCGTTTCCGGACTTGCTGTTGCTCGCCGTCTCGCCGCTCGATACGCGCTGATACCACCCGATTCTGGTGGCATCTATGGTGTTGGCGAAACGCTGACCTATGCCTCGCAACGGCTCTTGATGTCTTACCATTCCCTTGCCCGAGAGTTTGAACGCAGCCAAATCTCGAAAGTGATTCCAGTAAACGGTCCGCCTCCAGACAATGACACCTATCAACGCCTGCGGGCCGGCGATTTTCAAGACTGGCGTCTCACCGTCGACGGTTTGGTAGCTCGGCCTTCTTCCTTCTCTCTTGCGGATTTGAAGCGATTCCCTTCACGCACACAGATTACGCATCAGGCGTGCGAAGAGGGTTGGTCATTCATTGCCGAATGGACGGGCGTCCCTCTCTCCTATGTTTTGAATCTTGTTGGGGTGAGTCCGCAGGCGAAATACGTGGTCTTCTTTCCCTTCGATCAATCCTGGGACAGCCTCGACATGCCCGACGCCTGGCATCCGCAAACCTTGCTTGCCTATGGAATGAATGGCGAGGATCTGCCCACACCTCACGGCGCGCCGGTTCGCCTACGTGTCGCGCGCCAGCTTGGATACAAGAGCGTGAAGTATCTTGCTCGAATCACCGTAACGGACACTCTGAAAAATATAGGCGAAGGCTTGGGCTCCTACTCGCCCGAGGTCGGCTATTCATGGTACGCAGGGATCTGAGAGCGTTTTCGAAAATCCCAACGGAAGGGGCTGCAGAGGGAACGAGGCTCCTATAGCTTTTCCGCACCGTCAAGTTTAGCAATGTCGCGATCGAGTGTCCCGAGCGGGGCCCAGCTTTGCGCGCGATTTCGAGCAAAAGACAATCCGAGAATCCAATTGCGAACTTGCGCCGAAACTTCTCGAGGGCGGCGGATACGACGTGCGGATCCTGTACCGTGAGGTCTTTGTGGTTTAGCAACATTTCCACGGCGGTTCCGATTTCTGGCGCGCTCCGTTGATAGACGGCCGATAACACCCATGTTGCTTCCGCCAGAGCGATATGCGAGACCCAGGCGCCTTTTTGTATGAATTCCTCAGCCATTGTGACCTGCCGGGGATCGTCTCGTGTGATGAGCCGAACCAGGACGTTGGTATCAATGGCGCGCATAGCGCTTCTTCATGTATGAGCGGATACCTTCTTTTATTTCACGAATGGTTTTGTGCGCAGGAAGTTTCTTCCGGAATATAGCGTTGTGGACGTCTTCAGATGTGTGTTGCCCGACCCGACGGACGACAATCTTTTCGCCTTCTGCGTCCCATTCCAAAACGGAACCAGGGCCGATTCCGAGTTTCTGTCGAACTTCTGCAGGTATGGATATCTGACCTTGCGCCGTGACTCTCGATCTCGTGACTGCCATGCCTTATAGTACCACGGTAATAAGGGGATGTATTTTTCCGCTGTAGTGAATGTGAAGGCTGTCGGTGTTGGGTGTAACATAGGGGCATGATTTCCGAACCCAGCGTCGAAGCAACAGTCAAGACGGTGTCCGTGCCGCGTCATATCGCGATCGTTCGGATCACGCACTGGATCGTTGTGCTGAGCGTGCTCGGCTTGCTGGTCAGCGGCATAGGCATTCTCGTATCTCACCCGCGCTTGTACTGGGGCGAAACCGGCAGTCTAGGGACGGATTCCCTCATCGATCTTCCCATTCCGTTTATCATCGGCCCGTCGGTGTGGAACCGGCCTTTTCATTTCTTCTTTGCGTGGATTCTGGTCTTGAGCGGCCTGATTTATGTTGCCGGCGGCTTTATCACGCAGCACTTCCGCAATGACCTGCTCCCGGCGAAAGCCGAACTCCGTTGGAACCACATCATGGCCGTCGTCGCGGAGCATTTGAGCTGGAAGCGACCGAGGGCGAATGCCGTCGGGACTTATAATGTGGTGCAACGGCTGACCTACCTGGCCGTCGTGTTGGGGCTTTTTCCGGCCATCCTCTGGACCGGCCTGGCGATGTCGTTCGGAGTGACGTCGGTGTTCCCGATGTTAGCGACTGCGCTGGGCGGCCATCAGTCCGCTCGGACGCTTCACTTCTTCTTTGTCACTTTGCTGCTGCTTTTCGCGGTTGTACACATCATCATGCTCTACCTTGCTGGATTCTGGAGCAATGTGCGGGCGATGATAACGGGATACATACCGCAGGGAGGGAAGGCACGATGAGCAAATTTCTCACGCGCCGTACATTTGTCACCGCGGGATTGGCGACGGCGGCCGGCGCATCGGGACTCGGCGCGGCGGTCTACTTCGCCGACCGTGATGGTTTGATCCCGCCTGATCATGCCGGCATTGTAGGTGTCGGCGAAACGCTCACCTATGCCACTCAACGTCTCCTGACGTCGCGGCACTCGTTGGCTCGTGAATTCAAACGCAGTGACATTTCGAAGGTCGCTCCGGTGAACGGCCCGCATCCTAAGGACGAAAAATATCTGGCCTTTCTCGCGGACGGTTTCAAAGACTGGCGCCTATCGGTCGAGGGATTAGTTGCGCGTCCCGTATCTTTTTCGCTCGAAGAGTTGAAACGTCTGCCGGCCGAAACTCATATATTGTTGCACGCCTGCGAGGAGGGTTGGTCCTACATTGCCGAATGGACGGGCGTGCGTCTGGCAACTGTGTTGGATCTCGTCGAACCGCGTCCTGAATCACGATACGTCGTGTTCGAGCCATTCGCGAACCCCAATCAAAGTGGGCGGGTTGTACGCGTATTGTGGGATAGCATAGACATGGCTGACGCCTTTCATCCGCAGACGCTGCTTGCCTATGGCATGAATGGTGAGGCCTTGCCCGCCGACCACGGCGCCCCTGTCCGCCTTCGCCTCTCGCGCCACCTCGGCTGGAAAAATACCAAGTATCTTTCTCGAATCGTCGTCACAGACCGCCGGGACTATTATCGTAAGAGCCGCGGCACTTGGTACGGAGGCATTTGAGTAGGACTGACTGAGCCGCGGTCGGAGTTGCAAATGACGAAAGCAGTAAACGACCAGCCCCAAGGGTGACAGCCCGCCGTGAAAAGAACATAAGCTCGCTCCTAAATTGCTCAGACCCAAGATTTTGCATTCTACGTGCGACCGACCCACCAAGACATTCCCAATGAATGGTCGAATCGGCCAACGGAGATCGACAGATAAACAAGGGATGGCGTCACAGGGTGTTGCACGGACGCCGGACACATACGCCGTTTTCGCTGCGTGGTAGTGCTATTCACCGGCAAAAACGACCTATTATTCACTTTCCGGTGACTTACAATCGTCATCTGAATAGAATTCGCGCTCAGCCGTAAACCTTATGATGACCAGCACCGCAGCCTCACTTGTAAATCTCCTGGGATTCATTACGGGAGTCGTACTCTATGTGATGTTGCTGTGGATGGTCTTGACGTCGCGGCCCGAATTGAACAGACTGGCGCTGCTGACCGGATTACTTGGTTTCGCTTGGAATGCGGGCGCGTTTGGCGGGTATGGATTGGCGAACTTGGGTTTCACGCAGTCGGCGCCAATCCTGCTGGCCGCGGCGTTCAGTTCATTATGTTCTCTGCCCGCTGTCGTCGTTCATTCTGCATTGCGCACCGCCGAGAAAATCACCCGTACGCAATACCTGATCCTCGCGGCGCTGGCATACGCGATGAGTGGGATTGCGACGATCATGAATTTTTACACGGCGTTCACCAGCGGAACGGCTCCATCTCAATCCGCGTTGATAGGCGTGACGGTTGGATTTGTGCTTTTGCTGGTGACATTGCTTGTACTCACACGCGGCCAAGCGAAACGCGGGCGCGTGCTATCGGTTGTCGCGATGTCGGTATTCGCGGTGTCGGCGCTGCATCTCAGCACCAACCATGGTGCCGGTGAGGATCCGTGGTGGCTGCAGCTCGAGGGGCATCACGCGTCGCTACCGTTGGCATTGTTGATCCTTTATCAGGACTTCCGTTTCGCATTAGCCGATATCTTCCTGAAGCGAGCGCTCGCCTTCATTCTCCTGGCGGGCTTGATCTTCAGCATGTTTGTGTTCGGCGTGACGCCGTTGCTGGCGGCGAAGCCGGCGAGCGAGCGGTCTACCGCCGTGTTGTTGGCGTTGTGGGTATCGACGGCTCTGGCTTATCCCATTCTGCGCCGGGTAGCGGCGCTTTTCGTTGACAAGATCGTTCTGAGGCGCGTCGATTATGCCGAACTCATTTCAGGGCTTTCGCGATCGCTCGACCGGTGTGAAACGCCGAAGGCGGCGCTCGACGAAATGGCGCGCGCGCTGGCGCCCGCGTTGAGCGCAAAGTCGATCGAATGGTCGGAGTCCGACGAACCGGCTCTGCCGAGTTGGGTCCAGCAAGACCGGCGCAGTGCGCGCGTCACTGTTCTAACGACCGATAAACCCCATTATGTTTTTTCCATTACGGAATTATCCGGTGGGCGCCGCCTTCTCTCTGACGATATTGCCATGGTGGAGCACGCGGCGCTGCTTGTAGCCCGGCGTATTGATGCAGTGCGTTCGATGCGGGAAAGGTACCAGCGCGATATTCAAGAACAGGAAATGCGAAAGCTTGCGGCGGAGGCCGAACTTCGTGCGTTGCGCGCGCAAGTCAACCCGCATTTTCTGTTCAATGCCTTGACCACGATCGGATATTTGATTCAAACGGCGCCCGAACGCGCTCTCGGAACTCTGATGCGCTTATCGGGGTTGCTGCGCGGTGTTCTTCGCGCCGGTGAAGAATTTGTAACCATTGGTGAAGAATTGGATCTGATTGAGGCCTACCTGGACATTGAGCGTGCGCGGTTCGAAGACCGGCTTCGGGTGCATATCGATGTTCCGAGCGAATTGCGGCGCATTCGGATTCCGGCGCTGGCAATTCAGCCGCTCGTAGAGAATGCGATCAAGCATGGAATAAGTGAGTGTCTCGCTGGCGGAGAGGTTCGCATCTCTGCCCGCCTCGGTCAGGACGAACTCTTTTTATCTGTCGTCGATACCGGACTCGGCGTGACGGAGTCCACACTTCAACATGGCCGGTCTCGCGGCGTGGGTCTCTCGAATGTGGAGCAGCGGTTGCGGCGGTACACCAATACGGAAACACCGCTGGTGATTTGGAGTACGCCAGGAGCGGGGACAACTGTAGAGATTCGCTTGCCCATCCAAACGGGCGAAATCGCGTCGCTGGTGGTCTCCGCCAAATCCTCATGAGCCGGTCTGCCGACAAGTTGCGAGTCGTCATCGCCGATGATGAACGCCCGGCGCGCTCGTTCCTCGCGGCCATTCTTGGCAGGTTCGGTGATGTGGACCTTCTCGGGGAAGCGGTGAATGGAATGGAAGCGGTCACACTTATCGAATCCAAACAGCCCGATCTGGCTCTGCTCGACCTCCAGATGCCCGAGGTCGACGGCCTTGGCGTCGTCCGGCTCCTGAAGAAAAACCGAATGCCTCTGGTGGCATTTGTTACCGCGTACGACGAATATGCCGTTCGCGCGTTCGAGGTGAACGCCGTCGATTACATTTTGAAACCGGTCGAGAGCGCGCGCTTACGCCAAACCATCGATCGGGCGCGGGAACGTTTGGAGCACGAGGAATACAAATCTGAAGCTGCGGAACGTGTTCGCGCAGCCGTATCCGACTACGAAGCCGCAGGAGTCCGGCCTTTGCTAGAACGGATTCCGGTTCGCCGGCATGACGAAATCGTCCTTGTCCCTGTTTCACAAATTGTTTCCATCGTCGCCGACGGCGAAATTCTTCACCTGCGCACGGGAACCAACGAGACTCATACTATTGCCTATCGGCTGCGCGATCTTGCCGTCCGCCTCGATGCTACCCGGTTCATGCGCCTGAGCCGTGGTGCCATCATCAACGTCGACACGATCCGGCGCATTATTCGGATGCCAGGCGGATTGTTCACGGTCGTTCTCAACGACAATCAGGAATTCCCCGTCAGCCGCCTGCAGTCTCGCCTCCTCCGCGATCAACTCCTGAGGCTCTGACCACGCGGTAGTGGGCTATTTCGAAGTAAAGGATCAAAACTCCCCTCCTAAGTTAGGAGGGGGGCGCGAAGCGCCGGGGTGGTTCCGAATGCCGACTGCAAACATTGGTCCTTAGGAACCACCCCGCCTCGCTGCGCTCGGCGCCCCTCCTAACTTAGGAGGGGAGTTTTGGACGGCCGATCCCAAAGTAGCCCAGTACCCAGCAACGGTTCCTCTTGTTGTCCCTTGGTCCGGAGACTATGATTGGGGCTCATGTCAAAGCGCCGTTGGGTCACGCAACGATCGTATGGTGCCTTGATCGCGGCAATTCTGTTGGTGTCTGCTATGTGGTCCACAGTGCTGCACTGGCACAACGACTGGAGCGACCAAGGATGTCAGTTGTGCCATGTGAGGCACTTGCCTAGCGCGCTCGGTCTCGTTGCGCAAGGTCCCGCCTCTCCTGTGCTGAGCGAACAGGACTGGTCCGCCGACAATCCGGTTTGTGAGCTCGAAACCTTCTTTGTAAGCTTTTCGAGCCGTGCCCCTCCAAGGTCCACCTCTTTCACTGTGTAGCACGTTCGAACCACGCCTCAAATCCACTGCGAAGGAGATGGATTTTTATGAAGCCGCATGTTCTTGCACTGCTATTGGTTTTTGCCATGCCGCCCGGTTCGGAGGGTTTCGCCCAAACTCCGACGGTTGCAGAGATTAACGCGTTGAGGGCACAGATCGATGCTTTGAAGGCGGAATACGATAAACGTCTGCAGGCGCTCGAAAGGCAATTCGAAGCTCTTCAGGGTCAAACGCAACCAGCGCAACCGGCGCCCACGGCGCAAACTCCTGCTACGGCTCCAGCCCCGCCGCAAACAGCCGACGTCCCGGCCGGCGCGCAGGGAGCGGGCGGGCCGGCTGGTCAGTTGCCGGTCTATGGCGGCGCGACAGCCGGATCGAAGATTTTCAATCCCGACATCGCCGTCATCGGTGACTTTCTGGGCGCGGCAGGGGCGGCCGGGTCTAACAACGTTAATCCGGACCCGGCCTTGACGATGCATGAATCGGAGGCTTCGTTCCAGGCCATTGTCGATCCGTACGCACGCGCGGACTTCTTTTTCTCATTCGGCGAGCAAGGCGTGAATCTCGAGGAGGGTTATCTTACCTTCCCTGCGATTCCCGGCGGGCTGCTCGTGAGAGCCGGAAAGATGCGCGCCGCTTTTGGCAAGGTCAACACACTTCACAATCACGTGCTGCCGTGGACGGACCGTCCGCTCGTGATATCGAATCTAGTGGGCGGTGAAGACGGCATCAATGATGCGGGGTTTTCCGCTGCGAGATTAATCCCGAATCCCTGGATCTTTCTTGAGGCGACGGGACAAGTTTTCCGAGGAGATTCCAACGATCTTTTCACGGCGTCGAAGCGAGGCGATTTAAGCTACGTTGGGCATTTGCGCGGCTATCAGGACATCACCGAGAGCACTAACATCGATATCGGTGTTTCATACTCTCGAGGGCATAACGGTTCGGGTATTGTTAATAATTCCGATCTTGGACGATTCAGAACCGCTTTGTATGGGGCAGACGCTACTGTTCGATGGCGTCCGCTAAGGCGCGCGATTTACCATTCGTTTGTCGGACGTTCCGAGTTCATCTGGAGCAGGCGTGGACAGCCCAACGGAGTACAAAACGCGCTAGGCTATTACTTCTCGGGTGATTACCAGTTTGCGCGGCGATGGTTCGCGGGCATACGTTATGATCGGTCGAAGCGCGCCGACGAGGCGTCGCTGACAGACAAAGGCCAGTCGGCAGTTCTGACATACTGGCCAAGCGAGTTCAGCCAGGTCCGCGGTCAATATCGCCGCACACAATATGCAACCGGACCGACGGCCAACGAGTTCTTAATGCAGTTCCAGTTTTCGATTGGGGCGCACGGCGCGCATCCATTTTAGGGTAGTAAGAATGACGAACAAAATCTGTCTGGCCGTATTCATTGCGGTATTCGCCTCAAACTTCTCGGTAAACGCTCAGGGCAAACTGAACGTTGTCACGACCACCGAGGATCTTGCAGCCATAGCACGCGAGGTCGGTGGTGATCACATCACCGTGGATTCGATCGCAAAAGGATATCAGGATCCCCACTTTGTGGAAGCGAAGCCGAGTTTCATTCTCAAGCTGCAAAAGGCCGATCTGCTAATTCTTGTGGGCCGGGAGCTCGAGATCGGTTGGCTGCCTCCTTTGATTCAGCAGAGCCGGAACTCGAAGGTTCAAGTTGGTGCTGATGGCTATCTTGATGCCTCGCTTCAGGCCCGAATTCTCGAAATCCCGCAAGGTCAGATCACGCGGGCAGAAGGCGATGTTCATCCTCTCGGCAACCCTCATTATTGGTTAGACCCGGAGAACGGCAAGATCATCGCTCGTGAGATCTTCGACCGGCTCTCGCGTTTTAGGCCTAATGAGGGCGCTTTTTTCGAGCCGCGCCTCAATGACTTTCTGAATCGGCTGAGCGATGCCGAAAAGCGGTGGGGCGCCATGATGGCGCCTTACAAAGGCACCAAAGTGGTCACATATCATCGTTCTTTTCCGAACTTCGCCGAACGGTTCGGGCTCGACGTGGTGGGTTATGTTGAGCCGAAGCCGGGGATCCCGCCCACGCCCCAGCACACCTTGGACCTGATCAACGAAATGAAGAAGGCGAACGTCAAGGTCGTATTGGTTGAGCCCTACTTCGACCTGAAGACACCGAACTCGATCGGCCGCGCCACCGGTGCGGAGGTGCTGGTCATGCCTCCGTCGGTCGGAGGAGTCAAGGAAGCGTCCGATTATTTCAAGCTCTTTGATTACGATCTCAACCTGTTAATCAACGCAATCAAAAAAATCCGCGAGAATTAAGGGCATGCCATGGACACATCCGTACTCGTATTTCTAGCGGCCCCTTTCGTCGCCAGCCTGATACTCACCGGTATTCATGCCTATCTCGGAGTTCATGTCGTCGAACGTGGTGTGATTTTCGTTGACCTTTCCCTGGCACAGATTGCCGCGCTCGGCGCGACGATCGCTATTCTGATGCCGATTACCGGCGGCGATCCGCACGCTCCTATTACTTATTGGATCAGCCTGGCGTTTACTTTCCTCGGTGCCCTGGTGTTTTCAACTATTCGTGCGCGGCACGCGCGTATTCCCCAGGAGGCGATTATTGGCATTTGCTATGCGGTAGCGTCGGCGGGGGCGATCCTCGCGATGAGCAAAGCAACTTCCGAGAGTGAGCACCTCAAGGACATGCTCGTCGGCAACATTCTGGCGGTATCGTGGCCGGAAGTCGGCAAAACCGCTATTCTCTATGGGGCGATCGGGGCATTCCACTATATCTTCCGGCACAAGTTCCTTGCGATTTCACTGGATCCTCGGAAGGCCGAAGCTGAAGGAATCCCGATTAAGGTCTGGGATTTTTTCTTTTACGCTTCGTTCGGATTCGTCGTGACTTCGTCCGTGGCTATTGCGGGTGTCCTTTTGGTGTTTTGCTATCTCATCGTGCCGTCCGTCGCCGCGATGTTGTATGCCGATACTATCGGCCGCCGGCTTGCTATTGGCTGGTCGATGGGCACAGTCGTATCCGCATTGGGAATCTATCTCTCGTTAAAGCTCGATTTGCCAACGGGAGCCACGATCGTATGCACTTTTGGTATCGTTCTGATCATCATGGCTGCCATGCGTCCCCTGATCCATCGGGAAATCCCCGCCAGAGCGCATCAAATGGATCAGGCGGATCATGTTCACGGAAGGACAAGATAACCAGACATGATAATCTTCCAGGTGGTGCGGTGGTTGTGAAAAGGCTAATGATGCTCCTGGCATTCCTGGGAATCCTCGTCCAGCCGGCGATTTCCGATTGGTTCGAGCCTGCGCCGGAGTTTGTGTTTGCGCGGCTCGCGTGCAGCAATCGAGAGTCTTGGATGTATTGGCCGCAATACTGGCCGGACATGCCGCCGTGGAAGCATGACTTCCCTGCCTCGGATGAGTTCTTCATCGGGATATTGCACGAGCTGACGGGCGTGCGAGTGACTCCGGACTCCTATAAGATCGTGCGCCTCGACAGTCCCGACGTTTTCAAATACCCGTTTCTTTATTTGTCGGAACCCGGCTTTTTAACGCTCAATGAGAAAGAGATCGCAAATCTCGGGGAATACATCCGCCGCGGCGGCTTCATCATGGCGGATGATTTTCGTACAGGCGCGTATCTCGGTGGGCCGAACGAGTTAGAAGTTCTGCGTTACTATTTGAAGCGAGCGCTTCCAGAGCGCGATCTTGTGCGGCTCGATGTTACGCATCCGATCTTCCACACTTTTTACGATATCGATACATTGAACTTGACGCCGCCATACGGCGCGTTCGTTCCGGAATTCTGGGGCATGTCGGACGAGCACGGCAGGCTACAGATCATCGCGAATTACAACAACGACCTCGGCGATTTCTGGAAATACCTTGACCAGGGGGACAAGCCGCTCAAGGACAGCGCTCGCTCCATCCGGATCGGAATCGATTACCTCATTTACGCGATGAGTCACTAGCGAGGCGCAAGGATTTGATCGAGGAGCGCCACGGCGCCCGTACGTTCCAAATGCGGGTACCTTAATCCGTCGTGGTAATCCATCCGCACGGTCCGGTAACGATCGCCATTCTTGACTAAAAGTTCTATCGAAGCTCCACTCTTTCTTGCACCCTGATAGCGGTCTTCAGGCGATCGATGCAGCAGAGGAGCCAAAGGAAGTTTGAGGCCTTCTTAATTGTCATTTAAGGTGAGGTTCATTGTATTGTAAATTCCAATATTGGAAGTTGCTTCATTGGAAATTTTTTCGGATGAAAAAATGAAGCAATTTCCAACCTACAATTTCCAATAGATACGATCTTATGGATCGACGGACGCTGTTAAAAAGCGGAAGCGCTGCGCTGCTGTCGCTCGGATTTGGCGGATGCGCGACAAGCCGGGTCGCGCGAAAGACTTCAACATTCCCCGCCGATGCGCGTTCCTCAGTAAGACTGCCTCCGGTCGAAGCATCTTGGGACCGGGTAATCCGCACAACTGTTGGACTTCGTCCGCACCGGGATTCCGGTTTTGTCCTTCGAGCGGAGAAGCTCGACGAGAAACTCCTGGTTCACAATTACGGACACGGGGGTGCTGGCATGTCGCTGTCCTGGGGAACCGGATACATGGCGGCGGAAGCCGCAACCGAGCATGACCAGCGGCGCGCAGCAGTCATTGGTTGCGGAGTTGTTGGTTTGACGGGCGCACGCCAGTTGCAGCGTCGCGGATTTGACGTAACGATCTACGCGATGTCGGTGCCTCCCGATACGACATCGAATATGTCGCTGGCCGGCTTCACACCAACGTCGGGCCTCATCGAAAATGCGCGGCGTACGTCGGAATGGACCGAACAGTTCAGACGCGCAGCGCGGATCGCCTACAGACAACTTCAATTGCTCGCCGGTCCTCATTACGGGGTTTCGTGGATTTCGAACTACAACCTGACGGATGAACCAGAAGAGGGGCCGGCGGAGACGGGCGACCTGCTTCCCGCTGAACTGCGGACTGGAGGTGTCCGATTCGGGCCGGGCGAGCATCCCTTTCCCACGAAATACGCAATTCGCCGGCCTGTCATTCGCATCGAGCCGTCGATATATCTCGACGCGCTTGTTCGAGACTTCCTTTCCTTTGGAGGGCGAATTAACATTCGCAAGTTCGATACACCGCGAGACCTTATGTCTCTGCCGCAATCGGTAATCATCAATTGCACAGGACTTGGCTCGCGAATGTTATTTGGTGACGAGGAATTAATACCCCTGAAGGGTCAGCTCACGCATTTTGTACCTCAACCGGAAATCAACTATCAGACCGGAAGCGATACTCGTAACCTTGCCCTGAGAGGCAATATCGGAATTCACATGATGCCCCGAACCGATGGTATCGCTTTAGGGGGCACCTCGGAGCGTGGCGTCTGGACATTGGAACCGAACGAGGGAGCCCGCCAAGAAGTCGTCGATCAACATATCCAACTTTTCGCGGCGATGCGGAAAAACCGGAATCTCGCCGTCATTTAGAACGAATACCGGAACATGACTTGAGTGATCCGCATAAATCCGGCCTGATTATTGATCTGGCCGAAGTTCGGGTTGCCGAGCGTGTTTGCGTTCAAGTCAGCTTGCACGTTGACACGGTTGAACAGGTTCAGCATTTCGACCTTCACTTGAGCCGTTTTGCTCTCGCCCAGTCTGAAGTTCTTCATAAATGACGCATCAACATTCTTCTGCGTTGGCGAGCGGACTGCGGTAATAGTGCGCGGCGCTGTCCCGAAACTGTTTGCCAGCGCGGGACTAAAGCCGGCGGCGCTGATCCAGGTTGCCGTTGGATGGTCCGCAGAAGCCAACCGGTCTTCATAATTGCCGAGAGTGGCCAAATTTTGTCCCGAAAGATTGGGACGCTGAGCGCCACCGAGCAAATTAGTATTATCGGTTTGCTGAACGTTCATTGGAAAGCCGCTCTGGAGGTTCACAATCGCCGAGATGGACCAACCGCCGATCACCCAGTCGGCGGCTTTACTCGCGTTCGCCCATTTCCGATTCTGGCCGAAGGGAAGCTCGACAATCGGAGCCAGAATTACGCGATGCGGCACATCCAGCATGCCGCGGCCGTATTCGGCATAAGGATCGTAGCAGGCGCTTGTAAGCCGGGCCCCTGCCGCGCACCGCGGCATGGAAGCAATATAGTTGTAATTGTTTAATGGCAGGCCCGGAGAGACGTAGGAGTAAAAGTTCGTTTCCCCAACCTGATTGTCAGTCAATACACTATAGGTATAGCTGGCGCGTCCACCCCAACCGTGGGACAGACGTTTCGTCCACTCGATCACGCCTGCGTTGTACCGGCTCAGCCCTTCGGTGACTTGGCGCGCATTGATGTTCAGGAATTGTGGATACGGACGGAGGAGCTGATTACGGGCGATTGTAGGGCTCGAACCAAGATTGCTGTTTCCAAACTCCGGCCTTCCGAAGAATGGATTCGCCACCTGCTGTGTCAGCGCTGCACCAAGCGACAGGTATTTCGGATCGACCTGGTTGATATTCACCGGCGTGTCCGCGGAACCGCCAAGCCCGAGATGTTCGCTTCTTGCTCCAACATAGCCAATGCTGATCGCCATATTGTCAGGAAGTTGGCGTTGGATATCGACAGAATACTGCTCCACTCGTGGCGCCTTTCGATTCTGATCGACGAAGCTGATGGTTGTGCCCACCCCTGTCAGGGCGCCCAGCCTGCTGCCGGTTGGCTGAACGACACCATTCGGAAATGGGTTATCCAGTCTGACGGTTGGAATTAGTGTGGTCTGCGGGACACTCACGGTGTTCTGAGTAAAGCCCACCTGCCCGTAGTTGCTGTTGGTTGTATTAGGAATCGGATAGTTGTACGGCGCCCAAAATATGCCGTAACCGCCGCGTAGGACAGTTTGAGAAGTGAAAGAATAGGCCCCGCCCAGGCGCGGCGACCACTTTACCGAAGGCGGATTGCCTTGAGACATCTTATTACCGCCAACACCGGCGTATATGAGGCCACCGGTGACTTGCCGCGCGGCTGTGCCTGCGATGGGATCGGCCGGAATCGTTACGTTACTCAAAGTGCTAGGTGCTTTGGGATCAAAGCCCACCGAGAAGTTGTTGTGTTGTTCGCGCAAGCCATCTTCATGCTCCACACGGAGGCCGTAGTTCAGCGTGAGTTTTGGAGTGATTCGCCAGTCGTCCTGCCAGTATCCTCCATAGTAATGCGTGTACAAGTTCAGCGGAGTCGAGATCGGTAATGTACTCTGCCGGCTCGAAAGCCCAGATGGGAATCCCAGGAGGAAGGCCGCGAACGGATTGCCGGACAGAACATCACTGGTGCCGCCATTGGCGGAAGTCCAATCCTTTTCGAAATCAAAAAATCCGGAACCGGGTCCGGGAATGTACGTGTCGAGGACCATCTTCCTGAAATCAGCGCCCATCTTGAATGTGTGCGTACCGATAAACTTGGAGTAGCTGCCGTTGAAAGTCATCGACTTCCAATTGATCTGGGTTGGATCGTTTGCGCCCATCGTCACAGGAGTCGCCGGTAATGTGGACTGGTCGTACCCACGAATTCGGACATCGGGAAACTTCTTTAAAGAGACCTGACTCAGGAAGGTCGGTGAGAACCCTAATGTTGCAGGGTCAAAATTCGCCGTCATCGTGTTGTTGTCGGGGAAGCGCGTCCAGCCGAATCGCAGGGCCAACACGGAGCTACTGCTCAGGGTTGAAGTGCTATTGACGGCGATAATCTGCGGGCGGCGCTTGAGCAAGTAGTCGTTCGGATCGGCAAAGCGGTTGGGACCGTTCAGGCCTGGTTCAAAATAATCCGCGTCCGGCTCGTTGGTCCGGTTGTAAAGGTAGAAACCGCTAACCGACACTTTATCCGTGACCTTGTGTTCAATCTTGATGGTGTATTCCTGCTGGAAGCGATTGTTGATGAGCGCCGTCCGGGTGTAATTGGTGCCGCCGTTGTCGATATTCTTATCCGGCAGTGGCAGATATTTCAGCATTGCGGCAGCAACCGGATTGATCCGATTTGCAATCCTGTTCCCCGGAAAAGGATCGCGCACGATAGCGCCGTTTACGGTCCGGCTAGTCAATGGGTCGTAGATGATTACTGGACGGCCCTGAGCGTCCGTCAGAGCCGAAAAGTCGCCGGCTCGTTCAGCTAGTGTCGGAAATATCACGCTGATGTTTCGCGTCTGTATGTCGTGATAGTCCTCAGCGGCAAACCAGAAGAATGTCCGGTTCTTGATGATCGGACCGCCGAAACCGCCCCCGAAGAGGTAGTACGGGTTGTTCGGTTTCGGAATGCCGGCTTTTTGGCTGAAGAAGTTGTTTTCCTCCGCCCAAATGGGACGGGTCTGAAAGAAACCGGTTCCGTGAAAGCCGTTGGATCCGGTTCTCAGTGTCGTGTTGAACACACCACCGCCCGTGCGGCCCATCTCGGCGTCGTAGGTATGCACTTGCACCTTGACGTCTTCAAGAGATTCAATTGTCGGGTTCGCCGTCGCGCGATTGCGTAGGTCGGTAATCGGAACGCCATCTAACGTGTAGTTATTGCCGCGGCGTGTGCCGCCGCCGAGCGAGAGCAACGACGCGTTGGTCTGGTCCTGTTGCCGGTTGAATTGAGTGTCACCGGACGGAATGACCGTTGGCACTGTCACGCCGATCATGAACGCATTGCGTCCGGGAGCAGGCAGTGTCTGTAACGATAACGTGTCGAGTACCGTCCCCGTCGACGCATTCGAGGTTTCCACCAGAGGAACTTCCGCCGTGACGGCGACAGTTTCGGCCACGGCACCCACTTCCAGCTTCAAATCGAGCGTGACGAATTGCTGGGTACCAATGCGAATGCCCGTTTGGTCGACGGCTTTGAAACCCGCCAGTGATGCGTGAAGCCGATACGATCCGGGATCGAGCGCAGCAAAGCTATATTCACCGGCATCGTTCGTCGCCGTTGTCCGCGCCAGGCTCGTCGCTTCATTCGTGAGCGTGACTTCGACGCCGGGAGCGACACCGCCTCCCGCGTCTCTTGCCGACCCGCGCAGGCCGCCCTGAAAGCCTTGACCGAACGAGTGAACAGATGCCGCCAGCAATACAATGAAAGTAAGCTTGGTTTCGAATGTCATGGGTTTTCCTCCGCGTTACGCGGATTCTACCGCAAGCCACGCCTTACGGCGAGACCGGGTAGTGACTCAGTTTGAAAATTGCGGGGTTTCCCAACTGTAGCGGCGCTCTATGAGCGCCGACAGTGCAGCAGTTTAGACATCGCCGGCGGTCATAGACCGCCGCTACAGATGAAACTGAGTCACCACCCGAAACCGTTAAAATTGGGAGTTCAAGGGCTATCCGTTGTATCATTTGCTGTAAATTCCAATCGCGACGGAGGCTTGAAATGAAGACGGACATTGCTCGCCGAAATTTTATGGGAAAAATGGCTGTATTGCTGGGCTACGCCGGGCTGGGGCCGCTGCAGCTTTCCGGGCAAGGTCGAAGTCGCCAAGCTGTGGCGGGTGCGCCGGATCCGAAAAAACCTGCCGACTACGACAAGCTCATCAAGCTGGCGAACAACGAGAACCCGTACGGCCCGCCTGAAGGCGTACTGAAAGCGATGAACGATGCCTGGAAGTACGGAAATCGCTACGCCGCTCCGGACGGCGGCATCTTCGATGCCATTGCCGAGCATCATCACGTCAAACCTGAGAACGTCCTGATCGGTTGTGGTTCGAGTGAGATTCTGAAAATCGTTGATGACGCGTTCCTGCCCGATCATAAGCTCGTCGTGGGCGTCGAGCCGACATATGAAACCGTCTATCGCTTTGCGACCAACAGCAAAGCCAAAGCCATTGCCGTCCCGCTCACGAAAACATATGACGCCAATATGAAAGAGATCATTCGCGTCACGAAGTTGAATGCGCGCGATGTGGGCGTGGTCTATATCTGCAATCCGAATAACCCCACCGGCAGAATCGTTCCGAAGGATGAGATCAAGTTGTTGCTCGACAGCATTCCGGGCGACATTCCGGTATTCATCGACGAGGCGTACCATCATTTCGTCGACGATCCGAACTATGAGCCCTCCGTAAAGTACGTCATCGAAGGAAGAAAGGTGATTATCGCCCGCACCTTCTCCAAAATCGCGGCGCTTGCGGGAATGCGCCTCGGCTATGCCGTTGCGCCGAAGGAAATCATCGACCAGCTTAAGCCGTTTGTGATGTCGTACAACACGAACACGATTGTGAAGTTCGGCGGCGTGGCTTCACTGAAAGACACGGCGAACGAAGCCAAAATCAAACAGCTCAACAAGCAAATACGCGACAGAGTCACGGGCGAGTTGAAGGGCATGGGCTACGAGGTCATTCCGTCGCAGTCCAATTTCTTCATGGTCAATGTGAAGAAGGATGTCACGCCTGTCGCCGAGGAATTCCTCAAGAAGGGCTTCGTCGTCGGCCGAAAGTTCCCTCCGATGACCGAATGGCTCCGCGTTTCCGTCGGCACCGACGAAGAAATGAAGGGTTTCATGAAGGTGTTCAAGGAGCTGTTCCCGGCTCAGCCCACCGCGCAAACCAAAGCTGGGTAGAACGAAAGCCGCGAAGCGGCGTCAGACAATAGCCCAGCGCGTAAGCGCTGGGGGCCGGAACGTTTGGAATCGCAAGCCCCGAAGGGGCGACAGATCTCATCCTCTGCCGCCCCTTCGGGGCTTTAGCATCTCACGATTCACATAACCCAGGGCTCGCGCCCTGGGCTAAGCTCTCACGCCGCTTCGCGGCTTAGACCTTCCAAGTCTGGAATGGCAAGCCCCGTAGAGGCAACACGTCGCTTCGCGGCTTTGGGTCAGTGGCTGAATGCGTAAATAAGGTAGTTGATTCCTAGCTGAACAGATCGGACCGCGGGACGGAAAGGCATTTCACCTTTATCGACCCATTCCCAAAACTCACCGAGATCGTTGTTGTAATTGGCGATCAACTGCAGGTTGCCCTGGTCATCGAGCATTCCCCAGAATTGCGGAACGAATCCGGGTGTCTCTTTGCCATAGGGCGGATCCATATCGAGCGTTTCGATGTTGTAAAGCGTATGAAATATCGGATGGCGCGCATCCAGCCGAACAAGTTCGCGTTCCGGCACAGCCCGTTTCAGATAACTTCGCAGGACTTCCAGTTCTTCCGGGCCGCGCAGATAGTTTGCCGTGCGGAAATCGTCCGCCATAATGAATCCGCCACGCCGGATGTACTCTCCGAGGTTTGCGATCTCCACATCAGTGAGTCTCAGGAATCCGGGCTCTGAAATATATAGAAACGGGTACTGAAAGATTTCCGAACTGGAAAGCTGAACGATTCGATAGGAGCCCGGATTGACGTGCACGCCCGACAGTTCACGCAGCATGCCGAGGATGAATTCTTCGGAAAACGGATAATCGTGATGCCAGGGCGCCTCGGACCAGTACATCCGGTATTCGCGCTGGGTTGGCTCGACGCGTGCAAAAATGAACTCCGAGTTGTCCTTGGGTGATGCGTCCGGCATCGCGGAAACGGCGACGGCCGCGAGAAGAATCAGTATGGCGGTGAATCTCTTCATCAATGTGTCATCGCATACATCGCGTAATTAATCCCAAACTGCAGCGCCGTGGCGGCATCGTGCATGGACATCCTGCCCTGATCGATCCATTCAAAATATTCACTAATGTCGTTATTGTTGTCCAAGACCATCTGGAGGTTTCCATGGGCATCGCGAAGCCCGAGAAACTCCACCGGGTGCTGGCCCGGAAAGATGTAGGGCGGCGTCATTTCGAGCGACTTGATCCGGTAAAACACATTGAAAATGGGGTCCGACAAATCGAGACGGACGAAGTCTCGATCCGGATACATCTTCTTTAGTTCTCTTCTGAAGTGCGCAATATCATCCTCGGGCCCGCCCCCAGTCTGACGCGAAAAGTCGGCGGTGCGGAAATCGTCGACGAACAAGAAGCCGCCACGATCGAGGTACTCGCGAAGGTTGACGACGTCCTTGGAATTGAGATCCATATATCCGGGCTCGGAAAGATAAGCGAACGGATAGCGGAATAATTCGGGGCTATCGATATCGACGATCTTGTAAGAAGTCGAGCCAGTCCTGACGTGTGAGACTTCGCCTAAGATCGTCGGTAACGTCTCGTCGCCATAAGGATAGTCATGATGCCAAGGCGCTTCACGCATCATAAAAGCACCCGGCGTCATGTGATATCGGATTCGCGCATAAACAAATTCGGAATCCTGCGGCGGCGCGTCCGATAGCGAGCGCGGAAGAAACACGCATAAGCTCACCAACAAGCCAGCGAGAGTGAGAAGCAGGAACCTTTTTCTCATCGGGCGTATCCCACAGCATGCTATAACACTCCGGACAAAGATTCCATGAAGACAATCGACGCGACTCCGCTAAAATCAGGCCGCTCCGGTTATGAATGGTTCGTTCTGGGAGACGTTAATGGTTTCTTCGGGCTCGCGTTCGATAACTTTACTGTTCTCTCGTTTCTGGCCGGCATTCTGATTCTCGGGTTTCAATTCCCTGCCGACGTTGTTTATACACGCATGTTTCCGGGGACCGCCTTCGGTGTGTTTGTCGGCGATGCGATCTATACCTGGATGGCTTTCCGGCTCGCCAAACGCACGGGCAACTCCAGAGTGACGGCGATGCCGTTGGGTCTCGATACGCCGTCCACGATCGGCCTCGCATTGACTGTGCTCGGTCCGGCCTTTGTTTCCCTCAAGGCACAAGGGATGACGCCGCAAGACGCCGCAATGATGACGTGGTACATCGGCATGGCGACCATGGTCTTTATTGGGCTCCTGAAGTTGGTGCTTTCGTTCGTGGGATCGTGGGTGCAGCGGGCAGTACCTCAAGCGGGATTGCTTGGCTCGCTCGCAGGCGCCGGACTGGCCCTGATCGGCTACATCCCGATTGTCGAGATATTGGGCCTACCCATTGTGGGAATGACTGCGCTTGGCATCATTCTTTATACCCTCGTGGCTGGGATCCGTCTGCCGAAAAATTTTCCCGGCGTATTTGCGGCCGTGCTCATCGGCTCGGCGCTTTACTACACGCTAGCGCCAATGGGTCTGGCCGGTGGCACGTACACGGCGCCTTCGCCCGAATTGCATTTCGGGTTTCCGATACCGACTTTGGATTTTTTGAAGGGGCTTGTACCGGCGCTCAAATATCTGCCGATCGCTATCCCGTTCGGACTGCTCACAGTCATCGGCGGAATCAACGTCACCGAAAGCGCTCGCGTCGCGGGTGATGACTTTGATACGCGCGAGATTCTACTGACCGAGGCGGTATCGACGCTGGTGGCGGGGGTTTGCGGAGGTGTCGCTCAATCCACACCTTATATAGGTCAACCCGCTTACAAGCAGATGGGAAGCCGTGCGGGATATACACTGCTGACAGGCCTCTTCATTGGTTTGGGCGGCATCCTCGGGTATGTCAGCTTCATTGTGGAACTCATTCCGCGTGCGGTCATTGCGCCCATACTTGTATTCGTCGCGATCGATATCGTCTGTCAAGCCTTCATCGCTACTCCGGAGCGCCATGCGCCCGCAGTGGCGTTCGCCTTCTTTCCGATTGTGGCCCGGCTCGTTCAAATTGAGCTTTCTAATCCCGATTTTGTTCCTGTCGAACGCTTCCAACAGCTCCTCGCGGGGACTGGAGCGCGACTGCCCGACCTCCTGGTAACCGTTGCGCTGGGCAACGGATTTATACTCACGTCCATGTTATGGGGAGCATTCGTCGCCAAGCTGATTGATCGGAACCTTAAAACGGCGTCGTTCTATTTGCTTCTATGCGCGGCTTTCACCTTTTTCGGCATCATCCACTCCGCGCTTCCTGAAGGCAACATGTATCTGCCGTGGTCGTTGCCCGACGCCGCTCGCCGGATTCCTTACCAATTTACGGCCGGCTATATAGTGTTGGCTTTAATGTTCGTCGCGCTGTCATTTACGAACACAAAACAGGAAGGAGAATCCTGATGTCACGCAGGTTCGTTCAAGTATGTTTGGTATTCCTGGGGCTAACGGTCAGCGGAGGGATGAGCCTACCGACGCGTTCTCACGGTCGCCAGCGGTACCTGCGCGACGATCTTTAAGCCGTAGGCTTCCAAGGCGACGAGTTTCCGCGGATGATTCGTGAGAATGCGCATCGATCGAATATTTAAGTCGGCAAGGATTTGAGCGCCGATCCCGTACTCGCGCTGTTCGCCGCGAAGGCTGATCGTTTCGTTGGAATCGGCGCCGTGCTTGCCGTGATATTCAAGAAGCGCGGTTCCAGACCATGAGCGGCCCATCTCGTGCAAATATAAAAGGACGCCGCGGCCTGTCTGGGCAATCATTTCCATTGCACCACTCATCTGTTCATGGCAACGGCAGGCCGGCGATCCAAAGACATGTCCTGTGAGGCAGTGAGTCTGGACCCTCACCAGGACATCCTCACCGTTTTCGATATTCCCTCGGACCAGAGCGACGTGCGTTTGCTGATCGAGAATACTTTCGAAGACGATCATGCGGAAGTCGCCATGCGGCGTGGGGAGCGTCGTCTCGCCGGTTTTCCGGACGAATCGCTCCGTCCGCAGCCGGTACCGAATGAGGTCGGCGACAGTGATGATTTTCAATTGATGCAAGGCGGCGAACTCGAACAGGTCCGGAACCCGTGCCATGGTTCCGTCTTCTTTCATGACCTCGCAAATGACTCCGGCCTCAGTCAGACCAGCCGCAGTAACGAGATCCACCGAAGCCTCCGTTTGACCTGCGCGCACAAGCACACCACCCTCCCGCGCTCGCAGCGGAAAGATGTGGCCCGGCCGGGTCAGGTCGCTCGGCTTGGTCTTGGGATCGATTGCCGTAAGAATGGTTTGAGCGCGATCGAACGCGGAGATGCCCGTCGAAACGTTCCTGCGGGCTTCAATCGAAACGCAGAAGGCGGTACCGTAGGGAGAGGTGTTGCTGTAATCGGAGACCATCAAAGGAATTTGCAACTCCTCGAGCCGCTGACCCGTCATGGCGAGACAGATCAAACCCCGCCCATGAGTGGCCATGAAATTAATCGCCTCAGGTGTGACCTTTTCGGCGGCAATCATGAGGTCGCCTTCATTTTCACGATCCTCATCATCGACGATGATGATCAGACGTCCTTCTTGGATTTCCGCGATGGCTTCTTCAATCGTTGCGAACTGCATACGGCTTCAACAAACTTTCTATGTATTTTGCCAGGACATCGAATTCCAGGTTCATCGGATCATTCGGTCTGGCTGTCCTCAGGTTCGTATTCTCGAACGTGTGAGGAATTATTGCGACCGAAAAAATGTTAGGACTTCGAAGAGAGGCCACGGTCAGGCTAATGCCGTCCACGGCAATCGACCCCTTCTCAACGAGATAACACTTATCGGTCTCCGGATATTCCACTTCAAGATTCCATGCGTCAGCTTGCCGCTCGAAGCGTCGTATATGGCCCACACCGTCGACGTGACCTTGCACAATGTGCCCGCCAAATCGGGAATCGGCGCGCATCGGCCGTTCGAGATTCAGCACCGTTCCTTTCTTCAAACTGCCGAGGCTGGTTCGGTCGAGCGTCTCTCGTGACATTTCGGCCGTGAATATCCGGCTTGCCATCGAGCGGACCGTAAGGCAAACGCCATTGACGGCAATGCTGGAGCCGGTGCGAAGATCGTCGAATACTGTATTTCCCGTAACAGCAATAGTACGGAAATTGCCGGTGTCTTCGATTTCGACCACCTCACCGACTTCCTCAATAATCCCTGTGAACATATGCAGTCAAAACGACGTCCGGCCCAGACTTCGTCGCTATGAAGTCTTTCAGCGGAATTGCTTCCGACAACTTCTCTATGCCCTCGCCGCCAATCGCCGGAATCTCGCGTCCACCTAAGATTTTCGGAGCAACGAATGCAATTATCTTATCAACGATTCCGGCCCGAAGGGCGTTGAAAGCCAGATCCGGGCCGCATTCCAGAAGGAAGCTTTGAATTTCGCGGCTGTAAAGTGCGGCTGGCAGAGCCGCAAGCTCGTCGCGAAAAACCAAACCGGTAAAGCTCGAGACTCGGCCGCGCCGGTCGAGGATGACACGTAACAGTGGCCGGCGGCGCGGCCGGCGACTGCGGTCGGTGAGTTGGGGATTGTCGGCGATGAAAGTGCCGCTGCCGGTGATTAGTGCATCCGACCGATGCCGTAACTCGTGAACGGCTGCCCGTGATTCTTCCGAAGTAATCCATCGCGATTCACCGTATCGCGTTGCGATTTTGCCGTCGAGCGTCATCGCGATTTTCAGAATACCGAATGGCCTACGCTTGGTTTTGTAAATAATGAATGCTTCATTCAGGCGGCGAGCTTCTTCTTCGAGCATTCCGCATTCGACTTGTATTCCTGCCTCACGCAATGCCGCCAGCCCGCTGCCATCGACCTCAGGATTCGGGTCCTGAATTGCGCTTACAACGCGTGCGACTCCTGCATCGATCAATGCTTTCGCGCACGGCGGCGTCCGGCCTTGATGGGAGCATGGTTCAAGCGACGTGTAGACCGTCGCGCCTCGGGCGGCTGCGCCTGCTTGCTCCAGCGCGATGATTTCGGCGTGCCGGATGCCATCCCATGTATAGAAACCTTCGCCGATGACTGCGCCGTCCTTGACGATGACTGCCCCGACCATTGCACCCGGGCTCGTGAGACCCGCTCCTCGTTCGGCAAGTTCCAGAGCCCGACGCATATAGATTAAATCGTCCATAGGTGTTACCGCATTCCCCTCCTCGCAGAGGAGGGGAGGATGCGCCGAGCGAAGCGACGGCGCAGACGGGGTGGTCAGACCGGCGCAAGATTTCGCCGAACTGACCACCCCGGCCTTCGGCCACCCCTCCTCTGCGAGGAGGGGAATTCATGCGGCGAATAAGGACTCGACGAAATCATCCGCGGAAAATTCGATGAGGTCGTCCATCTTTTCGCCCACGCCGACGAAACGAATGGGAATCTTCAGGTCCTTCGCGATGGCGGTTACTACGCCACCCTTCGCAGTGCCGTCGAGCTTCGTTAGTACGAGTCCGGTCACTCCGGCGCTTTTCATGAATTCGCGCGCCTGCGTCAGCCCGTTCTGTCCGGTCGTCGCATCCAAAACCAGCAGAACCTCATGCGGCGCGCCCGGAACTTCACGCTTTGCGATTCGGGTCATTTTTTCCAGTTCCGCCATCAAATTGTGTTTTGTATGAAGCCTACCGGCTGTATCGGCGATGACGTAATCGATCCGCCGCGCTTTCGCGGATTGCAAGGCATCGAACAGGACGGCCGACGGATCCGCGCCGGCCTTTTGCTTGATGATGGGCACGCCCGCGCGGTTTGCCCAGATCTCGAGCTGTTCAACCGCCGCTGCTCTGAAGGTATCGGACGCGCAGACCATTACCTGTTTGCCCGCCGATTTGAACCGATGTGCCAGTTTGCCGATGGTAGTCGTCTTGCCGACGCCATTGACTCCGACGATCAAGATGACAAATGGATTCCCCTCCGGAACCTCTTTCGGGGGCGTGTAGTTCACGTTCAAAATCTTTCGCAGCTCTTCCTTAATAGCTGATCTCAGCTCGGCCGGATCCTGAAGGGTTTTTCGCGACATCTGATCTTTGATTGCTTTCAAAATCTCGTTCGTCGTGGCCACACCGATATCGGCGCCGATCATGATAGCTTCAAGATCGTCGAGCATCTCCGGATCAATTTCTTTCTTACCTTCAACCAGATCTTGGATCTGCTCGGTAAAATTCGCTTTGGTCTGCTTGACGGCTTCCTTGACCTTTTCGAATACGGTGGGTTCTCGTTTCGGTGTTCCGAATAATGTGATGAATTCCATGATTGTGCGCATTCCCCTCCTCGCAGAGGAGGGGTGGATGCGCCGAGCACCGCGAGGCGCAGACGGGGTGGTCAGCCCGGCCGAGACATTTCGTCGAACTGACCACCCCGGCGCGTCAGTCTGCGACTGTCGCGCCACCCCTCCTCTGCGAGGAGGGGAATGTTCTCCTTCTATTCCTCTTTCAGCTTCCGCTCCATCAAATCACTGATTGCGTCTTGCGGTTTGAGGCCTTCATACAAAACCGCGTACATTTTTTCTGCAATCGGCATCTCCACGTTGAGTTTTCGGGCGAGCGCGACAGTCGACTTCGCGGTCTTGACGCCTTCAGCAACCATACGAGTACTTGAAAGCACGTCCTCAATATCTTTCCCTTGCCCCAGCGCCACCCCAAGTCGCCGATTTCTGCTGAGATTACCGTAAGACGTGAGGACAAGATCGCCGAGGCCGGCGAGCCCCGAGAGCGTTTCGCGCCGGCCGCCGCAAGCGACAACCAAACGCGTCATTTCGGCAAGCCCGCGCGTGATCAAGGCCGCAATAGGATTCGAACCCAAACCCAGACCATCCACGACGCCGGCGGCGATTGCGATGATATTTTTCACTGCGGCGGAAATCTCCACGCCAATCAGGTCAGGATTCGTGTAAAGCCGGAATCGCGGGACCGACAATTCCTTTTGAAGAAAAAGGCGCAATTGTTCATCCGGCGATGCCACCACAAGGGCCGTCGGTTCGCCGCGCGCAACTTCCGGGGCGAATGTCGGTCCAGAGATTGCCGCGATGCGGGGGGTGAAGCGCGCCTTTGCGACGTCGGCAACCACTTCGGACATTCTCATCAATGTTTCATTTTCGATGCCTTTCGTTGCGCTAACAAAAAACATTTCGCCGTTCAGCAGCGGCAGCATGTTCGAAAAAACCTGCCGGTATACGTGTGAAGGAACGGCGAGAATCACGATGTGAACACCCGCGAGAACCTCTTCCGCGCGGTTGCTGACGCGCACGGCCGACGGAATGCGGACCGAAGGAAGATACAGCGGATTCTCGCGCGTGGCGATCATGGTCTCGACCAGATACGGCTCGTAGACCCACAAACGCACGTCGCGTTCGATACGAGCCAGAGTAATGGCCAGTGCCGTTCCCCAGCCACCGCCACCAATGATCGCGATGGGATTCACAACACGTATTCCTTGAGTCGCTGATGTACCGCACCTGAGGGTTTCAAGATGCTTTCAAACAGGTATATGCGATCGACGCTAAAGGACCCGAAGGCTTGTTCGGCATATCGCGATGCAGCAGTCACAAGCGAGGAGTCGATCCTCGAGGTGCGTGCGCGCGCAAGTGTGATGTGCGGCCGGAACGCGCGTTTCTCTTTCTCAAAACCGTAAGATTCGAGACGCGCGTCGAGTTTTTCCGCCAGGTCCTGCATCGTTGGAGATTCCATTCCCGCCCAAAACACGCGAGGCGAGCGGTTGCCGGGAAAAAATCCGACACCGCGTACGGTTACGGTGAAGGACTTCCAGGTCAAGCCGGTGAGGACCGTATCAATGGTCTCGATCCGTTTCTCCGGCACTTCACCAATGAACTTTAGAGTGATGTGAATCGATGCCGGCGCGACCCATCGAGCCGCCCGGGTCAAAGGATCGAGCTCACGTTGGACTTTGGCAAGCTGTTCGCGGAGTTCGTTTGGGAGATCAGCGGCAATAAAGACTCGCATTACATTTTCATCAATTCACGCCGGACCATATCGAGGGCAACCTGTGACGCCCACCAGCGGATCCTCTCACGATCCCCAGGGAAGAAGGATTGGCGACGCTCTGTTCCGGCAGGCGTGGCCACGGCGATGTGAACCGTACCCACGGGTTTTGCCTCGGATCCGCCGCCGGGACCGGCAATGCCGGTCACCCCAACACCAATTGTCGTCCCAGCACGCGCGCGAATGCCTTCAGCGAGGCCGCGCGCCACCTCCGCACTCACGGCGCCTTGCATTTCGAGCAATAGAGGAGGAATGCCGGCGAGTTCCATTTTAGATTCGTTGCTGTAGCAAACGACTCCCGAAAGGAAGTATCGCGAACTACCCGGAACATTGGTCAGCCGTTCCGCGAGGAGGCCTCCGGTGCAGGATTCCGCCGTCGCGATGGTCGCGTTCTTCATCACGAGAAACATTCCGACGATTTCTTCCAGCGATTGTTCGGAACGGGCGAAGATGTAATCGTCGAGTTCTTGATCGATCTGATCGGCCAATTCTTTCAGCAGCCTGTCGGCTTCTTCGCGATTTCTGCCTCGCGCGGTGAGCCGGATTTCCACCTGCCCCGGTTTCGCAAGAATCGTCGTCTCCGGATTCTTGTATTTGGTATAAATCGGCGCGATGCGCGCATCGAGGGTCGATTCCGGCAGGCACGCCGTTCGAAACACACATCGGGACAAGGCGACATTTCCGGCCATTTCTCGCAGGCGCGGCACACACGAGTTTTCGAACATCGGCTGAAGTTCGGATGGCGGACCGGGCAGTAAGATGACGGTATTTTTCTCGGCAGCAATCCAGAGCCCTGGAGCTGTCCCATGATGGTTTTCAAGGATATCGGAACCCGTCAACACCAGGGCCTGACGCGCATTGTTGGCCGGCATTTCGGTACCTCGCGCTTTGAAACGTCGCTGCAACTTCGCGAGGATTTCATCATTCAGCACGAGCTGCCGTTGAAGAACGCTGGCAATGACCTTGCGCGTCACGTCATCCTCGGTGGGGCCAAGCCCTCCGATCGTTATCACCAGGGGAGTGCGTGCAAGTGATGCGCGCGCCGCGTGCTCGAGGTAATGTTCATCGTCGCCTACGATGGTCTTCATTACGACCGGGATGCCGATGGCATTGAGCTCTTCCGTCAGGTAGAGCGAATTCGTGTCTTTGAATTGCGGCGTCAGCAGCTCGGAGCCGATGGCAATGATTTCCGCGGACAGGTTCATTTTCTTAGCGTCAATTCCCCTCCTCGCAGAGGAGGGCGCGGAGCGCGAGCCCGGCAGGGCGAAGCCTCAAGAGAAGCGGCGCCGAGCGAAGCGAAGGCGCAGACGGGGTGGCGCGAAGCGCGAGCCCGATAGGGCGAAGCCTCAATAGAAGAACGGCGAAACGTTTCGGCCAAACTAACCACCCCGGCGCGCCAGCTTCTATTAAGCTGTCGCGCCACCCCTGCTCTGCGAGGAGGGGAATATGTGCCGGTCCCCCCACGTCTCATGGAAGCGGTTTGCCCATAATGCCGAGACGGACCCGATAGAGCGCCCCGGAATCGACGACCATCAAATTTTCGTGAAGATCAAAAGCGAGGCCAACCAGGCTGAGACCGGCAACCATCAATTCGGGCTTTTTGGGATCTCGGAATCGAAAAATCCCGCGGCGACCGCGATGCGAGGCAACGGCGTACAAGCTGCCCTCGATATCGAATGCCAGACCTTGAGGCCGGCCGAGTCCGGTAAAGAACCGGTCGACCTCGCCGCTCGGCGATATTCGATAGATAGCGTCGAAGCTCGAAGTTGTCGGTCCAGTCACGTAGAGATAATCATCGAATCCAAAAGCGAGGTGATATGCGGCGATGCTAGGTTCTAGCGTCGCGAACACGAAGATTTCTTTACTCGGACTTATTTTGAAAATGCTGCCGCTGCGATCGCCGACATAGAGATTTCCATCGTGATCCAGCGCGATACCGCTGGCGATGCCCATTCCCTCGATATAGAGTTCCGTCCGCCCGGCGGGATCGACGCAATACACGTTTCCCTCGTTCCGGCTAGAAACAAACAAATCGCCGTTAAGGCTGAATGCTAGCCCGGTAGCATTCATGATGTCCGTCACGAAAGGGGTGACCGCGCCCTTCGGTGTAATCTTATATATCGATACCGGGGTCTTCTGGCCGCGGCGGCCGCTGTAGGTAGCGTAAACGTTTCCTTCCGCGTCGAGGGCAGGATTTGAAACCGGATGGAGATTCGACGCCAGCTTTTTTCCGATCTCATACGCGAAAGGACGGCTGGTATCCCCGTCCGTCGACACGATAAGTTCATGCGTGCCAATTTCGGAGGACGATTCGGGAACCTTCGCAATAATGTGATCATTCGAGGCCACGGTGACCTGCGCCGCGAAATCGCCGAAACGGACTTCGGGCCGCGCCGTTCCAGCAAGCTCGCGGCCGGAGTATTCGATGACAACCTCTCCACCAGGAAGAGCAGCCTTTGGAGCAACATTTTTAATTGTGATAACAGACATTAATAAGATTTCACGAATACGTACCGAATAAGAGTAAGCGTCGCCAGAGCATAGAATCCTGCGCCGACATCGTCTGAAATCACGCCGAGGCCGCCCTTGATGCGCTCGAGATGCCGTATTGGAAAGGGTTTCACAATATCAAACAGGCGAAATAGGCCGAAACCCAAAGCAACGTAGAATGCCGAAAGTTGATATCTGCCGGCGGCCAACCCGAACGTGATCATTTGACCTACAACTTCATCAATCACAATGCGCTGAGCATCGTGTCCCCACATATGCTCGACGCGTGACGACGCCCAGATACCGACGATGAAGAAAAAAATTATAGCATGCGGGTAATATGCGCCGGCACCGGCCCGGTCGAGCGCAAGATATATCCCGACGCCCACAACAGAACCCGCCGTCCCGGGAGCCTTTGGCGTGAAACCAGCGCCGGCCGCAGTGGCAACAGCGATCGCGAGCCAGTCGGCCGAGTTGAGCGGCTCACTCTTCGTTTTCACGATTTCCGTTGGATTGGTGAATTTCTTCAGGGGGACGCTCGGTTGTCGGGGCGCGATATTCCCCGCCGGCCCATCTGCCGAGGTCAATCAACTTGCAGCGCTCGCTGCAAAACGGCCGGTGAGGATTGCCGGCATACTCGGTTTCTTTCTTGCAGGTCGGACATTTCATGAGCGATATAAGATTCCCCTCCTCGCAGAGGAGGGCGCGGAGCGCGAGCCCGGCAGGGCGAAGCCTCAAGAGAAGCGGCGCCGAGCGAAGCGAGGCGCAGACGGGGCGGTCAGACCGGCCGAAATGTTTCGCCGAACTGACCACCAATTAAGGCTTCGCCCTATCGGGCTCGCGCTTCGCGCCCGGCGCGTCAGCCTTACGGCTGTCGCGCCACCCTCCTCTGCGAGGAGGGAAATGATTCAAGTCACTATCCTTCCGATGAGATCGTATTCAAGGCTACTGGTAATCACGACCTTATAAAATCTTCCGGAGATCGGCTCCGATTCTCCAGCATCATTGATCAAGACGTGCCCATCGATGTCGGGAGCCTGAGTTTCCATGCGGCCCTGAAGCAGAAGGTCGGATTCATCCGAGCGGCCTTCAAGCAGGACTTTGACGGTGCGTCCAACCATGCTTTTCAATTTGGCCCTCGAGATCTTCGCCTGCTCTTTCATGAGCCGGTTCCGGCGTTGAACAGCCACACGCCGTTGAACTTTAGCGTCGAGGTCGAAAGCTCCCGTACCTTCCTCATCGGAATAGAGAAAAACACCAACGTTATCGAAATGCACGTTCCGGATAAAAGTGCAGATCTCGTCGAAATCCCCGCCGGTTTCACCCGGAAAGCCGACGATAAAGGACGTCCGCAAGCCGGCATCCGGCATAAGTTTTCGAATGCCGTCAATCTGACGTTCGTACATGGCGCGCTGGCCGCCGCGCTTCATACGCTCGAGCACACGCCGGCTCGCATGTTGGTAGGGAATATCGAAGTATTTGCAGAGCCGCTCCTTTTCAGCGACCAATCGAACCAGCTCATCCGAGACCATGTTCGGATAGCAATACAGAAAACGAATCCACTCGAATCCATCGATCTTGCTCAGTTCCTGAAGCAGTGTTGTGATGCCGTTCCGAAGGCCGATATCGTTTCCGTAAGCCATCGTGTCCTGCGAAACAATGACGAGTTCCCGAACACCTTGCTTCGCCAATCGCCGCGATTCAGCCACCAAATCAGCGAGGCTGCGGCTACGGAAGCGGCCACGAAAACTCGGTATCGCGCAGAACGTGCATACGTGATCGCAACCTTCGGAAATTTTCAAATACGCCAGATAAGAGGGTGTTGTCAGGATTCGAGGAATCGTGGGAACTTCTGTCGAGGTGTACAGCGCATCGATCGAAACATCCGGCACGGCCGCCGAAGAATCCAACTGCACAGCCTCGAGCACCCGGCCGAGTTCGTCGGGCCCGAAAATAAAATCGATTTCCGGGATTTCCTTTTGAATTTCGCTGCGGTACCGCTCCGCCAGACAACCGGCGACGACAAGCTTCTTACAATTTCCCTGAATCTTCAGTTCCGCCATTTCAAGAATCGTGTCAATCGACTCTTTCTTGGCTGTGTCGATGAATCCACATGTATTCACGACGATGACATCGGCTTCTTCTTTTTGCGCGGTAATGGAATAGCCTTGCCTGGAGAGAGTCCCCAGCATGACTTCGCTGTCCACCAGGTTCTTGGGGCAGCCGAGGCTAACAAATCCTATTTTCGGCGTTTTATCAGACATTCAAATGATTCTAGCAAGAAACCCTGAGCTCGGCCGAACCGCCACGCGCCCGGGTAGTGACTCAGTTTGAAAATTGCGGGGTTTCCCAACTGTAGCGGCGCTCTATGAGCGCCGACAGTGCAGCAGTTTAGACATCGCCGGCGGTCATTTCTTGAGGCTGTGCGCTGCCGCGCTTGCGCTTCGCGGACCGCCGCTACAGATGAAACTGAGTCACCACCCGCGCCCGGCTTCGTAACCACGTGTAGAATCTTCGCACGATGCAAACGGGCCTGGCTGGAAAAGTTGTCCTCATCACCGGTGCTTCTGGAGGAATCGGCTCGGCGATTGCGCGCAAATTCGCGGCTTAAAACTGTTGGTTCGCCTGGATGATGGGCGTAAGCTATTTCGCGCCGACGCCAAATGGAGATCCTGATTGATGCGAACATCAGGAGTAACAGCAGTAAACGTTGTGCCCGAAGCCCGAATGGCACTTAACATATCCATCGGAGGTGATGCCGTGACGATCGATCGCAGACAGTTCATGGCCGCGGCAGCGGCGGGATTGGGGTCCCAACTCGTTTCCAAATCCGGCGACGCTCTTGCGCAGACCGCAGCGCGGCCACTGCCGCCCGATAGTGGCTTGTTTCCGGGGTTTGAAGCGAAATGGGTTCACACGAATGGCGCGGATATTTTCCTCCGGCACGGCGGCACGGGGCAGCCGATGCTGTTGCTTCATGGCAATCCGCAGTCGCACGTCTGCTGGCACAAGGTCGCCGGCACTCTCGCCCGCCGATACCACGTCGTCGTTGCGGATCTCCGGGGCTATGGTGACAGTGTGGGCCCCGCCGCCGGCGGCCCAGACCACATTAATTATTCATTCCGCACCATGGCTCAAGATCAGATGGACGTGATGACGACGCTCGGATATGACCGTTTTTTTGTGGCCGGTCATGACCGGGGAGCGCGCACGGCCCATCGGCTGGCACTGGATCATCCGGAGCGCGTGCGTAAAGTTGCGCTGCTGGACATATTGCCCACGCGCTACGTGTGGGCGCACCCGTCGCGTGAATGGGCGCTGAATTCCTGGCACTGGTCGTTCATGGCGCAGCCGGACGAGATGTTCGAGCGCATGATTCGAGCGATTCCGGCTCGCGAATTCGTATTGCGCCATCTTGGCCGATCCGGCAAGCCTGCATTCTTTGACGATCGTGCGGTCGCCGAATACGTCCGCTGCTTCACACCAAAGACGTTCACGGTTCCTGCGAGGATTATCGCGCGGCTGCTGGAATCGATCTGAAGCATGACGAGGCGGATCATCAGGCCGGGCGCAAGATTGCCGCACCCGTACTTGTCATGTGGGGAAGCCGAAGCCACACAGGGATGTTTTATGGGGGCGACCTGGTCTCCATCTGGCGCGAAGCTGCAACCGATGTGACGGGCGGCCCGCTGGATACGGGCCACTATCTGGCAGAGGAAGCGCCGCAGGCCGTGATTGAAGCCTTTGAACGCTTCTTTGTGTAGATAAGGAGGTTCGGATGCGTGAAGATGAATATTCTTTTGCTACTGGTCGTAATCATCTGTAGCACATCTGCAACACTGGCTCGACAAGCTTCGACACGTCCCCAGATATGCAAACAGGAGAACGTCCGCTGGGGAGTTCTTCGCCACGGATATCGACACGGTTTCCATGACCAATGGAAATTTGCATTTGAGTATGCCGCTCGTCAATCTGCCGGAGCGTGAAGTGTCGTTCCGTCTGGCCATGGATTACAACAGCAAGTTTCTGGAGCCACGAACGGTGAATAATCAAACCGTCTGGGACTTTTCTCGGCTGGCGCAAGAACACTGGACTTGGGGGCATCCTCACGGCGACCCAGACTAACCTGACTTTCGCAGTTGAGGGGTATTTCACGGCTTAAGTTCTTTGGATTCAGTCGAGGCTAGCTCAAGGTCTTCACTACGTCATCGGGATGCTCCGGCGACGGCTGTTGGCAGCGCGGCCGCCGTGAATGAACAAACCCGCTCGCAAGTAAGGCGAAGGAGCAGGAAGTAAAGAACAAGCATTGAAATGAATGACGAGCCAAGATTGATCCCGCACACCGCATACGGGTGATAGCCGAGTAATCTGTGCGTTATGTACGCGAGAGAGGGCAGCGCCAGAAAGTGTCCTCCATAGGTCGCCTCGATTTTGCAGTCAGAGATGCTGCCAAGTACACAGGTGTGAGTCTGGAGCGGATCAACAGAGAAGTCCTGGTTGAGAAGAGTAGGTAACGCGAGTTCGCAGTGAAGATGTAGGCATCCTCATACTCAAGACCCATGAAGTACTTCCCATTCCACGGGGGTACGCATAAGAGAGAAACCACGAGAAGGACAAAGATCTCCGTGACGTGCTGTCGGAGAAATTTCAGGTTTGCCAACAACAGCGGATGCCTGCAAACAGGAGGATGAAAAACAGAAATAGAATGCTTGTCATCAATGCAGGCATCTGGGGCTACTCGGCGTTCTGCACTGGTCAGGGTTCACAATGTTTGAATACCGTTGCAAAAGGTTGACGCGGGAGACGCCAAACGGCACCGCCCTTTAATTCGTTAACCGCTTTGTCTGAAACGGCCACGTTGCTATTCGGCTCCAATATTCGCTGTATTCCGATCGCTATAATAGATCAGAATCCGATCCAGCGTCCGCCGCGCCAGCTGTTCGGCTGGACTCCGCAAATCAGGGCGTCATGCTCCGGGGGACGCATTAGGAAGTGGCCATTCCACTTATTCGGTGGCCGGTTGAAACAACGTCGGTGTCTTATGTGGCCCAGGTGTCTCGAATACTTCTATTCCTCCCAGAAAAGGCAACATCGCGGCCAAGGCCATCGAGAAGCGATCCAGCAAGGGACATTGTTGGCAGCCCGAACGCAGGGCTTGGGGGATGGTCTTTTCGAGATGTCTGTTCAAGTGGGTTCAAGTCTTGTGACTGTGAGGGGAAACATCATTGATGGCGTCATTAACATCGCAACCGCGTTTATTCCTTAGATGAGCGACTTAACACGATTAGAACAAGCCGTGATGGAAAAGCTTCTTGATGGTGACAATCCGCTCCTGCAAGACCTTCGCAAGCAGTTTGAAGAAATTGAGAGCGTTGAGAGGAAATTCACAGGAGCAGGATTTTTTACAAAATTCCGGCTGGCTCCCAATGTTCGTCCGCTGTCGAAAAAGAGTTTGACATTCGGCGATGTGGCAGCGACTATTCCCGGACTCAAGAATGGAGCTGGCTTCCTATTGTTCGTACGAGGTGGGGTTCTCGACCAACTCGAAGGATACACCTATGGCGAGTTTTGGCCGACAGATGTCCCCGACTTTGGCCTTGGCTACATAGTGAAAGGCCAAGTGAAAAGAGAACGTGACACGGAGGCTTTGGACAAGGCATTCGCATAGTTGGTGGTGAACCGACCGGCTGGTCGGCACCTGAGCGACGACGCTTTCCGCTTTTGTCGGGCTATCTGGCAAACACCTTAATTGACTCCGGGAACAAGAGGCGACGGCGCTTCATTCAGGAAGCTGTTACTTGCCGAACAAACTTGGAAACCCGCCACCGAGCAAGGGCCGCCGAGATCGAAATCACAGACCACTGAGCCGCGCGCACAGTTGTTCGGATTCTCAAAGTGACGCGAACGATCGCGGCAGGAAGGCCTTGCTCGGCAACGAGGAAAAGCGATTTCCTCCGCGTCGGGCACATTGGAAAAGCCATCCAATAGTTTGATCTTCTTTAGTTTTGTCATACGTTCTTCCTTCTAAGGTTGTTTTCGAATTTGGGCCCGTTGAAGCCTCAATGCTGGCGATCTAAGTCATGAATTGAATTTCGAAGTCACGATGGCCCGTATCTAAATCATGAAACGCGATTCGAAGTCACGATGGCCCGTACCTAAATCATGAAAGGCGATTCGAAATCACGATGACCCGTATCTAAATCATGAAAGGCGATTCGAAATCACGATGGCCCGTATCTAAATCGTGAAAGGCGATTCGAAATCACGATGGCCCGTATCTAAATCGTGAAAGGCGATTCGAAGTCACGATGGCCCGTATCTAAATCGTGAAATCCATTTTTGCGGATGCTCAAGATCATTTACCCAGGGACATTCCGTTCCGTCGATAGGTATCTGTTCCGTTCGTCCCGGTTTGTCGAATCAGAAGATCACCTTCAGCGCCAACTGAATTTGCCGCGAGGAGGTCGCCGTCGTTGTGATCTTGCCCACGTTCGGAATCGGCGCCTCCGAGACACCGGCCGCATCCGTCAGCATGCCGACGAAGACGCGTCCGATCGAGGCGGGAAGAGAGAAATTGGCGTGGTTGAGGAGATTAAAGATTTCCGCGCGGAACTGAAGTTTGGTGCTCTCTCCGAGAAAGGGCAAGCCCGTATCTTTATTCAGTGAAAGGTCCCAAGTGTTGAGGCCGGGCCCTCGCAATAGCCCTCGTGATGCATTGCCCTGAAGACCGGTCGGCGCCAGCCGGAACATGAGCGGATTGAACCAGGCGTTAGGGTCACCGGTCATGACCTTGTCCTTATCGTAGGGAATGAACTGATAACTGACTGAACCGTTCGAACAGGGTGGCGCGCCTGGAAACGCCGAAGAGGTGCCGGAGCAGCGGAACGTCGCGGTAGTCGTGTCGGTCCCCACATTGGGCCGATCGACGATGCCGCTCGTGCCCTGTCCCGCAAAGACCGCATTGTTCGAACGGCCGACGCTGACCAGCGGCGTGAACGGAAATCCGGTACGAGCAGTGATAATGTTGCCCACCCACCAGCCGCGCAGGAATTTGGCCGCGAGCCGATCCGAGTTCATGCTCGGAATGTGATACAGCATGTTCATGTGCCAGTTGTGGCGCACGTCGAAACAGGAGGGGCCTTTGTCCATTCGCGCATTAAAGGGGCTGGTGCCTTCAAGTTCGGCCTGATCGGTGCAATCGGCGAAATACAATTGACCCTGCGTCGTATCGAGTGATTTGCTCCACGTGTAGGCGCTCTGAAACTCCAATCCCCGGCTCAGTCGCTTTTTCAATACAACTTGAAGCGAGTTGTACCAGGAGTCTGCCGACGTCTTAATGAGAATGACGCTGGCATAACCGGGATTCAACCTGTGATAGGCAGGATTCGCCACCGTTGCCACGGGTGCGAAGCACGGCACTGCAGAAGCAACTCCGCCGCATAGGTAGGGCAGCCAGGCGGGCGAACCATTAATAATGTCGGTGGGGGGAATGGGATTGCCTTCCCGAACTTGCCAGAGATGAATGCCTCGGAATCCCACATAGGACACCGCCAACCCTACGCCCCGAGGCATCTGCTGCTCCACAGTCAAGTTGTACTGGAGTGAGCGCGGCTGATCGAGGTCATAGGCCATCGTCTGCAACCGATTCGAGCAATTGGCCGGAGGCAGATCACTGGCGCAAACGCTTGTGAGCGGTGTGTCGGGAAACTGCAACGGGACAGGCAACAGTTGCCGCAGCGGGTTGCTGCTGATGATATTCTGCCGCGCGTAAGGTGTCATACCAAGCGGGATCTGCAGAATGGCCGATCCGAAATTGGCGAGATCCTGATACAGGCCGAATCCTGACCGAATTGCTGTCTTGCCATTGCCTCGGATGTCCCACGCAAACCCAACGCGCGGGCTGAAATTGTGCAAGGTGGGGTTGCGCATCACAGGGCCATAGGTCCAAGTCTGAGTGGGATCAGTCAAGTTGAGGAAGCGGCTCTCGATACCGTATCGTTCTCGTGGCACAGTCTGAAACTCATACCGTAGGCCAAGGTTCAGGGTCAACCGGGAAGTCGCCCGCACGTCATCCTGCGCGTAGAAGCCCCAGGTCTTGTATGACCAGAACCGGCGCTGCCAACTGCTGGGCGTACCCGCAGCATAGTTGTCGTAGACGCCCTGCATAAAACTGGCGACGTCGTTGAACGTGACCGTACCGCTGACCAATTTGGCCGTTCCCAGCGTGGAGAAATGGTAGCGGTTGAGCAGCATGCCCAGCTTCAAGGCGTGGCGGCCTTTCGTGTAGTACAGGTCATCACTCAAGGTGTAGACGGTTTGGATCTGAGACTGCGGTATCGCCACCGCTTGGATCCCCGTGATCCCACCGGAGATCGAAATCCCTCCAATCGGCTGGCCGGATACAAGAGAGTAGGCTGGACTGGTCAGGTTGTCGGGGGAAGAGCCACCGTTCCAGTAGTTGGTACGGCTGAAGGACAGCCTGACCGTATTGAGCAACGCCGCAGAAAAGACGTGGCCTTCAGACACCGTCGCCGACTGGCTTCGGCTCGTACCCAACGTGCGAATGCCGGGAAAGGCCGCGCCGGCAGCGAGAGCCCGGATGTTGTTGGTCGCATTATTTAGGTCGTCATCGTCAATGGTGTAGCGCACAAACACCGTGTCCGCCGCTGAGAAGTTCTGGTCCACACGGATCTGTCCGTAATCCTCTCGCTGCCTACTGGACGATGGAAAGGTGAACTGGTTTCCGGGCAGGTTGGGCTGAGGATAAAAATCGAGAAAGGGCTGAATGACTCGCGGGACGACATTCGAAGCGGTTAATGTTGGTGCGCAGGCGGAAGGATTTGCGAGTGTCGTGTTGTCGGTACCGCGATTCACGAGTTGATGGCAAGCTGCCGGCAGCACGTTGTCCAGGATGGTTACGCCGAGATTTTGCCGCAGCTCCTCATAAACGCCATAGAAGAATGTTTTGTCTTTCCTGATGGGACCGCCAAGGGACCCGCCAAAGTTATTCCGTTGGAATAGAGGCAGGCGTCTGCCTCCCGAACTGGCCGGGTAATCAAAGAAATTCCGGGCATCGAGAGAGCTATTTCGCAGGTACTCGAACACATCGCCGTGCCATATATTCGTTCCATTCTTGCTGACCATAACGGTCTGGCTGCCCATTACCATCCCGTATTCGGCGCTGAAAGCGCTCGTGACAACTTTGTACTCGCGGATGCCGTCCACACCCAAGGTGGTTCCAGCTTCGGAGGCAGCCGAGGAGCCACCGCCATTGACCACCGGCGCTCCGTCAAGCATGAAATTGTTCGACCGGACGGGAGCCCCGTTGGCACTGAACCAGCTTCCACTGGCAGTGGCGGTGCCGCCTGTCGTCGCGAGCGTTTGTGGGTTTACTCCCGGCTGCAACATCGTCAGGTCGACGTAGTTCCTCCCGTTGAGCGGCAGGTCCGACATGCTTTGCTCGTTCACCACGCTACCCAGCGCGCTGCTGGTGGTATTGACTAATGGCGCTTCGCCGCTGACCACCACTTCCTCCTGCGGCACTGCGCCCACTTCCAGCGTGGGATTCACGACCAGTTCCTGCGCCACTTCGAGAACCAGGCCGCGCTGAGCCTGCGTCCGGAAGCCGGCCAGTTCAACTCTCACGGTGTAATGACCAACGGGCAGTGCGGGCGCGCGAAAGGCGCCGTTCTCGCCTGTCGTCACGGTGCGGGTCAAGCTCGTCTCTTCGTTCACCATCGTGACGCCGGCACCGGGCACCACCGCGCCTGAGGAGTCTTTCACTACGCCCAGAATCGTGCCGGTGTTCTGCTGCGCTACAGCCGTAACGGAAACAACAATCCAGCAAATTGTCAGAAAACCCAAACTCAATCTGCACTGCATGCTTCCTCCTCGGTCAACGCAGTTTCTAATACATAGTCGTCAGGGAATGTTTTAAGTGCGAATTTATGACCGAGAATATACGGAACAGGGGTGAGCGTCAACGATCGCGATTTCCAAGTTTTTTCGACCCGACAAAAGCGGATTGTGGCAACATAGCGGCAACCCCGGCTGTGAAAAGCTGTCAATTCGGGTCATCGCCGGCTTTGGCGATTAATTCAACTGCGGGGCAAATCACGTCCACCACAACAACATCAAGGCAGATCCAACTCTCGCTGAAGCTGATTTTTTAGGTCAAGTCGTTACCAAAGCATTTTTAACGCGAACTGAATCACCCGCGCCGCTTCTCCGGTTTGAATGATCGTCTGCGTTGTCGGCGGAGCCACGGTCTGGCAGCATGTTTGCGCGAATACCGTAGAGCGGATGCTGGGTGAACCCGACGAAGCGTCACGCGGATTATCGAAATTAGGATGGTTCAGCGCGTTGAATATCTCGGCGCGGAACTGCAGATTGAATCTTTCGGTTAATTCGAAACGTTTGCCGATTCCCAAGTCGAGATTCCAGTAACCCGGGGCTTCAAAAGTGTTGCGGCCGGCGCCATTGGTTCCGGGCGCCGGTATGGCAAACGCGCCGGCGTCCTTGAAAACGACAGGACCGATCACACCCGGCACTTCCTGCAAGCGAACCTGCGGTTTGGCGCCGATGATATCGGCACGCGACTCGTGAGAGAAGTTCGACGTTCGGACGCCGCTGCGGACGCTGAAAGGCTCGCCGGACATGAACGTGTAAATTCCGTTGAGGCTCCAGCCTCCGACGACATGGTTCAACGCCGGATGAATCGACGACGCGAACCGTTTTTGTCTTCCAACAGGGAGTTCCCACAATGAATTTAAGGTGAGCACATGACGGCGATCGAAGTCCGAGCGGCCGCGCTCCTGACGCCAATCGCGCGTATCGGTCGGCGTTCGAGAATTCGTTGAGCTGAGGGCGCCACCGGAAGTCGCTCCGACAGGATCTACGGATTGATCGTCGATCGACTTGCCAAACGTGTAGGCCAGTCCCGCCTGCACGCCATCGCCGAAGCGCTTTCTCAATGTCGCCTGGCCGCTGTGATAGTACGAATCTCCTCCCGAATCGATATACGTGATCGTAGCGAACTGTTGATTGGGCCGCAGCTTTGACGCCAATGTCGTCTGCTCGACGCGCCCTGCAAAGTTGCCGGCACCATTAAGGGTGAGATCGCTTTGCGTGATCGAGGAGTTGACGAACGTGCTGGAAACGATCCCCGACGTCACGATCGGAACAGCAACACCATTGGCGCAACCCGTCCCATCCGGCCGGCAGCCGTTGCGCATGTTCTGTTGCATGATCACGAACGAAGGCAGAATCGGATCCGCATTGATCTGGTTCACATCATAAGCTCGCAATAGCCGCGTTCCACGGCGGCCGATATAACTCGCTTGAGCCACTACACCCCACGGCAACTCATGTTCGATCGTGAGGTTCCACTGGTGAACCGTTGGGAGCTTAAGCTTCTGGTCGAATAGCGTCAGAGCCGGAGCGTTCGTTAAAGGTTGCTCGGGCGGCGTAAGGAACGAAGATGGCTTTACAGTTGGTGGCGGCAATTCCAGTGGGAAGCCCTGGCCGATTCGAACATCCGGCGCTGACGCGCAACCCGGTGTTGTCGTGCCCCCAACCGTTGCGGAACAGGAGAACGTCAGCCCAGGCACCTTGCCGGAAACAGCGGTCACCTGGAATGAAGCAATAGGATCGAACGCGATTCCGTATCCGGATCGAATCACGAAATTGGGCCGGGGACTCCATGCAATTCCAACTCGCGGCGCGATCGCGTTGGCATTGTTCCGTTCATACCAGCGGTCGGTCTTTCGGAAGGTGACGAGTCCCGCACCGACGATCGGTTTATCTGGAACATAGACGCGGCCTGCGGCTTCAGACGGCGCAGGATTGATTTCCCAGCGCACTCCGTAGTTGAGCGTGACGTTTTGCCGAAGCTTCCACTCATCTTGAAAGTAGAAATTGTATTGTTTCAAACGGTGACCCAGGTTCCACAGCGTTACGCCTTTGCCGGAACGAAAGGGCAGGAACGCATCAGACGAAAGATCACCGAGAAACACCTGGGATAAGCGAGCTGGAATCCCAAGGATATCGTTGATGGCGCCATTCAAATTGTTGCTATCGGTAGCATCGATACTGCGGGCGCCGACCAGCGGCGTGTTGAATCCAGGTGGCGTCCGAATGTTTTGCATGAAGGACATCAGCGGCGTCACATTCGTTCCGCCGGGCTGGCCGCGCTGGTCGTTATGTTCATAAAGGCGCACATTCGCTCCCGTTCGGAAAACATGTGCGCCCGTCACGATACTGAGATTGTCGAGAAACTGTGGTGTCGTGACTGCACGAAACGTTCTTGGCGTGTTGATGTAGGGCAGACTAACCATGTTGTTGAAAGCGTTGTTGGTCCCGCCAGGGCTGCTCGTGAATGGCAGCACGTCGGGAAACGCGGGATTTGCCTCGCCCTGCGTAAACAAGAACACAAAGCGCGCGAAACCAGCCGTGAATTCATTCACGACGTGCGAGGAAATCGTCTGGCGGTAACTGATAGCTAGATTTTTCGTCGCTCGGAATACCTCGCCCAACGGAGGAAAACCGGGAAACACCTGGGGCCGCGCGTTCAGTGGATCGCCCTGTCGCGTATTGTTGTCGGCTTGCAGCCAGCGGACAAACACCGTATTCCGGTCGTTGAAAGTGTGATCGACGCGTGCCATGTAGTTGGGACCTTCGTTGCTTGTAGGCGGATTCCACATGTACCCCGCGGTGTTTAAGCCGTCACCGACGATGTATGAATTAGGCAGTGGATACGTTTTGAACAAAGCCAACATTTTCGGATCCGCGCCGATCTGCAGTGGATCGTTGGAAAACATATTGAACGACCTGACGCAATTTAGTTCCGACGCCGTCGCGCAATCGTGTACGCCTGGCCGATACGCGCCGGTCGCCGGATCGACGAGCAATGGACTGTTTCGCGTGATCGTCTGTCCGTTCAGCACCAGTGGGTTTACGGGATCCGTAACCAAGTATCGGAAAATGCCGGAAAGCGCAGTGGGTGTGTACATCCTTGGAATGCCGAATGTCTGATCGATCGGCTGTGCGAATTTCGTGTTTTGTCCTTGCCAGCTTCCAAAGAAGAAGGTTTTGTTCTTGCGGATGGGACCGCCTGCCTCAAAGCCGAACTGATGCATCTTAATCTCCGGTTTAGGCGTTCCTTGCGCACTAGCGAAAAACTCATTCGCGTTGAGCGCAGTATTCCGCACAAACTCGAAGAGCGTTCCATGAAATTCATTCGTACCGCTGCGGGTCGCGACGGATACGGAAGCTCCGCTGTTGCGACCTTCTTCGGGAGTGGCATTGTTGGTTGTGACTTTGTATTCCTGCACGTTGTCGGGGTTCAGCCGGTACAAATTCGAGAGCGGGTTTGGTACCGACGATTCGTTGGCTTCAATGCCATCTACCGTCACATTGACCGATCGATCACGAGCGCCGTTAACGTGAATACCCGAACCGGCGGCTCCGGCCGACCTCTGAACCACACCTGGTTCCAATGCGATCAACGCGAGAGGATTGCGTCCATTGAGCGGAAGGTCGAGGATCGCCTTGCGCTCGACGACATTGCCGATAGCCGCATTGCTCGTCTGCAGCACTTCGGCCTCTGCAGCGATGCTCACGGTTTCGGTGATTCCGCCAACCTCCAATGACATATTGATCACGAGAGGCGTGTTGACTTCCAAAATATTTCCGGTCTTGTTGGCCGTCTTGAAACCGGGAAGCGCGACAGTGATCGTGTAGGTTCCAACAGGCAAAGAAGAAAATGCGTAAAGGCCGGCTTCGGTGGTCAATTGAGTATAGGTGACTCCAGTAGCCTCATGTCTGGCGGTCACCATAGCTCCAGGAACTAAGGCTCCGGATGCATCGCTGACTGTTCCCGTGATTCGCGAAGTAGCAGTCTGAGCTAGCGCCACCGCAGCAATAAGCAGGAATATCTTTAGCCGAATGAGAGAACGCATACCACTATCCCTCCGCGTCCGCAGTCTAGACTGCTCGGATACTCGAGCGTGGTGACCAGTCAACCCCGATAGTACTTGTCGACGATGGAGTTCAGATCCTGCTCGATGCATGGCGGTGGCTCATCGACACGCGCCTTCGGGTCCGGGTTCAACCTGCGCACATAGGTATCCGATGTCCATGGTTCGGCCAACACTGCGGGATCGTCAACAGTGAATGTATAGAAGAGCAGATCGCCATCACGCCTCAACCGCTCGGTCACTTTCATATCCTCGGTGTGAAAATATCCCTGCCACTGAATCCATGATTCATCGGTGAAGCCGACCGACTCTACGACGAGCGTGTCGCCCTCCCAATGACCCAGCGGAATTCCCGACCAGGTCCTATAGTCGGCGTCCTGCGGATCGCGTTCGCGTCCATCCACGGGGACGAAACGAATTGAATTGGCGTTATAGAACACAAGCTCCTTCGGTGTTTGAACGATCTTCTGAGGCGCGGTCTGGCGCGGAACGCCGGCCGGCAGACAGCGAAAGGCAGGATCGACGTCTACCTTGCTGAAGTCGAGGCTCCTCACTTTCTCCCAGTACTCAGGCTTGTAAATAGGCTTGTTCCACGCTACGCCTCGCTGCATTACGGCCTGGTCGGGTTCGAATGTGCCCATGCGCCGGACCGTATATGGGCCCGCAGGTGAGGGGAATCCTCCCACCCAAACTCCGGTGAGGTCGGGATGACCATCGGCGGCGCGAGGCGTCGGAAGGGATGACTTCTGGCGGGCGAATCCTTGCGCAGGAGACACACGTTTCGCCGGCGGTTGATAAGCTGTCGCCTGCGCGGAAGCCTGGGTTAGATGTCCTGCCCCGGCAATCGCGATTGCGATGCCGGCGGCGACAAAGAAGCGCGAATTTCTCGACACAATTGCCCTCCGGGACGCGGTCCTTAGAGCTGGATCATCTGATAAACTTTGCCGTTGACGGTGACGGCCTTGAGAAAAACATACCGGCTGCCGTCGCGCGCAGGAGCGCACGTGAAGCTGTAGGTGCCGCCAATCTTCAGGTCGTTCTTGATGCTCAGGCCCATCCGCCGAAGCCCGTTGGGGCTGACTCCTTCAAGTTTCCACGGCGTAACCTTTCCGTCCTCGCCTTTGACATCGACATGCCAAATCGAGTGCGGGTTGACCTCCTGCAGTTCGGTCAGGACGCCCGTCAGGACGAATTCCTGAGTGACATCGAATTGAGCGGCCGCGGAGTGGTGCGCAGTCGCGGAAACACTCAGCGCCAGAATCGAGAGCAACATCGTGGCTATCACTAGGATGTTCTTGATCATTTTCTGATCCTTTCTAATTAGATTTCTGTTTCACAACCTCGGGCACGGGGAAGACAACATACGGGTTCGATTTGAACGCCGTGACCTTCAGGTCCGCCAGAGGCCGGTTATCCTTCGTCCAATGAATTTCGCTCGGGAAAATAACAAGGTAGGCGGGCTCCCAATTATCACGATAGTCAGCGAACGTCGCGCCATACACGTGGCCGTTGGCCTTCACCGTCACCGAGTCCGGACGCTGCTTCGTGTCGAGCGTCATCGTCACTTCCATCCCATCGTATGGGGATGTCCCAGTGAATGTCGTCTTGCTTGCGACAGTGCCGACTTTGACGTGCCCTTCCGCTTCGATGATTGACCACAGCGCGCCGAACGGAGTCAGCTTGACGAGCGGCGCGCGCTCGGCAAGGGTCGCCATGGCCGCACTGGCGCCCACTCCCTCCTTCGCTTCATTCCACGCCCAGGTGTCGGCGAATACGCGGATCTCCGCCAGAGGCTTGCCGTCGGCGCGGGTTCCATTAAGAAACATTCGCATCGCAGGAACGACATAGTTGATGTGGAATTCCGCCTTGCTCAGCTTGTCCATGCCGCCTTGACCAGCCAGTGCACCCTCGGCAGAGAACATGACGGTGATGACATTCTTAACTCCGAGAGGCTTCGTACGTCCCATTCCGATCGCTTCCGCGGCATCCCGCACTTCCTTCGGGATACACGGGCTCGCAATTTCATAGGACGTCTGGCCGCCACCGCCGTTCTGGCCGAACACACCATACATCGGTGGCGTATAGCCACCTGGCGGGCAGACCTGAGCAGCCGGTTGCTGTGCTTCGGCTCCGATCCCAACGAGTAACGCTGCCGCACTGGCTAGTAGTAGCTGACGCATGGACTGCCCTCCCGCCGTAATTGTGGACGTGATCGGAAGGATTTTATCACTTAGCGCCCGCAAAGTTATCGTGCTTGACATCAACCGGCATAGGGGCCTATACAGGCGGCGGTCGTAAAAACCAAGCCGGTGGGGAGTAACGATGATGAAGCGAATGACTTTCTCGACAATGGTTCTCATGTTTGTCTTGACGTTGGACTGTAGCGAACTGTGGGCGCAGGCAACGGCCCAGATTAGTGGCCGGGTTCAAGATACGACGGGCGCAGTTCTGCCGGGAGTGGAAGTCACCGCGACTCAGACCGGCACTGGGATTGCCCGTACCGCCGTCACCAACGAAACCGGCTCCTACGTTCTGCCGAACCTTCCCATTGGACCATATCGGCTGCAGGCGGCGTTGCCTGGGTTTCGCACCTATGTGCAGAGCGGAATAGCTCTGGAAGTCAACAGCAGTCCGGTTCTTAATATCGTCCTGGAAGTGGGACAGGTCACGGAGACGATCGAGGTGCAAGCCAACGCGGCTCTGGTGGAAACCCGGAATTCGGGTATCGGTGAAGTGGTGGAAAATGCCCGCATCTTGGATCTTCCCTTGAATGGGCGGAATGTGGTCGAACTCGTCGCGCTCGCGGGCGCCGCAGCGCCGGCGGTGACGCTCACGGGCCAGTCTCGGGATCCGTTTGCTCAGGGAAATGTTTCGGTCGCAGGCGGCCTGAACTCGGGATTGAATTACACGCTGGATGGGGCGGACCATAACAATCCTTTCCAGGGCTCTTACCTGTCGATGCCGTTTCCGGACGCGATGCAGGAGTTCAAAGTCGAGACCAGCGCCATGGGAGCGAAGCAGGGAACGAAATCCTCGGGTTCAATCAGTCTCGTGACGAAGTCCGGGACGAACGAGTTTCACGGCGGCCTTTTCGAATTTGTCCGTAACGGAATATTTAACGCGCGGAATGCCTTCGCGAGCACCAGGGATACGTTGAAGCGCAACCAGTTTGGAGGCACGATGGGCGGCCCGGTCGTGAAGAATAAGCTCTTCTTCTTTGGAGGTTACCAGGGCACGCGGACCCGCCAGGATCCTCCGCAAACGTACGCGTATGTGCCGACCGATGCCATGCTGGCCGGGGACTTCCGCGCCTTTGCGGCGCCGGATTGCAATTCGGGCAAACCGATCACCTTGGCTGCACCTTTTTTCAATAATCAGGTCGATCCAGCCCAATTCAGCCCTCCCGCGGTCAAGTTCGCATCGTTCCTCCCGAAGACGAGCGATCCCTGCGGGAAGGTGAACTACAGCAATCCGTTTCACGACGACTGGGGTAACTACATTGGCCGCGTCGACTACCAGTTGACCAACAATCACTCTCTGTTTGGCCGATGGTTGCGGGAGACTCGCAAGCAGCCAGTCGGCTATGACCTCAGCAAAAACCTGCTCGCCGCCGGCAATGGAGTGGACGGATCGAGTCAGGCGTTGACGATCGGAAGTACGTATCTGTTCGGTCCGAATGTCATTAATACTTTCCGCGCGAACTATAACCACTTTATCGGTGGCAAAACCGGAGCGGACTTCAGCAAGTGCAATTGCGGCATGGGGCATCTCGGAATCAATGCCTACTTTCCAACACCGGATGTTGCATCGATCACTGTAACGGGTAATGCCGGAACCGCCGTGGGCGGCGGCTTCGTCGTGGGCGCCAATGTCGGTCCGACGTACGTCACTCTATACGGATTCAACGATGACGTGAGCATCGTTCGCGGGAATCACCAGATGGCGTTTGGCGTGTCGTCCGCGAGCTGGTGGGTCGACTCATATTCCTCGGCGAACACGGAGTACCGGGCTACCTTTAATGGCCGGTACTCCGGATTGGGAATGGCGGACTTTTTGATTGGAAAAGTATCCCTGTGGCGAACGGGTAGCGGGATCGAGCAACACAACAGGTCCAAATATCTGAACTGGTATGCCGCCGATACATGGCGCGTGACACCCAGAGTCACTTTGAATTATGGCGTGCGCTGGGAGCCCTACTTTCCCCAGGTGAACCTAGATGGCACGTCCATTCATTTCGATGAGGCCGCCTTGCGGCAGGGAATCCATACCAACCGGTTTGATAACGCACCGCCGGGTTTGTTTTTCGACACCGATCCCGGATTCCCGAAGCGCACCGGCATAAATACTCGGTGGTCCAACATCGCGCCACGGCTCGGCCTGGCGTGGGATGTGTCGGGAGACGGCCGCACCTCGATCCGGGCTGCCGCCGGCATCTTCTATGATCGTCCTACTTCGATCTACTTCCGCAATCTGACGACGGTGCCGCCATGGAGCATACGGACCCAGTTAGCTGGTGTGAGTTTCCAGGATCCCTGGGCGGGCTATCCAGGCGGAGATCCGGGGCAAATTCCATTCGGTGGATCTGCGCCGAAGAATACACCCTGGCAACTGAACTCGATCGTGACGGCCTTAGATTACGACACACCTAACATGCGCGTGGGTCAGTGGAACCTGAGCGTCCAACGGCAACTAGGAACCGACTGGGTAGTCTCAGCAAACTACATTGGTAACGGCACTCGTCATCTGTGGGGCACGCAGCCGCTCAATCCGGTTATCTTCGTCCCCGGTGTGGGTGATGCCAAAGGGAACTGCACGCTCAACGGTCAGGTGGTTCCGTATACGGTCGCACCGAGGGCGCCCTGCTCGACGGCGACCACCGCCAGTTACACTGCTCGCCGGAGACTATCGCTGGATACGTCCATACCAGCCAATGTTTCCAAGCTTTTTGGTCCCGTAAACCGGATCGAAAGCGGCGGCACCGCAAGCTATAACGCCCTCATCCTGTCGTTACAGCGCCGGCCGGTTAAAGGCGTTTCCATCAGCGCGAACTATACCTTGTCGCACTGCATCACAGACCTGTACCAGGATATTTCGAATGCCAGCAACGCGGACGAAGGATGGAACGATTGGACCAATCGCCGCTACGACCGCGGCAACTGTACAGCGGGCGCCGCAGGTGGAGGAGCGGAAGACCGGCGGCAAATTTTCAATCTTTCCGGAACAGCCGCAAGCCCGCAGTTTGCCGTTTCTAAACTGAGAATCATTGGATCCGGCTGGCAAGTGGCGCCGATCCTAAGGATCCTGTCCGGTGGAACGGTTAACGTCGAGAACACTACGGACCCAGGGCTGATCTATATGCTCCACCAACGCCCCGATCTCGTCCTGGCAAGTCCGTACGGAGATCGGTCTGTCAAAAACTTCCTTAATCCGAAGGCATTTGCGGCGCCGCTGCCCGGTACTTTCGGGAATCTCGGACGGGGTACTATTCGAGGTCCGTCTACGTGGCAGTTCGATGTGGCGCTATCCCGAAACTTCCGGATCAAAGAAGCACAGCGGGTGGAATTCCGAGCGGAGGCATTCAACCTCACCAACAGTTTCCGGACGGATACCGGATTGAGCCAAACCGGTCTTCCGTACCTGGATTCGAACTCCACGAGCAGCACGTTCGGTCAAGTGATCTCCGCGCGCGATCCGCGCATCATGCAATTCGCTTTGAAGTATTTCTTCTAAGCGAATTCGCAGATCGACTTTTAACGGCTAACTTCGGGCGGCTGCCGTTTTCCACTTGGCCTGCCACGTTGTGCGCATCGTGGTTCGGTCGACTTCCTTACCGCGCAGATAAACTTTATTGATGCGCCGGGAATTCTTGATGTTCTCGAGCGGATTGGCATCGAGCACGATGAAGTCAGCACTCCGGCCGGCCGTGACCAAGCCTGTATTGAAACCTGCGATTTCGGCTGCATCGCGCGTGGCCATGACAATCGCTTCCATGGGTGTGAAGCCCATGTCGATCCAGCTCTCGAACTCTTGTTGGTTGTACCAGCCGTAACCGCGTCCGGCTGCGCCGTTGTCGCTCCCGAACACGAGTTTTATTCCCGCTTTGATGAATTTTCTGGCAACCTCTCCCATTTGCTTGGATTCTTCGCGGGCACGCGCGACAACTTCCGGCGTCATCTTTCGGATGTTCTTACCCTGCTGTTGTTGCACCTGCTCGCGGGAGAGCATCTCCCATAGCAGCGGATCGTCCCATCCCTCGGGGCCGAGCGCGTTCAAGTTGCCGTGTTCGGTAAACCACAGCGGCCGGTCGCTTTTTGCAACGCGGTCACGAATGATTGTGAGCAGCTCTTCATCCGGCTCTTCGCCATCGCGGACAGGCATGTGCGTGGATCCGACGAGACCGGCTTTATAAAGCTCCTTCGCATCCGCGAGTTTCACCGTGTGTGCCGCAACAGTCAGGTTGTGCTTCCTCGCTTCGTCGATGATTGCGCGATAGAGCGGCGGCGGCAGCGTCTTCAGCTTTCCTCCCCGATCGTCTACCCAGATCTTCACGAACGCCACTTTGTTCTTGGCGTAATCCTGAACAGCTCGCCGAGCTTCTTCTTCGGTCGTCACGGGGTACATCACGTCGTTTCTAGATGCATGACCGGTCGCGCCGGCTCCTGGCCACGATATTCCTGGACCCGCCGTTCGAAACAGCGCGGCGTTCGGTATGACTTCTTCCTGGACTTGGAACGGCACGTTGCCCCACGGGAATCGCCCCGTCTTCGGCATTTTTGGATCTCGAGGAGCCATGAAGAGGTTGAGATGATCGCCCGGCATGATCTCCCTCTCGGTGAGACTGGCAATGTCGACAACACCGCTGAACCCGAGATACGCGTAGCGCTCCAGATGGTCGATGAGATTCTCGCGCGTAAAGTTTTCTTTTGCCGTCGTTCCCTCGACCACATTCTCGTAGCCGAGGTGGCCGTGCATATCGACCTTGGCGGGCATAACCGTCTTGCCCGACAAATCGACCCGCTCCGCGCCGGCAGGCACCTCAATCTGGCCTTTCCGTCCGACCGCGGTGAACTGATCATTCTGGATAACGAAGGCTGAGTTTTCGATCGGGGCACTGCCGTCGCCTGTAATGAGCCGCGCTCCTTCGAAAACGGTCGCGTTGCCCGAAGCGGTCTGGCTTCCCACGGGTGCAGAACAAGCTGCCAGGCCCGCCAACAGGAACGCTGCGACGAGGACACGAGTGAACGTTTTAGTAATCATCGGACTTGCACCTTCACCATCCGCGACTGCGGACGGTAGGCCGGAATCCACACCGTCGGGCGAGCCGCCGTTTTGTCTACCGTCAGATCGCGGATCTCATACGGAGATGGCGTGAAGAACTCCGTCGATTGCCCGGTTTTCATGTCGATGCGAAAGATGCGGTTGCTATTAAAATCGTTGGTCCAGACGATCTGGTTCTTATCGTCAACAGCAACGGTATAGGGCGACGGAAACGGCGGCGTGTAGGGCCGCTCGTTACTGGGGATGACTGGATATTCCTTAATGCCGTCCGGTTTATTCGGATCAAACATGGCGACCCTACCCGCCCAATACAGCCCGACCCATTCACGGCCCTGCGAATCCATATCGCCGCGTCGTGGTCCTGAACCCGGCGTGGGCGTCGCATACGCGGTGAACCGCTCCGTTTCCGGATCAAACAAGCCCACCTTGCCCAGGCGGTAAAGGTTCATGATCGAACGCCCGTGCGGATCGGTCTCCATATCGTAGGTGTCATCATCGGTTCCATCGGGAACCGCGTAATGCTTCACCTCGCCGGTCTTCATATCCAGCCTATGTAAGCCCTTGTCCAGGTACCAAACGTTGCCGCCCGGCCCCATCCCAAACATGTTGCTTCCAGAAGCCCAAGGCGTGAATTCTTCGGTTCGCGGATTAAATCGGATGATGCCTCCGCCCATGCCAAACACGACGTTACCCTCGGGATCGAACGCGAGATCGTGCGCTCCGCCCCCAGGATTGCCGGCGCGCTGTTGCCCTTCGGCGACGATGCCGCCTTCCCTTCCCATACCCGGCAGTACCTTATAAGGGAATTCCTTCACCTCGCCGGTTCGCCGGTCGAGCCGTCCTAGAACGTAACTGAAATGGTCGGTGTAATAAGCGTACGGCCCTTTCGGCTCCAGAATGATGTCGTGAGGCCAGACGAAGCGCCGGTCTCCGCGAAGGATATTTAGGTCCGCCTTACCGCCTCTCGGAACGTCGTATTCCGTCACGACAAGACGAATGGCGGCGTCACTCGTTGGCCGGGGCCGCAGCTGGAACGGGATTTGATCCGAGGAGCCCGGCCCGCGAATCGAAGCCAGGTATTCGGCGAGAGGTTCGACGTATTTCTTCTGGCCAAAGGCGCGTGTTCCCGGTGTTTCGCGCGAGACGGCCCGTTCTCCAGCCATTCGGCGGATGATCTGAACCCACCCTTCCTTTGTACGCGGCCCTCGTAATGCAAACTGCAGCGAATGGCAGTTGTCACACTGAATAAACAAATGTTTCTGCTCATCCGTCCCAGGCAGAGCAGCCACAATTTCCGACGCTGTCGCGTCCGCGATCGACGGCTGACGGGGTTGCAAGCTGAAATCGACTCGCGATGTTTTCCCGGCAGAAAGCGTCACAGCCTCGCGCTTGGCCGGCTCGAAATCCGGAAGGTCGATCGTGACCGCATGAGAACCGGCAGACAAATCGGACCAGCCGGGAAATGAATATTCGCCGCTGCTGTTGGTATAGACAGTCACCGCGATGTTGCTGTTCTGGCGATGAGACCGCACCGGGACTCCCGCCAGCGCCTGACCGTTGGCAGACACAACCCTTCCGCTCAGCAGCGACTGCTCCGCAGCCATGAACCCGCTCGGTGAAAACTGAGAGTACAAGACCGCTAAAGCAATCACGAGCACTGTCGTTAGTGTGACTCTCATCGTCGTAACCTCTCCTTTTTTTGGGCCTTTGGCGGATTCTACGCCACGCTTCTGTCCAAATCAATTTTCGGTCGAGTCCATTCCCCTCCTCGCAGAGGAGGGGAATGCGTCGCCACTGAAAACCGCCGATCAGTAATTTCATTCCTTTCCTCCACACAGTGGCGGCATATTAACAGATCCGATTCAAAAGGAGGTCTCTATGCCGAACCAACACATGGAGGTGATCCACCACCCAAACTATGAAAGAACCTTCATGATGCCTTTTGTGCCCGCCATCAAAATCAAGAGCGGCAAGCTCCTATGGTTGGCCGGCGGCACGGCCCTGCCGGTTTATCATGATCACCCGCACCGCCGTGAAGACTTGTCCAAACATATGCCGAATGACCTGGAGGCACAGACCCGGGCAAGTATGGAAGGAATCCAGAAGACCCTGGAAGCCGCAGGAGCAACCTTCGGAGATGTTGTCCACGTTTTTGTGTTCCGGGCGCGGCCACGAATGGGGGACATTGGAAGAGCGAGCGCGATCATCGACTCTTATTTCGCTCCCTATAACCACAAACCGACCTCGACGAACCTCGCTGTTTTGGAACTCGGCGAACCCGAGCAGCTGATCGAAATCCAAATGGTGGCAGTCGTGGATTGACGCATTCCCCTCCTCGCAGAGGAGGGGCTTTGCCCAAAAAGTGAACGATGTCGGGCTCTCCCGCTGTAGCGGCGGTCTATGACCGCCGACAATACAGCAATTTGCGAGATCGCCGGCGGTCATAGACCGCCGCTACAGTGGCCACACTCGACTTTCTGTGCAAAGCCGCGAGGAGGGGAATACCTCCCTGCAATTTAGCCCCAGCTCAGGTCGTGGCTCTTCAGAGGAATGGACCGGAAACGTTTGCCGGTAATCTTGAACACCGCGTTGAGAATCGCCGGAGGGATCTGCGGGATCGCTTCCTCGCCTGCGCCCGTAATCCAACGGTTCGTCTTCATGAACTGAATATTGACTTGCTTCGGATACTCGTTCATGCGTGAGACGGGGAATTTGTCGAAGTTGCGCTCGATGGCGTGGCCCTCCTCGAGTGTGGTGGCCTGATACATGGTGTCGTCGTATCCCCAGGCGATCTGCCCTTCGATCTGCTTTCGAACCGACAGTGGGTTCATCAGCGCAAATCCCTGCTCGAACACAACGTCCACACGATGGTGTGTGAGTTTGCCGGCTTTAGTGACCTCGACGGTATGGACCTGGGCACAAATTGTCGAGGTCGTCCGCGTCGGCCGGCGGCGGTCGTCGATAGCGATGCCGCGCGCCCAGCCTTCGGGCAGCGGTGTTCCCCATCCGGACATCTTAGCCACCATATCGAGGGCTCTCACGAAATCGTCGCGGTGCACAAAGCCTCCAACCCCTTGCTTGGGCTCGGCAGGATTGCGCGAGATCAACTCGCGCCGGTACATGTAAGGATCTTTGCCCGCGATGTTGGCCAGTTCGTCGATGAAACTTTCCATGTAGAAGCCGTTGGGAGCTGCGCCGGTTCCACGGCGCGTCCCAATCGGAACGTGAGTTTTTGGCGCGTGAATGGTGAGGCGGTAATTCGGGATGAAGTACGGCGGCGCTGAGAGTCCGCGATAACCCATATCGCCGAGACTCCATGTGGTGGCGTGACGAACTTCCATCGCGATCGGCCATCCTTGAGCATCCAGACCCGCCTTCATGAGACAAACGCTCATCGGGCGATACTTCGTTCCAGTGCCCCAGTCTTCTTCGCGCGTCCACAACATCTTGACCGGACGTCCGCGGACGGCATTGGCGACTGCGACCGCCTGCTCTCCCTGCGGACCATTCCCGTTGCTTCCGTAGCCGCCACCTTGGAATGTCGAGTGGATATACACGTTCTCGGGGGTAATGCCCGTCAATTTCGCTGCTCTGCGGAGCAATCCCTGCGGATCCTGATCTCCGCTCCAGATATCGACGCGATTATCGGTAACGAGGACCGTCGCATTGCCGGGCTCCATGCGGGCGCGCGGCGAGAACGGGACAGAGTAAACCGCTTCGACAACTTTGGCTGCGCGCGCCATCGCCTCGTCGACGTTGCCGTCGTTGGTTTTTGCTTCCCCGGGTTGTTTGCCGGTAGCGAGGTGAAGATCGTAAAGCGATGTGGAGCTGACGCCGGCTCCTGAACCGTAATTCCACTCGACCGGTAAGGCGTCAAGCGCCGTCTTGGCTCTCCACCACGAATCAGCGATAGCAGCGACTCCACCGCACAGGAAGCCAACGCTCTTGGTCAGTGAATCGAAAGGCAAGCGCACGACGGAATGGACACCCGGCATATTCCGGATGCGATCGAAATTGTAGCTTTGGACATCTCCGCCCCAGACCGGGCACGCCTTTACGGCCGCGTACAACATGCCGGGCAAACGGATGTCGATGCCATAAATCGCCTCTCCCGTTACTTTCAGCGGAACGTCGAGGCTCTTCTGCTCGGTTCCAAGCAGCGTGTACTTGTCGGGTGTCTTGATTTTGATTTTCGATGGGTCGGGCAGCGGCGTTCGGGCCGCTTTCGCCGCAATCGCGCCGTAAGTGGTGCGGCGCTTGGACTTCGCATGAGTGATCACGCTGTCCTTCGCCACCAGCTCCGACACCGGCACCCCCCACTCGTTGGCAGCGGCCAGCAGAAGCCGCTCGCGAGCTTCGGCGCCTGCGAGCTGCAGATAGTAGCGGCTCTCGCGGACATTACCGCTCGAGTGGATGATCATGCGGCGGTACACTCCCTTTGCGTTCTCGAGCTCGACGGGCGCGGCGCCACCAGGATCGGATTCGCCGTTGCCGGGCACTTTTAGTGTCCACTCCGGCGCCTTCTCTCTGGCATCGCGATTAGCGGATGCATATTCGGCCCGGACTTTTTTCCAGTCGCACTGGAGTTCCTCGGCGACCATCATCGGATTCGCCGTGAACACACCGGTTCCGAGTTCGGTCTGGCCGACGCGGATGGTCACCGTATCGTCGGGCGCGATCGTAATCCAGGCGTTGATCTCAGGAACCGCCGCCTCGCGATACCAGGGCGTAGGAGCAACGGGCATATTCGCCGCCTCCGCACTCAGGGGCATCCAGAAGCCGAGGACCATTGCGCCGCCGACGGTAGCAGTCGTGGTCAGGAATTCGCGGCGATCCATTTCTGTTTTTTTCTCTGGCGTCTTTTCACTCATGATGTCCTCCCTTACTGACCACGCAGCGCGGCTGCGCGATGGATAGCCTGGCGGATACGGTGGTAGGTTCCGCACCGGCAGGCATTCGTCATTTGGGCATCGATATCGGCATCCGTCGGCTTGGGTTTCTTTTCGAGCAGCGCCACCGCAGTCAAGATCTGTCCCGACTGGCAGTAGCCGCACTGCGGAACGTCAAACTCCTTCCACGCAAGTTGTGCGGGATGCGACCCATCGGGCGATAAGCCTTCGATAGTGGTGATCTTCCTGCCCACGGCCCGGCCTGCCTGCATAAAACAGGACCTCACCGCATTGCCATCCATCAGGACGGTGCAGGCGCCGCACTGACCGATGCCGCACCCGTACTTCGTGCCGGTGAGACCAATCGAATCGCGGAGCACCCACAACAGTGGTGTCTCCTGTTCCGCGTCCACCGAATACTGAACGCCATTGACGAGAAGGGTAAACGCCATATCGGAACCTCCTTGATCATTGGGAACTGAACGAATATTACCCCATACCAGACCGCCGGCAATAAATCATTCGGTAACTGTAGCGGCGCTCTATGAGCGCCGGCAGTCCAGCAAGTTAGAGATCGTCGGCGGTCATAGACCGCCGCTACAGCTAGCGCTTCTCGAGGCAGGGAGCCAGGTCGAGAAGCATGTTCGTCGTGGACGAATTCTGGACGCTGCCGCCGAAGCGGCTACGGCCGCGGCCCGAGCGGATGAACATGCTGGCCTCGTCGATTGGGATAGTCGCGACGCTGGAACAAAATCGGTTCCACTTTCCGTCCTGAAACAGGAATTGCTCGACGTTGGACAAGTAGAACGCCGACACCATACCGCCCACGCCCTTCAGATAATCGGCGACCGCGCGAATCGCCTTATTTCCGCTGAAGTCGCCGACAACCGGTACAACGAGGTTGCGGGCCTCGAGGTCCTTAATGAACGCGAACTTCTCCTCGCTTCCCAGATAACTCCGATATTGGCCAGTCCCGTCATCGGACGTCATCAGACTCGCATAGGTCACGCCGTTGCTTCCGAAACCATAACCTCCGGTTGCTCCAACGATGGTAGGCGGAACGTTTACGGATAGACTCGATCCGTAATTTATAGAGGGCCCGAACTGGTAATAATTGCTCAATGCCCAACGAAGACCGTCGAGGTCTCCGGCCGTAAGCGGCAATCCATGTTTTTTGATCAGAACGTCTTCGACAGCTCTCAGATTTTCTTCGTAGATTTCTTTGCTGCCTTCTGCTTTCAGGTACGCGTCGAAAATCTCAGCTGCCGTTGAGGTCGCCGTCAGGCCGTCCGGACGCTTCCTGGAGAAGAGTCGCGAAACAAACTCGGCGCGATCCTTCGACAGTTCAAACAGGGCCTTGTACATCAGATGGACATCGAGGTTCCCATGGCGGATATCGATGATGAACGCCATCGCCGGTTTGAGCGCCGCGATGTAGGTAAAGTTCTGCTCCGGCCCGACTCCAAGATAAACACGTCCCTGTTTCGCCGTTTTCAACAGTTCGGGAATGACGTACTGGAAGCTGGTTTCGTTGGAGAGAAGGTTGTCGGAACGGAAAAACCCATCCTCTTCGGAAAGGTCCTTGGACAGGCTCCAGAACTGTTTGTCGGTCAGTTCGGCCGGTACCGGTGGCGCAGTGCGCCCGGAAGCAACAACGATCAAACAGGCCGCGATCAGAAAGAGACTTTTGGTATTGGGAATAAAGTGCAGGCGTTTCATGGTCGCAAATCTTAACACACGCTTGAGCGTACATCACGATACCGAACTGTAGCGGCGGTCTATGACTGCCGGCGATCTCGTAAATTGCCGGATTGTCGGCGGTCATTTCTTGAGGCTGCGCGCTACCGCGCTTGCGCTTCGCGGACCGCCGCTACAGGTGTGAATGTTGACAAGCGCACTTCGTTCAAGTCAAAGTGGCTGCGATTCACCCAATCACTAATCAAACATGGCGGATCATTTCCGCCGAGGAGATCCAATGCATCGACTGATAGCAATCACGCTTCTCGCGTTGCTTGCGGGCACGGTATACCTCTATAGCCAATCTTCGGGTACGAAAAATCCACTGATGGGAGCCTGGA
>QHWY01000283.1 GCA_003223875.1 Acidobacteriota bacterium | reverse complement strand
TTTCCCGATGCCATTCCCATGTCCGCACTCAATCCCAAGGACATCGAGGCGCTGCACCAGCGTCTTGTAAGGTTCTTTCTAGACAACATGACACAAGTCGATCTCGGGGTTTCCTACGGCAAGGAAGGAGTGCTCGCCGAGATCCGCAAAAACGTTCACGTGCTGAAAGAATCCTACGACGAAAAAGGCGTGTGTCTCACGATCAAAGCAACTCCCGGTACCCTTGCCGCTCTAAAGCGGCGGCTCGCAGAATCGACCTCTGTTGCGCAGTGAGCCGTTCACACCGTTGTATCAATCGAACTTGAATCAGGTCGTCAGATCCAAAAAAACCACTCGCCGTAGGCGACAAATAGGCGGCAAGACCAATGGGTTTCGATACGGGTTCTGTGTGCTTCGCAGATCGCAGAACAACCTGACTGTCGCGGCCATGAATGACGAACTTGTACGGCTCTTCTCCTGTGACACATTCGCGAAACTGCTGCAGAGTCCATTTACTGGTAGGATGAAGGGTGGCATTGAAATGCAGAATCCGGCGGCTGCCGACTTCCATGATCATGAACACATAGACAAGCCGGAATGTTGCGGTGACCACGATGAAGAAGTCACATGCGATGATCGCTTTTGCATGATTCCGCACGAATGTCATCCAGCGTGGGGACGTCATTCCGGGTGCCTTCGGTTCAATCGGCATATAGCGCCGGACCGTTCGCGGGGAGATCTGTATGCCGACCTTTAACAAGAGTTCGTCGGCGATCCGTTCCTCGCCCCATGTCGGATTGTTCTTTGCCATTTCGCCGATCAGCTTTCGAACATCGAGGGACACCCGCGGTCGACCGGCAGCTCGAGAGTTCCATTTCCAGAACAACCGAAATCCTTTCCGATGCCAACGGATCAGCGTATCGGGTTTCACGACGGTTAGGGTATCGCGCCATTCGAAAAATCTTGAAAGTTGGCCAAGGTGAAACGAACGGCGTCGGTGGCTCGGTGCGGTTTTGTCTTTCGCTCTACATAGAGTGCGAGCTGCTTGCGCAAAAACAGATTCTCAGCCGCGACCGCCTGACGTGTTCAGAACATCAGTCGAGAAAATGTCAATAAGTCAAAGGAAACACTAACGGTGGTTCTTAACAATTTACAAAAGGCATCAAGGCCGAACATGCGGAATAGAATCGCATAATCACAGAGCTTTCAAAATTGGCCACGGATGAAATTTTTGCGGATGACGTGGTCACGATCCGAGCTGAGATATTCCGGAATCGGTTGTCGTCGAATCGCTTGGTTGAACATCTGACAAAGGGCAAGGCCATCGACGATTCCGGCTTGAATTCCAAATCCGATGAGGGGTTGACCGTATTGATCCATGACGACTCGCTTCCTTGCCAAGAAGCCTCCGGCCGAGGGGTGGGCGGCCGGAAGCTCGGTCATCGAATTAGAGCGCGCTCAAGAAGGCCACCAGGTCGGCTCGTTCTTCGTCGGTGAAGATGAAGCCCAGGTGAGTCTCGTAGTGGTGGACCACGTCCCCGAGCGTCGCGGCGATGCCGTTGTGGAAGTACGGCGCGCGCGCGGCGAGAGCCCGGAGCGTCGGCGTCTTGAATTTGCCGAGGTCGCTCCAGAGCCCGGTGACGTTGCCACGGCCTGCATCGGTCAACTGCTGGATCTCGCCCGTAGCCCTGTTCCGGAAGGTGTGCAGGGTTAGGTCCGGGGTGCGGGCCGCGGCCGACGCGGTGCCGATATTAAAGAGGAGGTTGTTGAAGTTGGTGCCGTTGTTTGCCGAGCTGTGGCAGGCGCCGCACCTGCGTCCGCCGGGGTTGGTGTTGTTGAACAGCTCCTGGCCGCGCGCGATCTGCGCGCGCCGCCGGTTCTTGTGACCCGTTGATTGATGCGGCCTACGCGGAGACCGTGAAGCGCGCGCGATCTGCGCGCGCCGCCGGTTCTTGTGACTGGCCCAGGCGTCGAAGAGATCGAACCGCCCCTCAAACTTCGCCATGAACGACAAAGCCTCAGGGCCACCACGTGCACCGTCCGAGTCGAGACGGCCGACGCCCGGCACGATGAGCTGCGCGGTCGAAAGCGAGGTTTCGAAATCGACGATGTTGGCGATGACAGCAGCGGTGGCTGACGTCGTGCCTTGCTGAGGGCCCAACACGTTGCGCATGGCCTGGTTCTCGAGCCCGGCGCGTTGGGTCCCCATGGTATTGCCCCCGTCCCAGTTGACCGTCGCGCTGCCGGTGGCGAAGTTAATCGTCGGCATCACGCGCCGCCACTGCACGAGCCGCGTGAGGTTCGCAAAACCGTGCGGATCCTCCACGGCGATCAGATCCCACTCCCGGGGCTCAGCCTTGAGCGCGCCACCCCTGCGTACGACGCCGCGGCTCAATAGCATGCTGTACGCGGCCCGGCGCCCCTCGACCGTGGAGAAGTCCGCCGTATTCGGGTTGTTCGCGTCGAGCGGGTTGAAGACGGGGTGAGTGCCTTCCGTTTCGTCGAATAAGCGTTGCAGGGTGCCGGGGTTAATGCTCCAGGCCTCCTCCGGGATATGGCACGACGCGCAGCTCCGGCCGTTTGTGCCCTGAGCCTGGAAGTACTCGCCAGTGAGGACGACGAAGCCCTGGGTGCTGAACGTCGCCGCAGCTCCGCCGGGGTTCCTGATCGGCTGGTTGTTGTCGATGCCGGTCTTGAGCTCCTGGGCGCCCCGAGCGTGGTCGGGCACCCACCCCAAGCCGAAGAACAGCGCAACCACCGCGACCGTTGCTCGCGTCTGATTGCCGAGACCCCACAAATTACATCGCTTCATTGCAGTCCTCGACGTTTGCATGCTGAGTCCCTCCCTGCTTTGTGACCTGGTTCCATACATTGATGCCCCCGTGTCGATCGGTTTTGGATAATAATGATGCAAATATCCGCGGACAAACACTGTTCGAAATTGCACACACCGTCAAAAATGTTTTGTATCTTCCGCGCTGTTCCAAAGGGCATCAGGCGATGCGCGGCAAAAGGAGTAAACGTATCGGTGATTTTCAATGTAACCGATCCACTGGCGGATCAGACAGGCCTGCTCGTGGGCCTGCGCCATGAAGCGGTACGCCTGTGTCAGGTAACGGAGGGCCGTCCGGCGCAGGGGGCTATCTGTTTCGAGATGCGCACCCATGCGCCTGTGAAGAAGGCGGGTAATGCCAGATAGAGCTACTGCATTCGTCGGATCATAGCCGAAGCGCCACTACGTAGGCATCATAGGTTCCACCCATCGAAACGAGCCAACAGCCGATTCGCGAGATTTGTATATGCGCGCGCGCTGATGGAAAACACGTCGCACTGCTCGCCCGCTCGTTGAAAGAGCCGCCGTGGCTCCTGCCGAAGGATTGAGGTTTCAAGCCGCCCCCTCTTATCCTGAGGCGTCAAATCGGCGAGGGCGACCAGCCCGTTCCCCAGGTTGTATTGCAGTTGAGGGGTTTCCACCCGCCTGCAGGCTTCCGTATCGCGCAAATCTACGGACTCGAAGAATCCGACAACACGCGTTGCATCGTGATGGAGTTGGTGGAAGGTGAAACGCTCCCAAGAGCGATTGAAGCGTGGGCCGATTCCAATCGGACGAAGCGTTACCGATCGCGCAGCAAATCGCCGAGGCGTTGGAAGCGGCGCATGAGAAAGGTATCTGGAAATAGTCTTTTTGCGTCCGGAGACGACCATGTCCGGTGCGAAGAAGATGACTTCCGGCACGGAAATAATCTTGTCGTATTCGAACTACCTTGCTTCGGTGCCGGACTTAATCGTGTCTGAACCGCAAACAATCATCTTCAAGCCGGAAATGATCGTCTCGGAGCCGAAAATAATTGCTTCGACGACGCCCAAGATTGCTTGGGTCTCGGACTTGACCGCTACGCCCCCAACCAAAACCGCTACAGTGACGGAGAAGACCGCTACGGTGGCAACAAAGACCGCTACAATCGGCCTGGTCTGTAACCGACAGAAATGACGCGTCTTAGATGGCCTGCGAAAAGACCGCTACGATCGCATCAATAATTATTTCCGTTGTATCGATAATTATTTCCATCCTGCAGAAGACCGCCACGAAAACGCAGTTGGTTATTGACGGCTTAACAATAACGGTGTGGAAGGCGGAAATAATCGTCTCGAGCTCACAGTTAACCATAAAGAATCCCGAGTCAATCGTGTCCGGTACAGACTTAACCGTTTCCAGGCCGAAATCGATTATTTAGGAAGCGAAGTTAACCGTTTCGAAGACAAAGACGTTTATTTCCGAGCCGCACTTGATTATCTGAGTGACGAAGAAGTCTACCGATTGCGAAGCAGATCCACTTCGGACCGTTTTCTTGATCGGGTATGCCTCCTGCCGGGCTGCCAGATCATACACACGGAGCCGTCCGAGTTGTGCGGCACAGGGACGCCCGGAGTTCATCCAATCGAATCCATAACTCGGGTATCGATCAACGTCGGCGGATAATAAGAAGGGTGTGGCCGCGGGTCAGGCTGCGTCGAAACCTTCCGCATGATCTCGTGGCCTCATTTCGATCGACTCTCGACGAAGCGCTGGATGCTTCGCTTTTACTTCATGTAGTGGTTGCATCCATCGTTGCGCTCTCACATTCAAGTCACGCGAGAAGTTCTCGAGAGTATCGACGCCGGACAACTTCCTTCGCTTCTCATCCTCAACAAGATCGATGCCGTCGATCTCGCGCAAGAGGCACTTCTGAAAAGAGAGTTTCCCGCTGCCATTCCCATGTCCGCACTCAATCCCAAGGACATCGAGGCGCTGTACGAGCGTCTTGTAAGGTTCTTTCTAGACAACATGACCCAAGTCGATCTCCTGGTTTCCTACGGCAAGGAAGGAGTGCTCGCCGAGATCCGCAAAAACGTTCACGTGCTAAAAGAGTCCTACGGCGAAAAAGGCGTGTGTCTCACGATCAAAGCAACTCCCGGTATCCTTGCCGCTCTAAAGCGGCGGCTCGCAGAATCGACCCCTGTTGCGCAGTGAGCCGTTCACACCGTTGTATCGATCGAGCTTGAATCAGGTCATGCTAGTGTTCTGTGACTGTGCCTTACGATGCGATCGCGGCGGCGGCCCATTCCGCCGGCTGGATTGTAACATGGGTCTGCCGGCGGCGTTCATGGGCCTGATGAACGATATTGGAGTGATGCAATCGGCTAGTACATCGGGGCTCCGCCGCCCGGCGACGCACCGGCATTTTCGTGGCCGGGAATCTCGGCGATCAGAGCCTCGGTTGTAAGCATCAGCGCCGCGATCGAGGCCGCATTCTGGAGTGCTGAACGCGCCACTTTTGCCGGATCAAGAATGCCAGCAGCGATCATATCGCTGTATTCCTCCGTTTCGGCGTTGAAGCCATAATTGGCTTTAGCGGACTCACGAACTTTCCCGATAACGATGGCGCCTTCATGGCCCGCGTTGGACGCTATCAATCGAAGCGGTTCTTCAAGTGCGCGCTTCACGATGTTGACCCCAATTTGTTCGTCATCCTCCAGCTTCAGCTTCTCCAGAGCAGGAATGGTTCGAAGAAAAGCCACGCCGCCACCCGGCACGATGCCTTCGTCCACAGCAGCGCGAGTTGCATGCATCGCGTCCTCGACGCGCGCTTTCTTCTCTTTCAGCTCCGTCTCGGTCGCCGCGCCAACATGAATCACCGCGACACCGCCAACAAGCTTCGCCAACCGTTCTTGCAGTTTCTCCCGATCGTAGTCGGAAGTTGTCTCTTCGACTTGAGCTCGAAGCTGCTTCACGCGCCCTTCGATGACTGGACGTTTGCCGCCGCCTTCGATGATGGTGGTATTGTCCTTATCGATC
>QHWY01000282.1 GCA_003223875.1 Acidobacteriota bacterium | reverse complement strand
CGCGATTGCAACGTAGCCGATCTTTGCGGCGTCCGCAGGTCTTTGAAACCCAAACACGCGGCGCAGATCGACGTTGGAAAGGCAGTTCGCCAAAAGCGCGGCACATTGTGCCCCAGTAACGGTGACTCCCGGCGCGCCTTGGATAGGAAGACCTGGAATCAAGGCGGCGGGATTGAGCGACTGATTGCCCCACAGATGAATCATGTTGCTTCCTAGATAGCTTCCGGATACGAGCCAGTCTTTTCCAATCTGTCGTTGGATGCTGAGGGTCCACGTTTGTTGGTAGGGAGTCGGCATGTCGTAGGGTTGGCTGTAAACCCAACCGTAGGGCGGAAACGGAGCGTTTTTATTCACTTCGTAAGGGAAGATATCTCCACCGGGAACGCCCAGATATGGATTCTCCAAACCGCCTATTGGACTGCTTAGTGTGACTCGACCTCCCCATGGTCCTGTGCCGGAATAGCGTTCACGGAAATCGCCGGGGACAGGCACATAGCTGAAGCCATACGAAGCTCGAACCGACATGCTGCCGTTTCCGTTCACATCCCAGGCCAGTCCAGCGTGCGGTCCGAATTGTAGCCATTGGGCATAGATGCCGTTGTCCGGAAATCCGGGATCACCGCGGTAGTAAAGCCCCGCGGGCGCATTGACAAAGACGCTGCTCTTGATGCCTTGCTGAAATCTGCCGTAGTCGAAATTGTAAATGTCTTCCACGTTCGGCGGCAGCGATGGCTGCCAACGCACACCATAGTTCACTGTAAGCTTCGGCAGTAGCTTCCAGGTGTCCACGGCATAGAGCCCGAGTGTAGTTCCATTGACGTGGTGCGGGTTGGTTCTGCCGGTGATCAATTGGCTTGGTCTTCCCAACATAAAATCGGCCAATCCCAATCCGGTTGCGGAACCATTGAACTGGAATTGGTGAGCGCTGACGTAGGGAGCGAGGTTGCCTTGCCGGCCGTGTCCCAGCGTGATGCCGAACGACATCTGATGGTTTCCCCGAAGCAAACTGACGTCATCGTCCATGCTGTACATCGTCCCGATGTACCTATGGCCGGTAATAAACCCACTGGTCAGATTAAAACCGCCAACGATGGTGTTCATAATCGGCCTGGTAATTTCCGGCGCGCAGTAAATCTTGACGCCGGCATCGCACCAATTGAAAAGCTGGCCCGGCTTCACGTTGGAATAACGATTAGCCGTACGATTCACCGACAAACGAAACGCCTGAACCAGGTTAGTGCTCACCAGGTAGGTCGAGCCCAATGTATACGAACTCGCCAGGCCGCTTCTGTACCCAGTGTCCTGAAGGAGGCTCGTATTGTAGTCCCAAGGATTGGGTACAACGGCGCTTGTCAGAAGAAGACGTCCAAACAAGGAATGCTTGGCACTTTGTTGATAATCGATCTTGCCGACGTAGATTCCATCGTTCTCTGCGTTCCGGTTACCGTATGTAATTTGACCGCACGGGTCGTCTGTCGTCGGAAACGGCTTCGCGCCTCGATAATTGACGACGTAGAGCGCCGGTTTGCTGTAGAGGCCGGTATCAATCGTATAGGTCGTGCCCTTCGGTGTGCTCGGCCCGGCAACAAAAGGCGCCCTCAACACGCGCTGAACCCCAACATTGCAGGCGGGTGAAGCGAACGCGGTCCAATCTCCGGCTAACATTGCTGCCGTTGGGATAAAAAATCGGGTGTCGCTTGGATCCTGCCGGATCGTTGTTCCTTGATAGCCGGCGAAGAAGAACAGCTTGTTTTGCACAATCGGGCCGCCCACCGTTCCACCAAACTGATTGCGTTTGTACGTGCCATGTGTGGACGAGAAATAGTAGCGCGCATTGAACAGATCGTTGCGCAGGAACTCAAAAAGGTCGCCATGAAATTGGTTGGTCCCCGATTTTGTTACGGCAGATACTGCCGAAGAACTTCCGTGCTGCGCATCCACGCCGCCGATCTCGACTTTGAACTCCTGCATCGCATCCGGAAAGGGCATGTTCATGGTCGTTCCGGTCATAAAATTCACATGATTGGCGCCGTCCAGACTGTACTCGGAGCCCCAACTGGCGCCGCCGGCAATGGAGACGACCGGAGAAGTTCCGCCAGCCCCGCCGATGGCCATGACGTTGATCGATTGAGAACCGCTGCTCTGGTCGACGGCTCCACCCGCCATTAAGATCAAATCGGTGACGTTGCGTCCGTTGAGAGGTAGTTCCAAGACCCGTTCGTTTTCGATCACTGCGCCGACCGCCGAATTCCGGGTATCCACCAGGGCGGCGTTTGCTTGAACCTCGATCTGCTCCGATACCTGACCCACCTGCAAAACTACATTGATAACCGGACTTGTGTTCACTTGCAGCACGATGCCGCTCTGCACGTAGGTCCGGAATCCCGGCAAAGCCGCTTCCAATCGATAAGGACCAGGTGCCAGATTCGACAGCACATAAAATCCGGTTTCATTGCTAACAGTCGTGCGGGAGATTCCTGTGTCCGTTTGAGTGACGCTGATTTCCACCCCGGGCAGCACGGCGTTGCTCTGATCTCTTATGGATCCGCTGATCTCCGCCGTAGCTTGGCCCCACACAGTGACAGAGGTAAGAACGGAAATGAGCAATACCAATGTTGCGGAAACGATAATGCGCTTCACATGTCCTCCTCGAGACAATTGTCCACCGTCGGTTTTCAAGATGTCCGCTGGAACGCTGCCGAGCTATAACACTTACCGGGCCGGCAGTCAACGCGTAATGGACAAAACAATTTGCTCAACTTGACGCACAACACTGCACGGGCTAGTATCTGTCGGACTTCGATGTTCCCCAAGCATCATCCTCGATTGGAGGTCCCATGAATCTCCGCATATTCGGCATGCTCGCCTTAGCTGCCAGTGCCTTTCTGATTCCAGCCTCAGCTTTAGCCCACCACGGCCGAGCATTGATCTATGAAGCGAAGAAGGAAACGACGGTGAAGGCGAGCGTTACCGAGTTCGTCTGGAGCAATCCGCATGTGCAGATTGGTATTGAGGCGGTGGATGACAAAGGCGCGCGCCGGCAGTGGCTTCTTGAGGCTAGTTCCACGGGAATCTTGGCCGAGCGAGGGTGGAGTCGAAGGTCGCTCAAAGTGGGGGACACGGTGACTATAACCTTCCATCCGGGCCTGCGAGGCGCCCCTACGGGAGACTTGATCAAAGTGGTACTTGCGGACGGCAGAGTGCTTGAAGCAGGAATATTACGGTAAGTTTTCGCAGCGAGAGAAACTGTGCACGTGCGAAATCAATTCTTAATAACGCTGGCTGGGTTGCTCATTGCTATCCCACTCCTATCGGGCTGTTCGAGGCCGCCCGCGGCGCCGGCGGCGCCTCAGCACCCGGACATTTCTGGTGTGTGGCTGGGCGGCGGAAAAGGGTCGTGGAGCATGACGCGAGGAGCCAAGCCCGGCACCGAACCGGATATTCCGTACACGGCATGGGCGCTCGAACGCATGAAAGGCCAGCGACCGGGTAGCGGTTCGGAGTCGGACTTCGAGAACACAACCGATCCGGCATTGAAGTACGCGGACCCTCTCGGGTTTCCCCGGCAATACCAACATCCACTGAAGTTCAAGATCGTCGAGACCGACGACCACATCTACCAGCTCTGGGAATGGAATAAGGTTTGGCGGCAGATTCCACTGAATAAGCCCCATTCCGAGGATCCGGATATTTCCTGGTATGGGGAGTCCGTGGGCAAGTGGGAAGGCGACAGCCTGGTCGTGGATTCGGTGGGATTCAAGGATTCGACGTGGCTGGACGGAGTCGGTCATCCACACAGCGAGGAACTCCACGTCATCGAGCGGATTCGGCGTCTGGATCCCCAGACGCTCCAGATCGACTTCACGTTTGAGGATCCTATCGCCTATACCCGCCCCTGGACCTCGCAGCACACCTTCAAACTGGTTCCCGGCGGCAAAATGGGCGAAGTGGTTACCACCATGTCGGACGAGCTGCATTATCGCGAGCGGTTCCTCAAGCAGAAACCCCCTGTTCCCATTCGGAGGTAAGGGCATTCGCATTCCGTCACCCGCACTGTCCCAGCGGACTCTGAAAAGTAAAATTTCGTTCAACAGCGGATGGGGTTAGAACCCCCATTAGGACCGCGCGAAGTGGTCCACGGCCAGTGTCCGTCAAACGGGCACTGGGGAAATTGAACTCCCCGTATTCATTGGAAAGTTTCCGCGAAGCCGACTAGACCAAGTGGCCCAACCTGACCGGTACGGACCTTGTTTCGGCTAGTTTGCGACGAGTCACCACATCGGTTATGTTGGAAGCATGAAATCCGATGATCTGATTACCGTGGACCCGGAAATCCTTGGTGGAACGCCCGTGTTTAAGGGAACGCGCGTCCCGGTAGAAACGCTGTTCGATTATCTCGAGGAAAATTACACCCTCGAGGAATTCCTTGCCTGCTTTCCGTCCGTCACCCGCGAAATGGCCTGCCGAGTTTTGGAGCGGTCCGAAGCGGCCTTGTTATCCAAGTCGTAGGGATGCGAATCCTGCTAGACGAATGTCTGCCCATACCAATGCGTGGCTGCTTCACCAGCCACCAGTGCGTAGCGGTAAGCGATCGTGGTTGGAAAGGAATCAAAAACGGTGAACTTCTGCGTCTAGCAGAAGGCCAGTTTGATCTTTTCATTACTGCCGATCAAAGTATCCGTTATCAACAGAACATTAGTGGACGTCGGATTCCGATCCTGGAACTTTCGACGAATGATTTGCGTCGAATCCTCGCTGCCGCTTCCCTGTTGCAGTCCGCCATCGAAACGATAAAACCGGGTGAATTCCGCCAATTCGAAATTCCCTAACTGTTCGCCTCAAGCCGTGCACACAACGAACGATACCTTGGCTCGAAACAGAGGCTCCGCGGAACCGTGCATGACAATTGGCATCGAACCGACATTATAAAGAAGCGGGCCGGTATGCCCGGCCCGTACAAATCAGCGGTATTCCGCCTATACAGACAGGGGCGACGGTGTTGACGCACGGGCGGTACACCTATTGGGTTTGCTGGCTAATCCAGGCTCTTAATAAATCTGGATAACCGGGAGCCATGCGTGCCCACTCGAAGGGCTGCCCTACCTCTGGCTCGATAAAGAGGGCATGTGATGCTCTTGGAAGGACAATTATTGTGTAATTATCGTTCCGCGCTTTCCTCAGCGCACCGTCGATGTTTAGGATGCTTTGCGAGACCGGCGTAAATAAATCCTGTCTACAACGACCAGCGGAACCTCGATCTCGATTGGGCTCGCACGAGTTTCGATCGCACGCACCGTTTGATCACGAACTTCACCTTTGATTTGCCTAACCTCGGGACGAACGGATTGATGGGCGGGCTGCTGGAAGGCTGGTCAATTTCCGGGATCGTCATTGTGCAAAGTGGAGGGCCGGTGTCTCTGATCGACCGCAGCGGGGGCTCAGTCTATGGTTTCGCCGGGCCCGCGAC
>QHWY01000052.1 GCA_003223875.1 Acidobacteriota bacterium | reverse complement strand
CCGCGCAGATTCTCGAGTTTGGTCCCGACGGCAAATATATCCGAGAAGTCGGCAAGAACCTGTATGCGTGGTCGTTCGCACACACCGTGCGCGTGGACAAGGACGACAACCTCTGGGCTGTCGACAAAGGATCGGATATGGTGATCAAGTTCAATCCTGAAGGACGCGTCACGATGGTGTTCGGCCGCAAGAAGGAAGCTTCCGACGATGGCGCTGAACCCTGGAAGCGCGTCAATCCACCGCGCGCCCCGATTGACGGGCAATTCCGTCAACCCACCGACGTGACGTGGGACACGCAGGGCAACATCTTCATCAGCGATGGATACATTAATTCCCGCGTCGCAAAATTCGATAAAAATGGCGACTGGGTGAAGTCATTCGGGGAGCCCGGTAAGGGGCCGAGTCAGTTCGACACACCTCACAGCATTGCCGCCGACGCCAAGGGAAACATCTACGTTGCGGATCGCGGGAACTTCCGGATTCAGGTTTTTGATCCCGATGGAAAACTCCTTCGAGAAATCAAAATGGATGTACCGGTTCCGCCCGATGCTCGACCATGGATGGGCCCCGTCCCCAATGCTCAGACTGTCGGAAGCCAGCACTCAGGCGCACCGTGGGCCGTCTGCATCACGCCGGGCGCAAACCAATTTCTGTATGCCGCGGATGCCTTCCCAGGCCGCATTTATAAAATGTCGCTGGATGGGAAACTCCTTGGAATCCTCGGCCGCGCGGGCAAACAGCCGAAGCAGTTTGGTTGGATTCACGAAATCGCATGCCCTTCGGAAAATGAATTGTACGTTGCTGAAATCGTGAATTGGCGCGTGCAGAAGTTGGTCCTGCACCCCGAGCGCGCAACACGCACGTCAAACTGAAGTGGTGGTGTTCGCAAGTATTCCCCTCCTCGCAGAGGAGGGGAGGCGCGAAGCGCCGGGGTGGTCAGTTCAGCCAACATTTCGCCGGTCTTCTATTAAGGCTTCGCCCTATCGGGCTCGCGCTTCGCGCCACCCCGTCTGCGCCTTCGGCGCATCCACCCCTCCTCTGCGAGGAGGGGAATATAACTACTAAGAAGGACAAATGAAAAGAATCGCGCCACTGATTCTGTCGATCGCCATTTTGATCGTGCTTGGTTTAGTCCTGCCTGCGCAGACGCAGTCCAAAACAAACGGGCCGGTTTTCCTCTCGGACAACCAACTGGTGAGACCGGCTAATTACCGGGAGTGGATCTGGGTCAGCTCAGGATTGGGCATGACATACGGGCCGCGGGAACAGTCCAGCAGCGCGGCCGAGCCGCGCTTCGACAACGTATTTGTCACGCCCGAGGCATACCGTGCTTTTATGAAGACGGGCAAGTGGCCAAATAAGACAATGTTCGTCCTGGAAATCCGCTCCTCGCAGACTCAGGGTTCGATCAATAAGGATGGACATTTTCAAGGAGACCTCGTCACCGTCGAAGCCGAGGTCAAAGATGAAAGCCGATTTCCGGAAACGAAATGGGGGTTCTTCCCCTTTCGCAGTAACGAACAGTCGGCCAAACCGGCGTCTCCCGCAACCACCGAGTGTCAAGCCTGCCATTCCCGCAATGGCGCCGTTGATAATACGTTCGTGCAGTTTTATCCGACGCTGCTCGAAGTCGCCAAACAAAAAGGCACTCTCAAGCAGGTGCCGGCGGATTCGAAATAGACTCGAGCGCCTTCTTCAGCATAGCGATTTGACCCGCGTGATAGGCATCATGCTGAGTAATACCGATGAACTGCGTGTATGCCGTGTAAGGGGGGCTCGCTACCAACGGCTCGTCAAGCCGCTCCGGTCTGAAAGCGCGCACAGCTTGTCTTAACTCTTCGTTCAATTGGCGAAGTGAACGGATCGCATCTTGCCAGTTCGAGGCCGTGGGCGGGGGAACGGAAGGCCAATCCTCCTCCGAACTTAATGGTGAGTCGTTGCCTTGAATGCGGCGTAGAACGAGTCGATAGGTGCTGGCGAGATGGAGCACGATTTCCCAAATGCTGTGCGCGCCGGCCACCGGATGGAGACAGGCCAACTCGGGTGTGACATCCTGAAGCGCCTCCAGAACACTGGGTCCGTGCCACGCCTCACCCTCGAGCATTCGTCTCAGTTGCGTTTCTAGTCTCTCAATTTCGGCGTCCATCATGGAGAATTATCGCGCGTACTCGAGTAGAATTGTGAGTAATGGATAGCATGGCCAACCGCCAATCTCTTAAATACGCCAACGTGAGGCCCATGGTCCGGCTGTTTTCCCTCAAAACTCATACCGCACACTGAGTTGAAGCTTTCGCGAGTCGTTAGCCGTGGCTTCGAAGCGTCCGAATGAAACAGAGTTGATTTCCTGATCGGGCACATCCCAGGTCGGATGGTTGAGAGCATTCAGCGCCTCGACGCGAAACTCGAGCGAATGCGTTTCGTGCAATTGGAATTTCTTTATGACTGCGAGATCCAAATCGAACTTCCACGGCCCCGAAAACCAGCGGCGCTGGAGCTGGCCGATTTCTCCGGGATTCGGATTCAGGAAAGCCTGACCTGCAAATGGCGCGGACCCATCAGGCGCAACACCCCGTCCATCACTTCCGATTGCTGACGGTGCGATGATATAGGGCCCCTTATTCGTCATCCGGAATTGCAACAAGCTGTCGAGTTGGTCTTTGCTCAACGTGGACGAAGCCGTATTTTGCGTCGAGCGCTGGGCGCGAATGAGTGTTCCCCGCTGGGACAAGATTGAAAACGGATTCCCCGATTGCCAGCTCATGATGCCGCTCACGGTCCAACCGGACAGAGCACGGCGCCAGTGTTCGGCGCCGAACGGAAGTTCATACAGGGCATTGCCCTTGATGGCATGCGTGACATCGAACGTCGGACGCGACCGATCGATCTTTCCGTTCGCAGGGTCGCGGAATTCTTCGAAACGATGCGATGCTGTTCCGTCACTATCGCTCAGGACTTTGCCATAGGTGTAATTCGCCTGAAACTGCAACCGCTTTCTGAAGCGGCGCAGCAAATCGATTTGAAGCGCGTTGTAAGAAGTATGGCTGTAATTGGCCAGCAGGAGGCTGGCCAGCGAGACGGGGTTCCGGTAAAACTGGACGGGCCCCGCAAGACCTGCCACGTAATATTGCTCTGCCAATTCGCCCGCCTGGCCGGATAGAATCAGGCTCCGCACAAAAGTATTGGCGCCGCGAGACAGCGTGCTAAAGACGGGCAACGGTTGACTGCCCGGGATATTCGGATTGAAGCTCGGGTCGAATATCCCTGTGGCCGCGCGCGCCAGATTAGCGTTGTTGCGCGCTCGCTTGAAGTCGTCCAGAAAACCGTTTTCTTTGATGATTTCCGGATTCACATCAAAACCGCGAAACAGCTTGACGGCGTGGTTTGCTACGTACCGCCCTGAAAGTATCGAGCCGCCTATCACGTGCTGGATTTCTGCTGTCCACTGCTGGACGTAGGGAGTTCTCAGATCCGGATCCGGCAAACCGAACGCGGTGAACGGGTTCTGCGAAAAGTTCTCCGCGAATGTGCGGGGCACTTTGAAAGACGGTACCGGAATCTCCGGAAGCGCCCCGGTGACCCGGCCGCCGAGGTTCGTCCGTGACGAAACGGCAATGAGGCCCTCGTTGAACATAATGTAGTTCTGTACAGCGCGGATCGCTTCATCGTTGACATAGCTGATGCTATATCCCGCACGGGCAGACATTCGACCATCCCCAAACACGTCCCAGGCAAGCCCGATATTTGGCGCGACATTGTTTTTGTCTCTGGCATAGAACGGCCTTCCGGCAGAGGCTCCGGCGAAGTCCAGCGTGGCATTGGAGAGCAGAGTTTTCACCGGACTGTTATTTTCGACCTTGGGGGTCAGATAGAGGGAATCTCTCTCGTTTACGACACCGGGCAGGTCATAACGGAGTCCCGCGTTGAGTGTCAGACGCGGCATCATCTTCCAAGCATCGTGCACGTAAAACGCGTAGTTATTGAGCCGCAGCTGCCGTACGAATGGCGCGCCATTCACAAATCCCGACGTACGGTTCGTGACGTTGAACGTTTGGCTGTAACCTGCCACATACCCAGCAAGCGTTGCGAGCAGGCCGTTGGCGGCAGCTAAGTCGTCGGAACGGATACCGGGGAGTTGGTTTTGCGTTAAGCCATTTTCAATGCTGGTTCCCAGGAAATACGTCGATGTGATTCCAGAGTCATCCCATATCCGGACTCGGATCTGTTCCGTTTGGAATCCCCACTGGACGGAGTGCTTTCCCTGAGACCAGGCAGCATTGTCCATGAAGTCCGCGGTTCCCGTTTCTCTTCCAGTCGCGCGGAAGAGGTTCACGGGATTGCTATACAGCGTATTCGCGATGATGCGAGCGCCGAATTTTTCGTCTGTATCGAAGGTAACTGGCGCGTCGTTGAATCCGCCGCGGACCTCGTTGGTTAACCTGGGACGGAGATTCCATCGCCAGCCTGCGGAGAGCAGTTTTCTTTTGTCGTCCTGATGGACCTTCGGGATGCTGGAAAAATCATTGAGCAAGTCGGAGCGCGTAACGTCCTGCCGGTTCCAAATGAAGCTTCCGCTGAACGTGTGTGCTGTCGAGAGCGTGTGGTCCAGCTTCAAGGTGGTGTTGTCGCGATTGTGGTGTCCTTTACGCAAAAACGAGTAGCCGGCGGTATTTCGCAAAAGCGATTCGCGGCTGTCGCCCACTCGAAAATTGTTGATGCGTTCGGGACCGGGAACAGCCGCCAAAAGTTGCTGCATTGCTGGATCGGCGGACACTCCCGCGGCTTGGAGGACGTTCACTTTTCGCACCTGTCCCGACAGATCTTCGTAAGTAAAGATGCCGCTACGCGCGTCCTCGGTCAGAATGGTTCCAACCGTGGTGACATCGACACCGTAACGGAAAGCTTCGTAATTGCCGTAGAAGTGCAGTTTGTCCTGCCTGATCGGGCCGCTGAAACTGAGACCGAATTGATTTTGATTCAAGGCCGGCCTGTCGATTCCGTCCTTGTTGTTGAACCAGGTGTTGGCCGCCAGTCTGTTGTTGCGATTGTAAAAATAGGCAGCTCCGTGGAAACTACGGCCGCCCGACGGCGTTACAAGGTTGATGTGCGATGAGCCGCCTCCAAGTGACGCATTGGCGAGAGCCGTCGTGACTGAGAATTCCGCTACCTGATCCAGTGCGACCAAGTTTGGCGTGAAGAACGCGTTGTCGCGAATAAAGTTGTCGCGGATATTGATGCCGTCCAAAGTGACACTCACGCCCGATGTGCGCTGGCCGTTAATCACACCATTCGCCGCGACCCCGGCCTGGGTTTCCGCGATCGGCAAAACGACGCGACTCAGGATCGGTAGCCGCCGAAGTTGTTCATTGGTGATCGTCGTCGCCACGGATGCGTTACTGGTTTGTGCAGTCTGCAACCGGGCGATCACGTCCACAGTGAGCGTGATTTGTTCGAGCTTTAGGGCAATGGGCGGAAGGCTTGTTTCGCGCGCGGGGTCGATTTTGATGTTCCGGAGCGTGTACGCCTGAAAACCGGGGACCATCGCACTCAGGTCATAAAAGTCCGGCCTGACGCCGGCAAAAACAAATAGTCCTTCGGAAGTTGTCGCCGTCGCGAGCACCGGCGTGTCACTTCCAGGCGGCCGTAGACTGACAGTTGCTCCAGCGACGGGATCACCATTCACATCGATGATTGTCCCGGTGAGACCTCCTTCAACCTGTCCGAAAACCGGCAGAACCACACACAACAGCGCCGCACAAGGCCTAAGAATCTTCATAATGGGGGCTTTGCACAAAAAGTCGAGAATGGCCACTGTAGCGGCGGTCTATCGTTGAGGCTGCGCGCCTTCGCGCTTGCGCTTCGCGGACCGCCGGCGATCTCGCAAATTGCTGTATTGTCGGCGGTCATAGACCGCCGCTACAGCGGGACAGCCCGACATCATGCACTTTTTGTGCAAAGCCCATAATGGGGGCGAATTGTCGGTTTTGGAGCCTGAGGAGTCAAGGAATTTCGCGAATTTCGCGAAGGGCCATCCCTCGCTGGACCCAAAAAAACCTTTCGTATTTATTCCGATTCAGTATTCTCATCAGTACTCTATGCAGAGTTATGAATCGGTGTACAGGCAGCATCGCAACGCGGTTATGCGATTCGCCATCCAGTGCATCGGCAACCGCGAGACTGCCGAAGAACTCACGGCGGATGCGTTTTTAGAACTGCATCGCCATTGGGAATCGATCGACACCGAACGATTGCCGTCGTGGCTGTTTACCGTGGTCAAAAACCGTGCGGCCGATCATTGGCGCCGCATGGAGTTGGAAAGACGGTATTTTGCCGCCGAAGCGTCGCGCTCCGAACGGTCGCACGCGCCGGAGCTCAGGCAGGGGTTGTTCGATAGCGATGCCCTCAAACCCGTACACAGGATCTGTTTGACGCTGAGGTATGTGCACGAAATGACGCTGAGCGAGATTGCAGCCCGTGTGGGTTTGAGCGAAATTCAAGTAAAAGGTCACTTGCAGTACGGTCGCGAATTGCTTCGTAAACAGCTTTCCCGTGAGGCGGGCCGATGAGTAAGTCCGATTTTGACGCTGAAGAAAAAGAGTTTCGACGCGAGATCGCTGCGGCGCTGAACGAGATCCGGTCGAGCGCAGGCCGATGTCCGCATCCAGATCAGTTAATGGCCGCAGCCGCCGGAGTGCAATTTGCCGATGCGGATGCGGTGCGCCGCCATTCGGCCGTATGTCCAATCTGCACAGATCTCATTCGAGATTTGTCGTCCTACGAATATCCGCCGATTTCTCCGGAGGAGGATCGCCGCATTCGGCAAAAATGGGCGGCAGAAACCGGCGTGGCAAAGCGTAAGGAAAGCTGGTGGACATGGTTTTGGCAGCCGGTGCCTCTGGCAGCGGCCGCGGCTCTTGCAATCGCGGCCCTTGTGACCGGGACAATGGTTCTTCGGCGGCCGGCGCAGCAGACGGATCAATCGGTCAAGGTTGTTGAACCATCCCCTGCATCGACCAACGCGAAACCCGTCGCATTAGTCCTTGAAAAAGCCGCCATTAAAGTCCCCGCTGCTGCGGTCCTCATCTATCGCAGCGGGGGAGAATCGACCAAGGCATTCTTGGACGAACTTGCCGCCGCACTCGAACCATATCGGATGGACGATTACACCGAGGCTGCGCGCCGTTTGGACGTATTGGTCCCAAAATACCCCAAATATGCCGAACCCTATTTTTATCTCGGAGTCAGCCGATTGTTTTTGCAGGAAAACGATCTGGCGCTCGCCGCGCTGAATGCAGCCCGGCCGTTGACTGACGAGTCTCTACGGGACGACGTTGCCTGGTATACGGCTATCGCACTGGAACGACTAGGACGAACGGAGGATGCACGCCGTGAGGTCGATGTTCTTTGCGGGCGCTCCGGTGAATACCAGCAGAAAGCCTGCGCCGCGGCTGGAGAATTGAGGCGTTGATGTTTTGTCGTAGTCGAAATATCGTATCGCGATCGGTTCTGTTGGTCCTTTGCTTTGTAATTGGATGCGGCAGTGCGCTCCCGCAAGTTACGGCCGCCGAATGGCTGGCCGAAGCCGGAAAACAGTTTCAAGGCCGTGATTTCGTTGCGGCGCGCCGCTCGCTGGAGCGCGCCGTCGACACCGCCCAGAAAGAGCAGAACACGCAGGTTGAAGCAGATGCGCGGTCGTATCTTGGAGAGGGGATGCAGCGAGCGGGCGAGTATGCCGCTGCCAACGCCGAATTCGAAAAAGCGCTCGGCCTGTACGAACAGTTGGGAAATCGTTCCCGCGCAGCATCGGTCCGGACCTTCCTCGGGTCGATTGCGTTCTCTACCGGCGACGAGAAGAAAGCTCGCGAATATTACGAACAAGCCATGGCCGCATACGAGACCTTGAATGATTTAGCCGCCGTTGCAATTTTGCATCGATCCCTCGCTTTTTTTAGCAAGGGTGACGAGGAACGGCGGCACATCACCCAAGGTTTGGAAATCGCGCGACAAATCGGCGCGCGTCGCACCGAAGCACAGCTTCTCCATCTTTGGGGCGACCGCGACTTCGGCGCTGACGATTTCCGTTCGGCTTTCGAACGGCTAAACGAGGCGCGCGCGATCTTTGAGGAGCTGGGCGATCGCGACGATTTGGCGCGAGTTCTGACCAGTATGGGCCGCCTTTACCGCGTTCACGGTCATGCCGATCAGGCGCTACCGTTTTACGAGCGTGCGCTCGACCTTCAAAAACAAAGCGGAGACAAGCAGGGAGTCATTCAGAGCCTCAACGCGATCACAGTGGCGCTGAACATTGTGGGGCGTCATGCTGAAGCGCTGCGAAACGAACAAGAGGCGCTTCGCCTTGCACGCGAGACAGGTTCGCCTTTCTTCATCAAGTTCATCCTGGAAGGAGTCGCAAGTACTCATCTTCACCTGAAGCAATATCAACGGGCGGCTGACGTTCTTGAAGAAGCCAGGCAATTGACGCCACCGCGTGCGTCCACTTTGCGCCTTCTGTCGGAAGCCCGGTTTCGCTTGAATCAATATGATCGGGCATTACAAACCGCGGAAGAAGGGCTTCAACTAGAGCATAGCCGGGACGTGCTGGAAGACAGAGCGCAGGCGTTGTGGAAACTCGGAAGAACGGCTGAAGCGTTGAGCGATATTCGGGAGGTCCTGGATTCCATCGAACAGGCTCGTACCACGCTTGTTCCAACGGACTTCATGAAACAAGGGTTTTCCGATACGTATCGGTTTGTGACCAATCTTGCGATTCGCGTGTTTCTCGACAGCGGCCGAGAACGGGACGCGCTGGCCACTGCCGAACAGTCGCGAGGCCGGGCGTTCCTGGATCTGCTCGCGTCGAAGGATCTTGCATCTAAAGTCGAGTCGCTAATGCAGCAGGCCGCAAACGACACCAGTTCTGGAACGGGACTTGGATTAAAGGTTGGAGGGTTGCCGCCGCTCGTCACACGCGGCGACTCACCTGCGGTGAACCGAGCCAACCCGTCCATCGCGCGCTCCACCGAACTGCCGAGCCCCGAGACTTCTTCTGCCGCGTCGATGGAAGATCTACTCGCCTTAGCGGCGCGCCTGAACTCAACGATTCTCTCTTATTGGATCGATGAGGATTCGACAATCATCTGGACGGTTTCGCCTGACGGGCGCATCGGTAGCGCCCGTACGAATTTCGGTGAAGAAACGATTTCGAAATGGATCGATGAGGCTTTGCGGCCTGCGGAGCGAACAACGACTCGAGGGCCTCGAGTGATCGAATTGCCGTCGCGCGCCGGCGACACAATCCTGACGAGTCGACGGGGGCAGATGCCCTGGCGGCGGCTCTACGACGCGCTGATTCGGCCGGTGCGTACCCAGTTGGCGTCGAAGGGTTCTCGCCGTCTAACGATCATTCCAAGCGGTCCACTGTTCCGGCTGTCGTTCGCTGCCTTGATGGCGGAGAACGGCCGATATCTCATCGAGGACTATTCCATTCACTACGCGCCTGCCGGCGCGGTGCTGAAATATACGAATCTGACGAAAGCACGAACGTCGGAGTTGCCTGCCCGGTATCTGCTCGTGGCGAACCCTTCTGGCATGCCCGCTCTGCCCGACGGTAAGACACTGCCGAGTTTGCCTGGATCCGATGAAGAAGTGCGAAGGATTGCGCAGATGCTGCCTTCGGCTACTGTCACGACACTGCGCGCCGGCAATGCGGACGAAACTCGTGTTCGTAACGCGATCCCTTCGGCAAAGGTCATTCATCTCGCCACACACGGCATAGTTAATGACAACGACGCGCTTAATTCATTTCTCGCCTTCGGGCGCGCCGGCGATGCCGCAGCCGCTGATGGGCGGTTGACCGCTGAAGAAGTCTACGGATTGGATCTTCATGCCGACCTGGTGTTCCTTAGCGCCTGCCGTACGGCACTCGGCCGGATTTCCGGCGACGGTGTGGCAGGTCTTGCACGCGCATTTTTTTATGCAGGAGCAGCGTCCGTTGTTTCGACACTCTGGGACGTCGCGGATGAGCCGGCATCGCAGTTGGTGGTCGAATTCTACCGCTCTCTCTTGAGTGGCACCGGCGACTGGAGGAAAGGCGACGCCTTGCGAACGGCGCAACTTCGTCTCCTGCGCGCGCTGCGTGCCGGCCAGCTTCAAGTCAACACCCCGTTCGGTAAGCTTTCTCTCCCGGAAGATCCTATCCTTTGGGCCGGATTTGTGGTTATCGGTGAACCCTAAGAACCTCCTTGTTCTGTAACGCCCGTCTTTGAGCGCCCGCGGAGCTCACCCGGCGGTTAATTTTCTTCTTCGCGTTTATTCCGTTTCATCTTCACCGTCCGTATTCCCACCAGAAACGCAAGCAAACAAGGAGAAAAGTCATGAAACCGAACACGAGAACAAAACATTCGAGAGTAAGAACGAAAGGAGAGATTGTTATGACAGGAACAAAAAAAATCGTCGCAGGCTTGGTGTTTGCCGTAGTGATCGTGGGAAGCCCCATTCTTGCGCACGCAACAGACTGCATCAGTTACCCGTTGCCGCAAGGCGCTATTCTCTCATTGCCGCAAGCCCCTAACTGGCCGGACAGCGTGGTTTTGCGTGCACCAACGGGTGAGGCCTTCATCGTCTATGGAGGCGCTGCGTTTAGCATGGGCATGGGATTCGTTGGTAATTATTCCTTCGGCTTGTTCGTGCCGTGGCAGTGGATCCCCTGGGACAAGTGCCCGCGCGACGGAACCGTCGTCAAAGAGCGCTCCCGTGCTGAAGTATACGTCTTCTATAGAGGAGCCAAATTGTGGATAAAGAGTCCCGTCGTGCTATTTCAAGCCGGCTTTACTTGGAACGATGTTCGCACTATTCCGGATGGCACCATGCGGTCTATCAGAAGTACGAACGGAATGGTTTGGAGGGAGATGTCGAGGCCGGAAGTCTACGTATCGTATGGAGGTATGAAGTTCTGGATTGCCAGCCCTGACATCCTAAGGGCTCTGGGGTTCAAGTGGGACGATGTCATAGTTATCAGGGACGGGCTTTTGTCCGCCTTTTCGGCCACTCCAACCGAATGGTCGCCCCCGCTCAGGGAGTTGTCGAGCACAGCTGTGTACGATCTTAACGAAACCCCTGGGCAAAAGCGCCTGGTTACCACGTTAGGTCAATACTGCTTTCCGAGTGTCGTTCCCGACGGTGCGCTGGCTTCTTTACCATCAGGGCCTAACACGACTCTGATTTGTATAGGCTAACCAACCCACTGCCGCGCGGTTTTCGGAGTGGTATTTCTGAGATGGGAGCCCTTGCGGGCTCCTATCTCGATTGTGATCGGTGAACCGTAGAACCGACGCACTTCGGCTTTTCAATTTTTTTCTTTGTCTTTATTCCGTTTCGTCTGCACCGCCCGTATTTCCACCAGAAAAGAGCTCCAATACGCAATTTCAAAGGTTACGGATTGGAGCTTTTCCTTTGCGCCCTAACCGACAATTGCGTCGACCACTCTCCTGAAGCCTTCGCCCGATTGGGCGCTCCAGCGCCAGACGACTACAAGGTCGTGGCTTGGGTCGATGAAGATAATATTGCCGCCGCTCCCACGGGCAGAGTATGCATTCTGAGGGGAACCAGGCCACATTTCCTGTCTCGTATTGAGCCACCACAAAAATCCATAATCCGGTCCGTGCGCGCTCGGCGTCGTCGCCATTTTTACATATGAAGGGGAAACGATCTGACGATCACCCCACTTACCTCCTCTCAGCCAGAGCAGACCAAACCGTGCCATATCGACGCTGTTGATCCAGACGCCACCGCCCCAGCGTGTGCCGCCGCTGACGGACGCCATGCGCTTCCCGCCGATGTTCACATACGCATTTGTATATGGAACCCACTTCCACGTCGTCGAGGCGCCAATCGGATTCATCACTTCGTCACGAAACACGTCAGGAATCGGCTTTTTGAAAAGTCTCAACAGTGAAAGCGCAAAGCGATTGATGCGAACATCGTTGTATTCATAGAACGATCCCGGCCGCTGAATAGCCCGTGGTTTCATTTCTGCGCTACCGAACGCTTCGGCTCCCACGAAGTTGGCGTTCTTTCCCCACATCTCACCTTCCCATTCCGACTCCTGCTGAAGGTGATTCCGCCACGTGATAAGGCGATTATGCGGCGAGTCGTAGCCGCCATCTTCGATCACGTTTGCGACGGGGTCGTCGATATTCGGAATGAGCGCACGGTCGAGCGCAATACCCGCCACAGTCGAGAGCATGCTCTTGGCGACACTATAGGTCGGATCTGGCCGGCTGGTGTCGCCGAACTCCGCAACGATGTAGCCATGGCGAACGATCAAACCGTTCGTGGCTCCCCGCTCGGCCGGGATCGAACCGAGCAGCTTTCCGAAGATGATCTCCTGGTCTGAAAAATCGCGCGCGGGCGCCGTCGTTTCATGACTCTTCATGAATTCAACGGCGGCATTCAGTTTCGCCGCGTCCATTCCGACGTCGGCTGGTTTCCGGCGTTCCCAGTTATCGCGAAGCGGAAAGTATTCGCCGTGATGCACCTGGACGGGAGTGTGATAGGCGCCCGCAAGGAGTTGGACTGCAAAGAAAGCGACGGTCAGAATCATAACCAAACCGATACGACTCACACACCCTCCTAACTCAACCTACTCCCCTCCTAAGTTAGGAGGGGACGCCGAGCGAAGCGAGGCGGGGAGGTTCCCTTTTTGGAACCACCCCGTCTTCGCTCGCTGCGCTCACGAAGCCACCCCTCCTAACTTAGGAGGGGAAATGCTTTGTAACTTATACAACAGCGATGGCTTCAATTTCGATCATCAGTTCTTCGTTCGCCAATTTTCCAACCTGGACGAGCGTGCTTGCCGGAGCATTCTTGCCGTAATATTTCGCACGAAGCGTGCGGAGCGTCTGTAAGTGTGACATGTTGGTGACAAAGGTCGTGACCTTCACGAGGTTGTCGAACGTCGCGCCGGCTGCGGCGAGCGCCAGCTTCAAATTCTCGAAAACCTGAGTCGCCTGGGCGACGAAATCGTTTTTTCCGACAACATTTCCCGACTTATCAACGGCAACCTGGCCGGCGATGTAAATGGTTCTCCCGCTTTGAACTTCGACGACATGCGAGTAGCCCGTTGGGACGGAAAGAGTTGGAGGATTTACATATCGGACATTGGTGCGGCTCATTCGGCATCTCCTTTGAATGCTTTTACGGCATTATATGTACGAGGACCTCGGTTGTCCTGCGTCAACACCAAAGTGGAGTCCTATGCGTAATGGCAGCGACATCAATTCGCCGGCGGGCAATACGCCGGTGATTCCGCCAGCGGAGGTGGAGCCACGCCGCCGCCGTGTCACCGCGGAAACAATGGCGGCCAAACAGCGTGACATCTCCGTCAGCGAGTTTTTCGCCAAAAATCGCCATCTTCTCGGATTCGACAACCCGCGCAAGGCGTTGCTCACCGCGGTAAAAGAGGCCGTGGACAACTCGCTGGATGCATGCGAAGAGGCAAACATTGTTCCGGAAATCTGGGTACATATCGAAGCCACCGGCACGAACCGCTTCAAGGTCGGCGTTCAGGATAACGGTCCAGGAATTGTCAAGAAACAAATCCCGCTGATTTTCGGCAAGCTGCTCTACGGATCGAAATTCCATCGGCTGAGGATGAGCCGCGGCCAGCAAGGAATCGGCATCAGTGCTGCCGGTATGTACGGCATGCTCACTACGGGTAAGCCGGTGAAAATCATCTCGATGACGTCGCCGAAAAAGCCGGCGCATTACTTCGAGATTCAAATCGATACACGGCGTAACCAGCCGGAGATCATCAACGGCAAAGGCGACGGTGAAGACATACCGGCCGGCGAAAAGGGACACCAGTATATTGCCGATCACGGAATCGAGTGGGTGTCGCATTATCCCACTCTGGACGAACAATCGCGTCATCATCATGAGCTCCGGCGCGGTACGCGGGTAACCATCGAGCTCGAAGGACGTTACGTGCGCGGGCGCGGCAGCGTCGATGAATATCTGGAGCAGACGGCGATCGCCAATCCGCACGTCACGATTCATTACGTCGATCCGGATGGCGGCGAAACGACTTACTCGAGATCGACAACCCAGCTTCCGCCGGAGCCCGTTGAGATCAAGCCGCATCCGTATGGGATCGAACTGGGACAGCTCGTGACCATGTTGAAAAGCAGTCACGGTGGAACGATGTCCCAATTTCTGACGACGTCATTCTCTCGCGTCAGCTCGGGGCTCGCGCAGCGGATCTGCGAAGCCGCAAAGGTCAGCACGCGAGCCAATCCGCACCGCATCGGACGCCAGGAAGCCGACGCGCTCTACGTCGCAATTCAAAATACGAAAATCCCTCCGCCGGCGACCAATTGTATTTCGCCGATTGGCGAGGCGCTGATTCTCAAAGGACTGCATCATCAGTTGCCCGGTGAGTTTTTCTGTGCCGCTACTCGCCCTCCAGCCGTCTATCGCGGCAACCCGTTTGTGATCGAAGTGGGATTAGCGTATGGCGGCGCGAGCCCGACTCAGAAGGTAACGCTCGAAGCGCTGACGGAGCTGCTCGAAGAAAGCGACGCGCGCTCGCTCAAGCAATTTTTACTGACGACTTTTGACGGCATCGGCGCGGCGGGAGCGGAGAAGATTTTGGCGCAGGCCAAGCTCGGCACACGGCAAACACCGGCGAAGCTCAAGGAAGAAGACATCGTCCAACTATATGCCGCGATGAAAAACGTCAATCTGACCGAAGGACAGACGATGCAGGTGCTGCGGTATGCGAACCGAGTCCCACTCCAGTTTCAGCCGGCGGCGTGCGCCATCACCCAAGCGGTGATCGCCACGAATTGGCGGGCTTATGGTCTGGCGCAGTCGCGAGGACAGCTTCCGGTCGGTCCGATTACCGTCATGGTTCATATGGCGAGCGTATGGGTTCCCTTTACGAGTGAATCCAAAGAGGCCGTCGCCGCGTATCCGGAAATCCTGAGAGAACTCCGGCTCGGGCTCCAGGCCGTCGGCCGAAAGCTCGCGATTTATCTGAACCGGCGGAAGCGCGTACGACAGGAAGGAGAACGCCGGGAGGTCTTCTTACGCTATCTCGGCGAAGTCGCCACTGCAGTCGCAGCGATCAAAAACTCCGGCGATCGATCGAGAAAGGAACTCTATGGCCGTCTGGTCGACATCGCAAACCGTAAGACTGCTGTAGCCGATACGAAACTGGATGATCGAGGAAAGAAGATCGAAGAAGCCGCCGAAGATTTTGGCGAAAATGTGTTGATCGTCAATGGAGATGAAGTCCCCTCCTAAGTTAGGAGGGGACGCCGAGCGAAGCGAGGCGGGGAGGTTCCCTTTTTGGAACCACTCCGTCTGCGCTCACGAAGCCACCCCTCCTAACTTAGGAGGGGAATTTCCGGCTCTAAACATATGCCGAAAAAAACCAAGAAAACCACCACCGATACCGCCACCCTCACAGCGAAAGACAAGAAGACGCTGGGTTCGATCCGCGGTCTCGCAGACGACGTCGTGCAATTCGCCGAACGCGGACGGGCCCCCTACGTGGATGTGCCCTCGCGATCACTCTCAAACGTCCGATTCAATCAATCGAAGCGGATTATCGAAATGGGCACTGGCAAGAATCGCCGCGAGCTCTTCAACCTGGCGCAGGCCCGCAGTTACATGCAAACGCTGCTGGTCGGTACCGGATGCAAGCAACTGATCGAGCAAGGGAAAACAACGAGCATCCGAGGTCTCTTCTATCTGTTGAAGCATACGATCGAGGGCACAAGCGAAGAGACATTCGATGCCCAGGACGAATGCGATCCCGTTATCGAGGACATGGAGGTTACGCTCGACGCCATGCGCGAGGAGCTTCACCTCTACGCGAAGAACGCCGGGGCGATGGTTGGTCCGATCACGCTGGTGGACAGCGGCGACCAGATTGATTGTTCGCGGATGGGTTCCGGAGGTTACAGCATTCCTTCCATCGTTGAGCCCGAAATTGTGGAGTTCAAAAAGCACACGGCAAAATTTGTCTTGCACGTCGAAAAAGACACCGTATGGCGCCGTTTCAACGAAGACAAATTCTGGCGCAAGCATAACTGCATTTTGACTCACGGCGGAGGGCAACCCCCGCGTGGAGTACGCCGGATGCTGCATCGCCTGCATTATGAGCTGAAGCTTCCCGTATACTGCCTGCTCGACAACGATCCGTGGGGATACTACATCTACAGCGTCATTAAGCAAGGATCGATCAATCTTGCGTACGAATCACGACGCATGGCGATTCCTGAAGCCCGTTTCCTCGGCTTGCGCAGCGACGATTACAAGCGGTGCCAGCTCAGTCCGAGCGTTCAAATCCGGCTCAACGAGCAAGACACCAAGAGGGCGGGACAGATCGCGCAGTATGCGTGGTTCGCGCACAAGAAGCCCTGGCAAAAGGAGATCGAACTGATGATCGAGAACGGCTTCAAACTTGAAGTCGAAGCGCTCATCAGCAAGGACATCAGCTACGTTACCGAGGAATACGTGCCGGCGCGGCTGAAAGAAGGAAACTTCTTGGATTGAGCCGCGAATATTCCCCTCCTCGCGGCTTTGCACAAAAAATACATCGCGGGCGCTCATAGAGCGCCCCTACAGTTGCGCACCCCAAGCTGTAGGGGCGGTCTATGACCGCCCAGGATTTTTTGTGCAAAGCCCCTCCTCGCAGAGGAGGGGAATGCTTTCTTCGCTACCCTTCGTACTGCAAAACGTTCAAACCCGCATTCCAGTCGGTAACATAGAGCAACCCGTCTGTGGTCACGTAAATATCGGCGGTCTTCGCAGCAAGCGCGACATTCGGGCGCGGATCGATGAGCCGCTTGGGCGTCGGCGCGACCCAATATGCGAGTTCCTTTGGCGCAAATTGATCCCGGATGTCGAAGACGCGCACACCCGCATTGTTGTATGTCGCAAATATCGTCTCTTCGCTGCGGAAGCTGCCCGGCCGGTTTTCATGCAGGTTGTGCGGACCGAAAGTGCCCAACGCGCAGAAGTCCCGTTCTTTGGGTGTCGGTAACGTCGCGATCGGCACCGGGTTTTCGGGCGCGCGCACATCCACAATGAAGGTATAGAACAAACCTTTCGCACATTTTTCCGCATTGGCTTCATCGGCCGCCATCACCAGGTTCCGCCCAGGCAAAGGCAAGGTGGTATGAGTGCCGCCCGGAAACGGCGGCGACCAATTGATCCGGGACAGCAACTTGGGTTTCGTGCGATCACTGATGTCATGCACCGTCAGGCCGCCATCACGCCATGCGCCGTAGCCGCGATCGCCGGCGGTGATCATGTGATGCAAGGCGAACCGCTTGCCTGGAGGCAAATTCGAAGGTTCTCCTGCCGCGCGATTCATTCCGGGCAGCCACCAGCGCGACACAATCTCGGGTTTTGTAATGTTCTGAAGATCGACGATCGCAAGGATATGGTCGGTGAAGCCGTCGAAATGTGCGGCGACATAAGCGTAACGCCCGCCCGTCCACCACAGGCGATTAATACCGAGTCCGGGCATTTCAAGAAACGCGATCTCCTTCATCTCCGGCGGCTTCGAAATGTCGTGAATGCTGAGGCCGGAACGGAATTTCTTGCGATTGGTAATGCTGTCGGCCAGCGCGTTTTCAAAATAGCCCCGGAGGTTGTCGTACGACTGCATCGCGACGATATTGGCGCCATTGGCGAGCAGCAACATATCTTCTGCAACCTGCAAATGGTGCGTACGCGTGTAGTCACCGCCGGTAAAAAACCCAACCGGCTTCAGGCGCCGCGGGTCCGAAGCGTCCAGAATCGTCAGGCCATTGCTGAACATGTGCCCGACATACAGATGACGCCGGTTCAGCATGATCTGGACGCTATCGGGATGGCCGCCGATATCGCTGTAGGCCAGATGGCGAATCTTGTGGCCCACACCTTCCGGTGGAATTGGAGAATTCTGCGCTGGGCGCCCAGTTTGTGCTGCAGGCAACCACGACAATGCTGCCAGGCCGGCCAGGGATTTCAAATGTTCGCGGCGGTTCATGTTCATTTCTCCCTCGTGATGAGACCTTTTTTATCCAGCTCCTCGAAATGGGAAGGATCCTGATTGTTCTCGCAGACGTACTCCTGTATCCGGGTCCCGGGCCGCAACATGTATTTGCTGGTGATCTTATACGGGCGCAGGAGCGCCTTTGGATCATCGACGGTAGCGGAGTACTCGATGGTGTTGTAGTCCACTCGCGTGAATCGCTCCACGATGTGCAGCGCGTCCGTGTTGATCTTTGACCCGATAGGCCTTTCCTTGAAGCCGACGACGTCGACGACAAGAGTATCGCCTTCCCAGCGGCCGACGGAGTCTCCGAGCCACGCCGGATCCAAGTCCTCAGGATGGTTCTGGTTGAGCGGGATTATTCGGAACGCGTGACGCACCTCAATCAGAATGACGATAAGGTTTGGCGTCTGCACGAACTGGTTCGGATACAGCGATAGCCCGCCAAGCTCCAACTCTGGAATGCAGCGGGCAACATAATCATCGGCGTTCCGCCGGTTGTAGGCCTCCAGAACAAGTTTGGCGGCCCAGGGCTGGTAAGGAGGGTTGGCTCCCTTCCGCACAGGCTCTCCTCGCCCCGGTTCTGCAACGCCGACTCCGTGGTTAGCTTCTTCCCAGGTTCCAGGTTTGTCGCTGCCCGGCTGCCAAACGCCGGATAAATCCGGATGCCCGTCAGCCGTACGCGGCACCGGCGGCAGCGCTTTTTTGTTTTGCGCGATGGTCGAGACAGGCATCGCAAGAAGTACGAACACAACCCCGATTGAAGCGATAAGTTTATTCTTCATACGTTGACTCCTCATTGCGGCACAACGGGAGGCGTGTTGCCGCCGTCACCGTTACCAGCAGGAGGTCCCGATTCGAGCTTCTTGCCGTTCTTTGCGAACGTCACGAACCTGGAGTGCGCCCAATTACTGCCATCTCGGGCCTGCCAACCGAAAACCGTGACAGTATCGCCGGGTAACATCGTTTCTGTTCTCTTCCAACCGACCCGGTTCAGGACGACGGGCGGATAGCCCTCAAACTTCCAATTCGCGGCTTTGCCGTTTTGATCCTTGACGTCGATGAAGAAGTAGAAGTGGGGATTCGTCCATTGAATGCTGGTGACGACGCCGGTCAACGTGATCGGTTTGTTGCCGTCATATTCCGCCCCAAAGGAATGATGCCCGAACAGGGGCGCAGCGGCAGCAAGCAAACAACATACAACTATGATGAGCCTCATAGATCTTTCCCTCGGAAAGTATTGCCAAAATACCAAATTCACCGCTTATCGACGACGATTTTACCTTCTTTGACGACGACCTTCACCTTTAACAGATCGGAGGGGCTTTGCACAAAAAATCCTGGGCGGTCATAGACCGCCCCTACAGCTTGGGGTGCGCAACTGTAGGGGCGCTCTATGAGCGCCCACGATGTATTTTTTGTGCAAAGCCGATCGGAGCTGTCGGCCAACGGATCACCATCGAGGATCACGAGATCCCCGAGTTTGCCCGGCTCGAGAGTGCCAAGATCCTTGGTGCGGCCGATCACCGCCGCGGCATTGCGGGTCATGATTGAGTCCGTTCAATGACATAATCGATAAAGGCATCATGATATCTCAAGCTGCTTGGTAAATCGTTTTTGGTTTGGCATACTGCCGTGCTAGGGGAAAGGAGGCATTGTCAATGCGCTTTGCGAAGCCAGCCGCGCTGGGTATTGCATGTTTCTTGTTGGGAGCTGTTGTCACGCGCTACTACGACACCCATCGACGGAGCACGTCCGTCGAGACTGCCAGGGCGCCGGCAGAGGCTGGAAAAGGCGTTGAGATCGCCAAGATCGATTTTCAAAACGAACCATTGTGGGCATATGGCTTCGACAGGCCTCCCCTCCCAGGGGAAAAAGCTCTTCCGCAGAATCCTCCAAGCCGGAACTTGCGTCCGGATGAAGATCCTGTGGAGCAAACCAAGCTCATGCATTTGTCCGGCACTAGCGCGGCATATTCGCGCGTTGATGTCCGCGATGGACAGAACGTCATCGATTGGTTTCCAAACGAGCACCCTCCGATGCCCAACGTTATTGCGCACGGCCCTGCCGCGTTAGGCCAAAACAAGCGCGGATGCGGCTCGTGTCATTTGCCCAATGGTAAGGGCCGCCCGGAGAACGCGCCCGTGGCCGGAATGCCAGTCGCGTATATCATGCGCCAGATTCAAGACTTCCGAAGCGGCAGGCGGCACAGCGCCGACCCGAGAAAGCCGAATACGAATACGATGATCGAGCTGGCAAAGTCGCTGAGCGATGAAGAATTGAAGGCAGCGGCAGAGTACTTCAGTTCGATGAAGTGGTGGCCATGGGTTCGCGTGGTTGAAACGGAGCGCGTGCCGAGGACGCGCATCCAAGGCAATCTTTTTCTCCCGCTCGAGCGCGAAAAGACCGAAGCGATCGGCATGCGCATCATCGAGATGCCGGAGGACGAAGAACAGGCCGAGACCTATCGCAATCCGCACTCCGGATTCGTTGCCTACGTCCCGGTGGGCAGTATCAAGAAAGGCAAAGACCTCGTCACCACCGGTGGCGCAAGGATCATCGGAAATGAATTTATCCGGGGCAAGTCCACTCCGTGCATCACCTGCCACGGTGAAGATCTGATGGGCCAGGGTGATAGCCCGCCGATCGCCGGCCGCTCACCCAGCTATATGGTCCGCCAGATCTGGGACATTCAACAAGGCACACGCAATAGCGAGCCGGCACAGTTGATGAGGCTCGCAGTCGCGAACCTGACGCCGGAGGACTTGGTGGCCGTCGCCGCCTATGTCTCCTCCCGCGTGCCTCAAAAGTCAGCACCCCAGCAGCCGCAAGTGCCCCTCGTCACTTCGCGGTAAGCTAAGGGTGTAGATACACAAACAGCGGGCTTATCCGCCGGCGATCCCGGCATGGCATCCTTACTGGCCAACTCCGTGCGCCGGAAGATTGCCGTCGGTTCCAAAACCGGAGAGGGTGTCGTGTGTCTGGGAGATCGAATCGAAAGGAGGAACTCTAGCCGCCCACTCGGCTCGTTTTGCCGATAGCCGACATGTTGCCAATACCTTGCCCCAGGCACTTTTTATCATGCGGAAACCGTGAAGTGCTGGTTTACACCAAGTTGTTCTATAGGCATGCCGACATCGAGTGTTAGGCTCGGCGTAGCCTTGCAGTCATCCCTCCATGTTTACGAAAAGTTCTAAGGCATTAGTTGCATGGGGTATCTTCGCTACATGTTTTATTTCTTATGTCCTTTTTCTGTCAGGACACCACTATTCTATCGACGGCATGGTGATGTTCCAGTATGCAAAGGCTCTGTGGTTCAATCATTCCCTCAAAATTGCTCCTGCTATTAGATGGGGCGCATTTGAGCACGCCGTGCCTCAATGGTCTATTGGCTTATCTCTCGCCTATATTCCTCTTCTGGCGCTTTTGTCCAAAACAATCTTTTTAGGGAATTCATTGATCCACACAATTCCTGATCCCGCCAGCCTTAGTTACAGCCATGATCTCCTGTATGATCCGCCCTATCAATATTGTTCTGTCCTTAACCCTGCGATCACTGCCATTTCAGCAGTAATGGTGTACCTTCTTGGTATTGAGTTGGGGTTGACAAACAAACGAGCCGCTGCTGCCGCCTTGACTTTTGGGCTTTTTTCTCCAGCGACTGTCTACAGCAAGCTGGATTTTGCGCAGCCGATGGCGTCTTTATTTTTGTTGCTGAACTTCTTTTTCTTAGTGAAAGGCGAGAAGACGCGCGGTGTCTGGCACTTGATTGCTGCCGGTATTTGCATTGGTCTCGCGATCTTAACGAGATCGGAGTTCATGATAATTGCGCCGACGTTAGCGGCATCGGTCTTCTTCATGCCTCCGCGACCCGCGCTGCGCACTCGTCGCCCGACTGGACCACTCACCCAATCACTTACATTTGGATTAGCTGTAAGTGCCATGGTGTTACTCAACCAGGCCATCAATTTCCTGAAGTTTGGTTCTTGGCTGAGTGCCGGTTATCCGCTTTCGTATTACCTAGTGTTTGATCCGCAGCATTGGTTAACTGCCTTCGTAGGAAATTTAGTCAGCCCTGGTCGCGGTATCCTCTTTTTTTTCCCAGCCAGCATACTGAGTGTCGTCGGGATTAAAAAAATGATGAAGACTCATCGATGGTTTGCTGGCACAGCGTTGACGTTTTTAGCTTGGGCGCTTCTTTTTTATCCCATTTGGCGGACTTGGGATGGCGGAATATGCTGGGGCCCGCGCTATCTGATTCCTACGGTGCCATATCTTTGTTTGTTTGGGTATCTCGCTCTTCCCGTAGCTCTGAATTTTTATTACAAGTCTGTGGTTGGTCTATTAGTGGGGATAGGCGCAATCGCTACTCTACAAGGAATGCTTTTCGGTTTTGATTTTTATGGTTCATTGCGATTGTCGTCCGAACAGTGGCAGGAGGGTCTTTATCACTTCTCGCCGGTAATGTCCCCTCTTGTTGGGGGCTGGAAAGAGCTACTTCATCCTGCTACTTATGACATAAAATGGTTTCATCTAGACCCCAGCACGAACGTCAAGATAATTTTCCCCGTAATTGGAACATTTTGTCTTATTCTTTTGCTGAGAAGCTGGTTT
>QHWY01000051.1 GCA_003223875.1 Acidobacteriota bacterium | reverse complement strand
TGAATTCGAAAAGACGATCAGCGGACCGGAGATCATCGAATTCCAGCGTCTCGTCCGCAAGATGCCGGTCGCGGACGAAGTCATGCGTTATGCGGTCCAGCTCGCCAGAACGAGCCGGCCCAGCGGCGCGAATCCGCCCGATTTCGTCAAGCAGTACCTGAATTACGGTGCCAGCTTGCGCGCATCGCAGTTCCTGATTCTCGGCGCAAAAGCCTTGGCGCTGATGAACGGCCGTTACAACGTTGCAGTGGAAGACATTCAGACCCTCGCTTATCCTGTTTTCAGGCACCGCATCCTGACCAACTTCCATGCGGAGTCGGAAGGAATTAAGCCGGAGGACCTCATCAAGCGGTTGATCGAGGTCGTGCCGGTTCCAAAATCGGGACTGAAAGATTAGCTCGATGAGCACACCCGTCGTCGAACAACCTAAGAACCGCTTTATAGATCCGAAGGTTCTGATGAAAATTCAGAACCTCGAACTCGTCGCGCGCAGCGTCGTTGAAGGATTTGTTCAAGGTCTCCACCGTTCTCCCTACCTGGGTTTCAGCGTGGATTTCGCCGCCTACCGCCAGTACATGCCGGGCGACGAAATCCGGCGCATCGATTGGAACGTTTTTTCCCGCAGCGACAAGCTGTATGTAAAGTTGTACGAAGGTGAGACGAACACGCGCGTTCTCATTCTTCTCGACATCAGTGGATCCATGAATTACGGCTCCGGCGAAATCAAGAAGATCGATTACGCGCGAATCCTCGCCGCCTGCCTCAGCTATTTCGCTTATCACCAGCGGGATGGCGTCGGGCTGCTGACGTTCGATACCCAAATCCGATCCCATGTGCCGGCCAGCCGCCGGCGCGGCCAGTTACTGACGATTCTCTCTGAAATCGACCGGATCCAGCCCAGCGAGCTGACCGAATTTCGAAAACCGCTTCGGTTTTTGGCCGAATATCTCACTCGCCGCGGCGTGATCGTTCTCATTTCGGATTTATATGATGAGCCGGACAACATCCTCGCCGGTCTAAAGGTGCTGAAGTCGAAGGGCAATGACATCATCGTTTTTCACATTATGGATAACTTCGAGCTGACGTTTCCTTTTGAGGAAATGGCGCAGTTTGAAGACATGGAAACGAAAAGGAAATTGCACGTGATTCCGGAATATCTGCGGACCCAATATCTGGTCATCATTAAGGAACACATGGAACGGCTTCGCAAGGAACTCTCGGGCTCGCGCATTGACTATTGTTTAATGGATACGAGCAAGCCGCTCGACGTGGGGCTGTTCTCATATCTGGCGGCTCGTTCGAAGAGCATTTGATTTATGTCGTTTCTGAATCCATTTTTGTTGTTTGGCTCGTTGGCACTCGCCATACCGATCCTGATTCATCTGGTGCGGCGCGAGAAATCTGAAATCATTCCTTTTAGTTCCTTGATGTTTCTCTTGAAAGTGCCGAAACGATCGATCCGCCAGCAGAAGATCAAGAACCTCTTGCTGATGGCGTTGCGCCTGCTGATTCTTGCATTGCTTGTGGGGGCGTTTGCGCGTCCGTACCTGACACAGCCGGCGAAACCGTCTCCGAACGGCACCGCAAATCGCGCGATCGTGATGATGCTCGACAACTCCTACAGCATGCGATACGGGAACAATTTCGAGAGGCTCAAAGCCGAAGCCCAACGGCGCATCGATTCCATGCGAGCCAGCGACCGCATGTCGATTATTGCCTTCAATGAAAACGCGACATTGCTTTCCAGGCCGACTTCCGACAAGAACGCGCTAAAAGCGGTCGTCGATACATTGGAACCATCGTTTTTTGGCACTCGCTACTACGAAGCGTTCACTCTCGCCGATCGCGCTTTCGGCGAGTTTGGCGGTGATCAAAAACAACTTGTCGTGATTTCGGACTTCCAGCGGAATGGATGGAACCGTTCGAGCCGGGAAAGCATCATCGGGACGGACGTGAAGACCGAGACTGTCAATCTTGCCGTGCAGAGTCCGAATAATGTCGGCATCGATAGCGTCAGCGTCGATCAGACGAGCTTTACTCGAACCTATACGGGACGCGTCATCGCGCGGATCCATAACTATCGCAATGATATTCCCGTCGACGTTCCAGTCACGGTCAGTCTCAACGACAAAGAAATGGGACGGAAGACGTTGACGGTCTCCACCAAAAATTCGGCGCTCGCGGAATTCACCGGATTCGATTTGCAGCTTGGTTTTTCAAAGGGCCGCGTGCACATCGATTCCAAAGATCCACTGAAGGTCGATGACGACTTCCTGTTTTCGTTGGAACGCCGGGAAAAACTGAGGGTGTTGATCGTTGATGCGGGCAAGGCAAAACAGAGTCTGTATTTGCGGCAGGCTTTTACCTCATCGCCAGACTTGCCGTTTGAGGTAGCTGTTGTTCCGGTTTCCTCCCTGACTCCAGAAGAAGTGGCCAAGCACGAAGTGGTCGTGATCAATGACGTCCCGCGCCTGCCCGACAAGGTTCGTGATCGGCTCGACGAGCTAAGAAAAACCGGGCAAGGACAGTTGATCATATTGGGGGAAAACGCCGACGCCGGTTGGTGGAACAGCTATGCGAAATTCCCGGCGAAGGCGGGGCAGCGGATCTTTGTTGCAAAAGACCGTGGAAAACCTTCGGTGGCACTGACTACCTATGACCGGAATCACAGTATCTTCAAGCCATTCGAAAAGAGCACGAGAGTGGTACTGAATTCCGCACAGTTCTTTGCCTATATGAACGTCGAGGCGAAGCCCGGTGCGGTGGTTCTTGCGAAATATGAAGATGGATCGCCGGTCATTGTGGAATCTTCGAAAGAGGATCACGGGATGCTGGTTTTCAACTCCACCATTGACAGCAAGTGGAACGACCTCCCGTTGAAGCCTTCATTCCTTCCCTTGTTCCATGAAATGGTTCGGTACCTGTCGCGCTATAACGAGAATCGCAGTTGGTACAATCTGGGCGAAGCTATTCCGGTTACCGCGGGCCTGGAGAGTGTTGCCGGCGCGGTGATCGATCCGAAGGGTGGCCGGCAGGCCCTGGGACAGCTAACTACGGGTCAGGTCAAGTACTTCACGCCAACGCTTCCGGGTTTTCACGAATTCCGTGTCGGACCTGATACGCGGTTGGTGGCGGTAAATCCCCCGTCAAGTGAAGGAAATCTCGACGCCATGCCCCCTGAGGACCTGCTTGCCAGTGTCCAGCGTACTCAAGGGGAATCGCAGCAGACCGGTTTTTTCGGCAGCGAAGAGAAAGCCGAATACGCCCGCCGGCAAATGATTTGGTGGTATCTGTTATTCATTGCATTATTGGCGGGGATAGCGGAGATTTATATAGCGAATCAGTCGTATAAGGCATCCTGATCGCAGGCGGTCGGCGAAGCGCAAGCGCGATAGCGTACAGCCTCAAAGATAGACTGCGGCTACAGTTAAGGAGAAGACATGGCACCACATGAAGAGTTGCTCCGGAAAATCGCTCTGGTCAGAGGCAGATGGAAGGCGTTTCTCTGGCTCCGAGGCCTGGCCTGGATTCTAGGCGTGACGGTGGCATCGCTGTTGATCGGACTTCTGCTCGCCAATTCGACCTCCATTTCCGGGTGGGCAGTCGTTGGTCTGCGCCTCGCTCTGGTCGCCGCTGTCCTGTTCACGGTCGTCAAAGCGCTGGTATTGCCTTTGCGGCGGACACCTACCGATACCCAACTCGCGCGATTTGTGGAGGAAAAAAACCCGGGGCTCGAAGACCGGCTGGTCAGCGCGGTGGAAGCCATTCATAAGTCCAAAACCGAACAGATCGCGTTTGTCCACCTTCTTATTAAGGATGCGCTCGACAGAACTAAACATCTCCGGTTTCGCGATCAAGTCAATAAAAGGAAGTTCAGTACCTTTGGTGGGTTAACGGCGGCACTGGCCGTCGCGTTGATCGTCAGCCTTTATATATCTTCACTCTTCTTCCCGGTCGGCAGCCAGCTTCTTCTTGGCCGATATTTGCTGAAACCCCCGAATTTGGATGCATTCGAACTGAAGGTTACGCCGGGCGATATTACGGTGGCCCGCGGCAGCGACGTGACGATTCAAGCTGTTGCCATGGGATTTGATCCGCAACGCGCCGAAGTTCATTTGCGGTATGCGAATAGCACGCAGTGGGAGATTGCGACCATGGAAGTCGCACCGCAAAACGTTCCCACATTCCGGCACCTGGTTTTCAATCTGCAGGAATCCGTGCACTATTTCGTCGATGCTCGAGGTAATCGTTCTCGGGAATTTACGATCGATGTTGCCGATCTGCCGCGCGTTGAAAAAGTCGATTACACCTATCACTATCCGGCCTACACCGGACTGGCGGTCAAAAAAGAGGAAAACGCCACAGATATCGCTGCTCTGAAGGGCACCGAAGTTGAGGTGACGGTTACCGGTAGCCAACTCCTCTCGGGCGGCCGTCTCGTTTTTGCCGACGGCAAGAGCGTATCTCTCCAGCCAAGCGGAGAGAGGATGGTCACCGGTCGCGTGACCGTCGACCGCACGACGACGTTTCGCATCGAGCTGACCAACACGAACAGGGCGAAGTATCTCGGCCTGGAAGAATATTCCATGGAAGCGCTCGATGATCAAAAACCGATTGTCGAATTCACAAAACCGGGACGCGATACGAAGGCAACAAAAGTCGAAGAAGTTTTCACTGAGCTCCGGGCCGAAGATGATTTCGGTGTGCGACAACTCGAGCTTTATTACTCCGTCAACGGCGGTCCCGAGCAAAAGGTCGACCTGTTCGCCAGCAAGGGTGAACATCCAAAAGAGATATCCGCCGGTCATACGTTCTTCCTCGAAGAGTACGATCTGCAACCCGGGGATCTGATCACCTACTACGGAAAAGCCGTAGACACACGGAACCCCGCGAACACGGTTTCGACCGACATTTATTTCATCGAAGTCCGGCCGTTCGGCCGCGAATACCGCCAGGGTCAGCAGGGTGGCGGAGGTGGCGGTGGCGGCGATCAAGATGATTCTACCGAAGCGCTTTCGCGGCGGCAGAAGGAAATCATCGCAGCGACGCACAAGCTCGTCAATAACAAGGACAAGTTCAAGGAGAAGGAGTGGAAGGACAACATCCACGCGATCTCGACCAACCAGTCGAAACTGGCCGAACAGACCACAACCGTTTTGCAACGGATGTCGCGGCGTGGGTTAACGAGCCAGGACAAGACGATTAAACAACTGTCGGAAAACTTGAAGGCCGCCATCGATCAGATGAATCCGGCCGCCGACCAGTTGAAAGCTGAAAATGCGCAAGCTGCCGAACCATTCGAACAGAAAGCCCTTCAGTATTTGATGCGCGCGGAAGCTCTGTTCAATGAAATTCAGGTCACCATGGGTGGCGGCGGCGGTGGCGGCGGGGGAGCGCGGCAAAGCGCCGAAGACCTCGCGGACCTTTTCGAACTCGAACTCGACCAGAACAAGAACCAGTACGAAACCTTGCAGCGCGGGGAGATGAACAAGGGCTCGCAGGCCATCGATGAAGCGCTTCAGAAACTGAAGGAGCTTGCCGAACGCCAGCAAAAACTGATGCAGAGACGAGCCCAGCAACAGCAGGGCGGTGGTGGCCGTGGAAGCGACCAGATGAGCGCGCAAGACCTGCAGAAGGAAACCGAACGCCTCGCTCGTCAGCTCGACAAACTCTCGCGTGAAAACAACGACCGGCAGATGGCCGATGTCAGCCGCGCTTTGCAACAGGCCGCACGCAACATGCAGCAGCAAGCTCAAGGCGGCAACAGCCAACAACAAGAACAGGCGGCACAACAAGCTCTTGAACAGCTCAATCGCGCGCAGCGGCTGCTGAATCAGGGCCGCGGTGGCAGCATGGACGACCGGCTGGCGAAGCTGCAAGAACAGGCCAAGAAACTGAAGGAGCAGCAGAGCAAGATCGCCGACGAAACGCAACAGCTCGCGAATAAACCCGGCGCGGCCGGAGACGCTCACCGCCGGGCTCAAGAAATCAATCAGCAGAAGGATGGCGTCGGCTCAGAACTGAAGTCGATGACCAATGAGCTGGAGTCCCTCAGCAACAGCCAGGAAAACCGAGAAGCCGCGAATAAAGCGCGTGCTGCAACCAACACAATCAAAGGACAACAGCTCCAGAATCGGATCGAGCAGGGCCACCAAATTCTCGAAAACGCCACTCCGCAGAATGGCTATTTCGGTTATGCCGCTCAAAATGAACGCGCGATCGAGAAAGGTCTCGACGACGTTCAAAAGCAAATCGGCCAAGCCGCCTCGGCCGCCAACAACTCTGAAGAGAAAAAGCAGCAGAATGCGCTGAACCAATTGAGCGAGACGCTTCAGAGAGCAGAGTCCATGCAGCGTCGTTTGCAGTCTTTGCAGAATCAACCGGGTCAGCAGGGGCAGCAGGGTCAGCAAGGTCAACGTGGTCAACAAGGCCAGCAGCAGGGTCAACAGGGCCAGCAAGGGCAACAAGGCCAACAAGGCCAGCAGGGTCAACAAGGCCAGCAGGGTCAACAAGGCCAGCAGGGTCAACAAGGTCAGCAGGGTCAACAAGGTCAGCAAGGCCAGGCGCAGGGTGGCGGCCAACAGGGGGATACTCGGAATCCACAAGGTGGACTTCCAGGCGGCCCCGTGTACAACGGCGGCGACGCTACTGGGCCTGGCTCTTATGATCCGCGGCAGTGGCAGCGCGAGTTCCAGCAGCGGCTGAACGAAATTCGCGAGATCCAGAACGGCCTGGGCCGAAACGACCCCGTTTCAAGAGAGTTGGAGCAGGTTGCCGGCGCCCTCCAGGGTCTGATTCAAAATTCCAGAGCCGGCGGCAATCCTCAGGCTATCGAGAAAATGGCGCAGCAGATTTTGGATCCTCTGCGCGGTATCGAGTTGGAGTTGAGCCGCAGCCTGCAGCTTTTGTTGGCGAAGGAAAACATTCGCTCGGCGCAGGAAGACGAAATTCCTCAGGGCTACCAGAAGCTGGTCGAGGAGTACTACAAGAAGCTGTCAAATCCGAATTCGAAGCAGTAGGGAATTAGCCACAAAAAGGCACGAAGTATTGTAAATTCCAAGATTGGAAATTGTTTCATGGGAAATTTTTCGGATGAAACAACTTTCAATCTTGGAATTTACAATAGCTTTGGCTAATACAACGGGAATCTTTCGCACAATGTTTCCACTTCCCGCCGAACGCGCTTCTGCACGGTTTCGTCCCCAATATGATCCAGCACGTCCACAATCCAATCGCCGATGGCTTCCATTTCCGCTTCTTTCATTCCGCGCGTGGTGAGAGCCGGGGTGCCGATGCGGATTCCGCTCGGCGTTAGCGGCGGATTTTGATCGAATGGAATGGCGTTTTTGTTTACCGTGATGCCGGCCTTGTCCAGCGCCTGCTCTGCTTGTTGGCCGTTAATTCCTTTCGAAAATACATCGAGAAGCATGAGATGCGTATCCGTGCCCCCCGAGACGATGCGGAAATTTCGTGAGGCAATTCTGGCCGCGAGCGTTTTTGCATTTCGCACCACCTGACGGATGTAATTTCCGAATTCCTCGGTCGCTGCTTCTTTGAAGCAGACGGCCTTAGCGGCAATCACGTGTACCAAGGGACCGCCTTGCATTTCAGGAAACACCGACCGATTCAGATCTTTCGCGAACTGCTCCCGGCACATCACAAGGCCGCTTCGCGGTCCGCGCAACGTTTTGTGCGTCGTGCTGGTTACGAATTCGGCGTAGGGCACAGGCGACGGATGGACGCCTGCAGCGATGAGGCCAGCAATGTGGGCGATGTCGACCATCATCAGCGCGCCGTTCTCCTTGGCCGCTTTCGAGATGCGATCGAAGTCGATCGTGCGGGGATAGGCGCTGGCGCCCACGATGATCAATTTCGGCTTGTGTTCGCGAGCGAGACGGGCCAGTTCGTCATAATCGATCACTTCAGAATCCTTGCGCACTCCGTATGGCACGATGCGATAGTATTTGCCGGAAAAATTGAGTGGATGGCCGTGCGTCAGATGGCCTCCGTGCGAAAGATTCATGCCGAGGACCGTGTCGCCCGGTTTTAAGACCGTCAAATATACGGCCATGTTTGCCTGGCTGCCCGAATGCGGTTGCACATTGACGTGTTCGGCGCCAAAGAGTTTTTTGGCGCGCTCGATTGCAAGGTTTTCGACGACATCGACAAACTCGCATCCGCCGTAGTAGCGGCGGCCTGGGTATCCCTCGGCGTACTTATTCGTGAATACGGAACCCGTCGCTTCGAGTACGGCGCGATAGGTGAAATTTTCCGAGGCGATCAGCTCCAGTCCTTTGGACTGGCGCCGTTCCTCGTTTTTGATCGCAGCATGGACTTGGGGATCGAGTTCCTCCAGAGAGGTATGAATGCGGTTCACACGGACCTCACTTTCGTTTTGCTATAATTCTGCACCATGTATGGACTGAGCGGCAGACAGATCTTCATCTTGCTGGTCCTGGTTGCCATTCTTTTCGCAGGATCACAATATGTTCCCGCCTATTTCGCTGCGTTTCAATTCAACGACTATATCCGGCAGGAAGTAAAGTACGCCGTAACCAACAGAAAGACACCGGAGATGTTGCGTACCAACGTTGTTCAGAAGGCCAACGAACTTGGTATTCCAGTGCAGCCGCGCGACATCCATATCACGCGCCGCGGCCCGGCATTCACTCTAGAGCTCGAGTATCGCTGGCCGATCAACATGAGACTCTATCATCACGACCTCATCTTTCATTCCTCGGAATCCGGAGAAGCATTCGAGAATGCTTCCGATTGAGCGCGGGCTTGAAATCGTGATGTCCGTCGCGAAGGTGAAGGACCGCCCGGATCGGATGCTGGCCGAAATTGTACCGCTCAGGGATGCCGTGCGCCGTATTCTTCGCGAAAACGTTTTGTCCGATGCCGACTCGCCGCCCTTTGATAAAGCGATTCGCGACGGCTTTGCCGTTCGCTTCGAAGATTTGAAGCCGATTCCTGCCGTTCTCTCCGTCGTAGGGGAATCGCGGGCCGGCCGGGCAGCCGATGTGACTGTCGAGCATGGTCAATGCTGCGAGATCATGACGGGCGCGCCTTTGCCCGCGGGTGCCAATGCCGTCGTGATGGTGGAAAATACGGAGCGCATTTCGCCCAGCTCCGTCCGCATTTTGAAAGCGACCCAAGAAAACGAAGGCTTGCTGCGCCGCGGCGCTGAGGCGCGTCAAGGCGAATTGATTCTGCGGCCCGGCCGGCCGATTGGGTTAGCCGATCTCGGTCTTTTGGCAGGAACCGGCAAGTCGACCGTATTGGTTTCTTCAAAGCCGAATGTCGCCGTCATTGCAACCGGCGACGAGTTGGTCGAAGTCGAGGAGACCCCGAAGCCGGATCAGATCCGGAATAGCAACAGCTACACGATCTGCGCGCAGGTAGAGGAAGCCGGCGCCCGCCCCCTCCCGCTCGGCATCGCGCGAGATAATCTGGACGACCTGCGCCATAAGATTCGCCAAGGATTGGAGCACGACATTCTGATCGTGTCCGGCGGCGTGTCCATGGGCAAATACGATCTGGTCGCGAAAGCTTTTGCGGAGTTTGGCGTGGAAATCTTATTTGACAAAATCGCCATGAAACCCGGGAAACCGACAGTGTTCGGCCACCGCGGACAGACCTATGTTTTCGGCCTTCCGGGGAATCCGATCTCGACTATGGTTGCGTTTCATATGTTCGTCCGGCCTTTGATTCTGTTCTTGCTCAAAGCGGACAACACGGCTCCAAAGATTCTCGACGCAAAACTGGAAACTCCTGCAAAATGCGATCCCGAACGAGCCGCGCTCGTTCCTGCATTGGTAAGATTCGATGCGGGTCAGTATTGGATTCGTACGGCGCCGTGGAAGGGTTCATCGGATCTCGTGGGTCTTTCGCGAGCGAATGCATTGATCATGATTCCTCGGCGGTCCGGAACTTTGGAAGCCGGCGAGAATGCCCAATTCCTCCTGATGGAGTAAGCATGGCCTCCCGAAAATTGACTCACATCGATAAAGAAGGCCGTGCCCGCATGGTCGACGTGACCGAGAAGAGCGAAACCCTCCGGACGGCTCGAGCGGAGATTTTCGTGGAGATGTCCGCCGCCACCGTGAAGTTGCTCCGCGATCGGGCAATGCCCAAGGGCGATCCATTGGAGGTGGCGAGAATCGCGGGCATCCAGGGCGGCAAGAAAACTTCGGAATTGATTCCGCTTTGCCATCCATTGCCGCTCACGCACCTTGACATTTCCATTGAAGTGATCGATTCGGGAGCGCGAATCGAAGCTACGGCCCGAACGAAAGCCGAAACTGGAGTTGAAATGGAGGCGATGACAGCGGCATCCGTAGCTGCTCTCACGCTGTACGATATGTGTAAAGCGGTGGAGAAGGGCATTTCGATCGGCCCTTTGCGCCTGCTCGAAAAGAGCGGCGGGAAAAGCGGACACTGGATTCGCCAGATCTGATATCGTTGACTGTAGCGGCGGTCTGTGACCGCCGAAAGTCCATCAATGGGAGATCGCCGGCGGTCATAGACCGCCGCTACAGCAGGATGAGTCTCGGCAAAGCATTAGTCCTTACCATTAGCGACACGGCAGCGGCTGGGAAGCGCGAAGATCTTTCCGGACCGGAGGCCAGGCGTATCCTGACCGAAGCGGGATTCGACGTCGCCGGAATCGAGATTTTGCCCGACGAGCGGGGGGCCATAGAATCCCGGCTCCGGCGAGCAAGCGAGGAAGACTTCCGGCTGGTGGTTACCTCCGGTGGTACGGGCCTCTCTCCGCGCGACGTTACTCCTGAGGCGACGCTGGCGGTTATCGACAGAAACGTTCCCGGAATTGCGGAAATGATGCGGCTGGAGAGCTTGAAAGCCACGCCTCGAGCGGCGCTATCGAGAGCGGTTTCCGGCATTCGGCGGTCCACATTGATAATCAACTTGCCCGGAAGCGTGAAAGGCGTGCGAGAATGTCTAACGGCTGTACGCCCGATTCTGTCGCATGCGATGGATGTCCTGGGTCAATCATCATTAGGCTGTGGAGAGACCTGAGGGATGAACACGTCATTGGTTGGATACATACCCATTTTACTTTTCATTGGGCTGGCGTTTGCGTTTCCGCTGGTGACGCTGCTCGTGGCGAAATTAGTGAGGCCACATACCGGCGGCCGTGACAAACTCATGCCATACGAGTGCGGTGTCGATCCGGACTCCGATGCGCGTCAACGGTACGCAATACGGTATTATGTCGTGGCGATTCTCTTCGTTATCTTCGACGTCGAGACCGTTTTTCTTTTTCCCTGGGCGATCATCTATAAGCAGCTCGCTTTGTTCGGACTTGTCGAGATGCTGGTGTTTCTCGGCATATTAATCGTTGGGTACGTGTGGATTATTAAGAAGGGCGCCTTGGACTGGGCTTAGGCGTGGGGGGACCGGCCAATGCCAATCAATGAGGCCGCCAAAGGCGGTGTACCAACTACGGCTGGCCGGTGGGCCCGACGCTAAACGAAGAGGAGATTTGAACTCATGCCTGCATGGATTGAAGACCGTTTTGAAAAAAACATCATCACCACGACCGTGGATTTCGTATTCAATTGGGCGCGAAAGTCGGCATTGTGGCCAATGACGTTCGGCCTGGCCTGCTGCGCCATCGAGATGATGGCAACGGGCGCTTCGCGGTTTGATATGGACCGGTTTGGAGCAGGGATCTTTCGTCCAAGCCCTCGGCAGTCGGACCTCATGATTGTTGCCGGTACCGTGACGCTCAAGATGGCGCCGATCGTTCGCCGCGTTTACGACCAGATGCCGGATCCCAAGTGGGTGATTTCGATGGGCGCTTGCTCGAATGTGGGCGGTCCATTCGATACATACTCCGTTCTGCAGGGCGTCGATCATGTCGTTCCTGTCGACGTCTACGTCCCGGGATGCCCACCGCGTCCGGAGGCCCTGCTGTATGGCCTGATGCGTCTTCAGGACAAGATCGACCGGATGACCATCGCCAAGAAACCAACTGAAGTCCGCCTCGATGACGTGAAAAACGATCTTCGCATTTCGCAGGCGGCAAGAGACGAAATGGAACGGATCGGAATGAAGATCTAATTGGCAGACATCGTCAGCGAACTTCGAAAACGCATCCGAAAACAAGGACCTCTTTCATTCAGGGATTACATGGAAGAGGTCCTTCGCTTTTATTACGCTTCGCCGCGCGATCCAATCGGGATGCAGGGTGACTTCTACACCTCGGCCGATCTGGATCCGATCTTCGGATACCTTCTCGCTAAGCAATTTTCGGAATGGGCGGCAGACTTTGATGCCTTCACGCTCGTGGAATTGGGCGCAGGCAAAGGATTGCTCGCCCGCGACATTCTCCAACACTGCCGGCTTCCTTACTTGATTCTGGAGCGGAGTCCCGCGATGCGCGCTCGACAGGAACAATTGCTGAAAAATCACGACGTCGAGTGGGTCGACGAGCTTCCAATAGGACTTACTGGCTGCATCTTCTCCAACGAGTTCTTTGATGCGTTACCTGTACATCGAGTGGTGCGCCGTGCTGGCGTGTTGAAAGAGATTTACGTTGATGCGGATTTTGCAGAGATCGAAGGCGAGTTGCAAGAACAGATCAACGCGCCGCTCGGTGAGGGTCACATTGCCGATATCAATTTGGAGGCGCGTCATTGGATTCGCCAAATCGCCGCATCACTCGACCGCGGTTACCATCTGGCGATCGATTACGGCTACCTGCGCGATGAGTTCTACGCCCAGCCGCGTGGAACGCTGATGTGCTATTGGCATCATCAGGCGGTCGAGGATCCCTATCTCCGAATCGGTGAGCAGGATATTACGGCACACGTCAATTTCTCCGACCTGATCGAGGAAGGGACCGACGCTTCGCTCGAAACAGTCCGCTTTACGACTCAGATGGATTACCTCATCGGTTTGGGCATCCTGGATGAGATCGCAAAGCTCGCAAATGCCGGTGACGCCGCATCCATGGCGCGATTGGTAAAGGTTAAAAATCTCATCCTTCCTGGAAGCATGGGCGAACGTTTCAAGGTTTTGGTGCAAACTAAAAGATGAGATGCATCGATTCGCCGAAACCGCCGAAGCCATCGCCGGCACCAGCTCGAAGCTGAAGAAGATCGCCTTTCTGGCCGATTACTTCCGCGCACTTGAGGAAGACGATCTGCGCGCAGCGGCCGTTTTCTTCACGGGCCGTCCCTTTGCCCTGACCGATGCGCGGACTCTCAATGTCGGCTGGTCTGCCCTCGTGAATGCCGTACAGGGCCTGTCCGGCGCTTCTGACGAAGATATCCACCAGATCTATCTCGATCGCGGCGATCTCGGCGAAATGGCCGAACGCCTCCTTGCCTTTCCATCTGGGAGAGGCCGTTGCGAAGCCCGAGCCCGTCAGGGCGAAGCCTCAATTAAAGCTGAGGGTCCCAATCCCGCAACCATCCAATCCAAATTCTCCGATCTCGTCAAACTTTCCGGCGCTTCCAATAAAATGCCCGCAGTCCTGGATCTCCTGCGCTCCCTGGCTCCCGCCGAAGCGAAATACGTCATCAAGATCGTTACAGGCGACCTCCGCATCGGGCTCAAGGAAAACACTGTCGAGGAAGCGATCGCTCGCGCCTTCGATCGCCCGATTGATGCGGTCCGGCGCGCAAATATGGTTCTCGGAGACATCGGCGAGACGGCCGTGCTCTCCAAACGAGGCGAGCTCGACAAAATTGCTCTCGGACTCTTCCGGCCGGTGAAATTCATGCTCGCAACTGCGGCTGACACGGAGGACGAGATCTTCGCCACCTTTCCCCGCGCGTTCTATATCGAAGACAAATACGACGGCATTCGCGGCCAGCTCCACTTGGGCGAAGGGCGCGCCGCACTATATTCGCGGACGTTGGACGACGTATCGCACCAATTTCCGGAGATTGTCGAGGCGGTTCCGGCTCTCCATGCCCGGTCGTTGATCGTTGACGGTGAGATTGTTGCCTTCAAAGAAAATCAGGTTCTGCCATTCGCGCTTCTTCAGAAGCGTTTGGGCCGGAAGCGGCCTCCTGCGGCGCTTATTGGAGAGATTCCAGTTTCGCTAATGATCTTCGACATCCTGACGTTGGAAGGACGCAATTTGATGGACGAGCCTCTTCTGGAACGTAAGAAAGTGATCGAAAGTATCCAATGGCCCGCGCCGCTCCGCGTCGCTCCTTTCATGCTTCTCGAAGAGCGCATTCAACTGGAACCTTTCTTCGAGCAGGCAGCGCTGCGCCGCAACGAAGGGCTGATGTTGAAGGATGCCGGTTCTCTGTACCTGCCCGGCAAGCGGGGTATGAGCTGGTTGAAATGGAAAAAGGCGCTCGCGACACTCGATGTTGTGGTCACGGGCGTGGAATTTGGTCATGGGCGGAGGCGGGATGTGCTTTCGGACTATACTTTCGCCGTCCACCACGATGGCAAATTACTGAATATCGGCAAGGCCTATTCCGGCTTGACGGATCGTGAGATCGCAGACATGACCGAGTTTTTCAAACAGCACACGCTTCAGGATTACGGCCGCTTCCGCCTCGTCGAACCGGCCGTCATTCTCGAGGTCGCGTTCAATGGGATTCAAAAGAGCGATCGCCATGCCAGCGGGTACGCCTTACGCTTTCCTCGCATCCTCCGCATCCGCCAGGACAAGACCCTTTCCGAGATCGACACGCTCGATACCGTCGAAAAGCTCTACAACCGGCACGTGGCGGGGGGGAGGGGGGCGCACACCTGAACTCCCGAACTCAATAATGGGAGTTCAGGTGTGCGCCCCCTCCGCTTCCCCATGCTACTATCTTCTGTTGCGAGTGAGCGTTGACACTTGTTCTATCGATGTGGTTGAATCCACGTCTTTGTGCAACGGCGTCCTTTTGAAAATATAGTCCTTCCGAGAACTTAGATGGCGGACGAACAGAAAGATAGCCAGCAGCCTGAAAAACCGGCTGAACCACAGAAGTCTGCGGCCCCTCCGGGTGAAGCCAAGGCCGCCGTTCCAAAACCGCCGCCGCCCCCGCCGGGTGCCAAGCCCGCGGCGCCGGCCGCTCCGCCGAAGCCAAAAGGTCCGCAGCAGGAGCCCTGGTCGAGTCCCTTAGTGGATGCGATCAAGGAAAAATTTGGTGGCGAGTTCGTCAAGTCGTATAGCTTTCTCGGCCAAAATCAGATCGAGGTGAAGAAGGATAGGATCGCGGAGATCATGACGTTTCTTCGCGATAACGAGATTGTGCCTTTTAACTATCTTGTCGATGAGACCGCGGTCCACTGGCCCAAAACGGAAGAGTTCGAAATCGTCTACATTCTTTATTCGCACGCGAAGAACGAGCAGGTTCGTGTGAAGACGCGGATCAAGGAATGGGAACCGATCGAAAGCGTAGCGAGCGTCTGGACAACGGCGGATTGGCTCGAGCGCGAGGTCTACGACATGTTCGGTGTCCAGTACATCAATCATCCGAACCTCAAGCGCATCCTGCTCCCCGAGGACTGGGTCGGTTATCCGCTGCGCAAGGATTACAACATCCGGCTGCAGGACGTGGAGTGGGTGCGAAAGCACCTGGGTATTGATTCCGGACAGAAATATTACGTGGGTGAAGCGCGGCACGAGGATGAGGGCTACATCACACCGAGCGATTAATACGCGATTGATACGTTATGTCGACCAAAGAAGAACAAACATTATTTGATGCGAGTGAAATAACCGTCAGCATGGGTCCCCAGCACCCGTCCACACATGGAGTGCTTCAAGTGAAACTCAAGCTGGATGGCGAACGTGTCATCGACGCGGAGTGTGTGATCGGGTATTTGCATCGCGGTGTGGAGAAGCTTGGCGAAGCGCAGACGTACGGCCAGTTCGTTCCCACTCTCGATCGGATGGATTACATCGCGGCGGTGTCCAACTGCCTCGGCTATTGTGAAGCCGTAGAGAAACTGCTCAGTGTCACGGCGCCGCCTCGCGCGCAGTACATCCGCGTGATCATGACCGAGTTGAATCGTATTTCGAGCCATCTGCTTTGGCTGGGCACTCACGCCATCGATCTGGGCGCAGTCACCGTCTTTCTCTATTGCTTCCGCGAGCGCGAGGAAATCCTGAAGATTTTCGAGAACTACTGCGGGGCGCGCCTGACGACGCACATGTTTCGAATCGGCGGTACGCAATATGAAATCTATGAGGGTTTTCAGGATCAAGTGCGGGCATTCGTCAAAGATTTTCCGAAGAAAGCTGACGAGTACGAAACGCTGTTGACGGAAAACCGCATCTGGATCGGCCGTACGCGCGGCGTTGGAGTGATATCGGCAAAGGACGCGATCGACATGGGCCTGAGCGGACCTTCATTGCGTGGTTCAGGTGTCGAATGGGATCTTCGTAAAGCGAAACCCTATGCCGTATATTCGGATTTCCAGTTCGACATTCCGGTCGGCGAGCACGGCGACACATATGACCGATATATGGTTCGGCTCGAAGAGATGCGGCAGTCGGCTCGCATCGTCGGTCAGGCTGTCGAGAAAATTCCTGATGGACCTCTGATGGCGAAGATGTCGAAGATCATCAAGCCGCCAATCGGCGACATCTATCATTCGATTGAAGCGCCCAAGGGCGAACTGGGTTATTACATCGTCAGCGATGGCAGTACGCAGGCATATCGGACGCGTGTGCGACCGCCGTCATTCGTGAATCTACAGTCGCTGAAAAGAATGGTGGCCGGACATATGGTTGCGGATGTCGTCGCCATCATTGGCACCCTCGACATCGTGTTGGGTGAAATAGACCGATAATGGACTTTGCCATCGATTACATCCTTATTCCGTTCATCAAGATATTCATCGTCTTCAACGTTGTCGCCGGCGTTGTTGCGCTTCTAACATTGGCGGAACGAAAAGTCGCGGCTTGGATTCAGGTCCGGCTTGGTCCGATGAGGGTCGGCCCTTACGGCATCCTCCAACCGCTTGCGGACGGAATAAAGCTCATGCTGAAAGAAGACATCGTTCCGGCCGGAGCCGATAAGTGGATCTTTACGTTGGCGCCGGTTATCTCGCTGGTTCCCGCATTCATCGTGTTTGCGGTCATTCCGTTCGGTCCGGCGGACGCTTTTACGATCATGGGCCACAAGGTCGGCTATGTCATTACCGATCTCAACATCGGCGTTCTGTATGTACTCTCCATTTCTTCGGTCAGCATCCTTGGGATCATTCTTGGTGGCTGGGCCTCGAACAGCAAGTATCCTTTGCTTGGAGCCTTGCGATCTGCAGCGCAGATGGTGAGCTACGAAGTCGCTCTTGGCTTTTCCATCATCGGCGTATTGATCCTCGCCGGCAGTTTGAGTCTGGTCAAAATCGTCGAAGCCCAAAAGGCCGCCGGTTATTGGTATGTGTTTCTGCAACCGCTCGGCTTCATTCTTTTTTTTGCGTGCGGCATTGCCGAAACAAACCGGGCGCCGTTCGACCTACCGGAAGCCGAATCGGAATTGGTTGCGGGTTTCCACACCGAATACAGCGGGTTCCGATTTTCGATCTACTTCATTGCCGAATATGCCAGCATGATCGTCGTTTCGTGCATGGCCGTGACGCTGTTTTGGGGAGGGTGGCTGCGGCCATTCCCGAACGTGCACATACTCGATTTCCTGGATGCGATTCCACTTGCTCCTTTGTTCTGGTTTGCCGCTAAAGTGGTTGTTTTCATTTACGCATATCTGTGGTTCCGCTGGACCTGGCCTCGATATCGGTATGACCAGTTGATGAAGGTGGGCTGGCAATGGCTTCTGCCCTTGGCCATGGCCAACGTCATCGTGACAGCGGTACTGGTACTATTGTTGAAGGGGTGATGCGATGAAAGTCCGACGGCCAAACTTAACGCTTCTTAAAAAGATTTTTTTGGTCGACCTGATCCGCGGGTTGTTCCTCACGTTCTCATATCAACGCCCGTCCTTGAATTACACCGAGCAATATCCCAAGGTCCGGCCGAAGATTGCCGAGCGATTCCGCGGGGCGCCGCGCCTGAACAACGATCCCGAAACAGGTGAGACCCTGTGTATCGCGTGTAACCTGTGCGCTCTGGCATGCCCGGAACATTGCATCGAAGTCGGCTGGGAGCGTGATGCGCACGGGAAGAAGGCGTTGACAGAATATACGTTCGATATTTCCCGCTGCATGTTCTGCGGCCTCTGCGAAGATGCCTGTCCGACTCCGGCGCTTGAACTGACGCAGGATTTCGAATTGGGCTTGTACGACCGCCGCGATATGAAATGGGACCGGCAGAAGCTCGAGGAAGGTAATCAGCCGGTCGTGTACACGAAATAACTCATGTTGGAACTCATCCTCTTTTATACCTTCGGGGCGATCGCGGTTATTTCAGGGATTCTGGTGATCACGCGCCACAACGTGGTCCACAGCGCCGCTTTCCTAGGCGCGACGCTGTTCGCCGTCGCCGGAATTTTTCTGACGTTGCACGCCGAGTTTGTTGCTGGCGTGCAGGTCATCGTATACGTCGGCGGCATACTGGTGTTGTTCGTGTTTGTGATCATGTTGATTGCCGTCGAACGGTCGGTTCACGAGCGCCAGTACAACAAGCAGTGGACGATTGCGCTGATTACTTCGGCGATTCTGATCGTAGAAATCGCGTACGGTCTCTACCGGGGAAGGGATTCATTGGTTCTTCCTGCCGTCGTGCCACCGGCGGCTGCCGCGGCCGGCGGGAATTCCGAGCAGGTCGGGACGGCCCTTTACACTTCGTATTTACTGCCATTCGAAATCGCGTCGATTCTGCTGTTGGTGGCAATTGTCGGTGCGGTCGTGTTATCGAAGAAACGAACACCAGCGGAAGAATAACGGCTCATGGTAACGACCTTTCATTATTTATTGCTCGGCGCGGCACTGTTCACGATCGGAGTCATCGGTGTTCTGACCCGCCGGAACATCATGATCATCCTGATGTCGATCGAGTTGATGATGAACGCCGTGAATATCAACCTGATCGCGTTCTCAAATCGGTTGCAGCAGGTGACAGGCCAGGTCTTCGCCATTTTCGTGATTACCGTGGCCGCTGCAGAAGCCGCTGTCGGTCTCGGGATCGTGATCGCGATGTTCAAGAACAAAGAGACGATGAACATCAACGAGATCGATCTGATGAAGTGGTAGGGAGCTTGGATTATGAATAAGCACACATTCCCCTCCTCGCAGAGGAGGGGTGGCGCGACAGCCGCAAGGCTGACGCGCCGGGGTGGTCAGTTTGGCCGAAACATTTCGCCGATCTGACCACCCCGTCTGCGCCTGCGGCGCATCCACCCCTCCTCTGCGAGGAGGGGAATGCCGATTCCTGGACTAATCAATGAACTTTCTAGATCTTATTTGGCTGATTCCACTCTTTCCGGCTGCCGGGTTCGTCATCAACGGTCTATTCGGCAAGCGCATGTCGAAGACAATGGTGGCAGTCACTGCCTGTACGCTGGTTTTCATTTCGTTCGTTTTCTCGGCCGGCGCTGTCTACCAGCTTCTTCAGCTCGATTCCGCGCATCGGTCGCACACGGTTCGGTTGTACGAATGGATTAACGCGGGCCCGGCGCATACGTCGGAAGGACCTCTGGCGACTGGGCATTTCTGCTCGACCCGCTTTCTTCCGTAATGATTCTTGTGGTAACCGGCATCGGATTCCTGATTCACGTTTACTCCACCGGCTACATGCACGAAGAGGACGGCTTTTACCGCTTCTTTGCATATTTGAACCTCTTCATGTTCTCGATGCTCACGCTGGTTCTGGGCAATAACTACTTGATGATGTTTGTCGGGTGGGAAGGCGTGGGTTTGTGTTCGTACTTGCTGATCGGATACTACTTTCACAAGGAGAGCGCCGGCGACGCAGCGAAGAAAGCGTTTGTGGTGAACCGTGTCGGGGACTGGGGATTTTCGATCGGCATCATGCTGATCTTCGTTACCTTTGGTACGCTCGATTTCCTCCAGGTCGGCGAAAAGGTGCGTGAAGGTCTC
>QHWY01000298.1 GCA_003223875.1 Acidobacteriota bacterium | reverse complement strand
CGCGCACCGTATTGTTGTATTCGGTCCGGTTCAGCCGGCGGGCCAGGACGCGCGGTAAAGCCGGCTTCGCCGCCTGGTAGGCCCGGTCGAGTTCTTCGCGAATCCCATCCGTAGCGAGCTTAAGTTCATCCGCGTCCGGACGCGGCACGGTTTTCGGCGGCATTTCATCCGCCCTGAGCCTCTGCAGAATTTTTTCAAACGTTTCGGGCTCCTGGGCGATCGATGCGGCGTTGATGTACGCCTCGAGATTCAAGCCGCCTGTTTTTAGTCTGGCGTTGTGGCAGGAGTAACAGTTCCTGGCAAAGAATGGCTGGATGGACTTGGCGAAATCTGCTGAATACGCGGGTAGCGTAACGAACAGAAGCAGCCAATACATTTTCTTCATGGCAGCCGGTACGTGAGGAACGTGGACCCTGCCGCAATGGCAATATACTGCTTACCATCCTTGCCCATATAGGAAATGGGATTGGCGTGAGCCACCTCCGCCGTTTTCACGCTCCACAATTCTTCCCCCGTCTTTGTGTCGAAGGCGCGGAGCATGCTGTCCAGCGCGGCTCCAATAAACGTGAGCCCTCCCGCCGTCGTCATCGGGCCACCGCCCAGGCTGGAACCACCAGTCTTGACCCCGGCAGAGACTCCCTCCATCGTTCCAAAGGGGATTTGCCAGGCGATATCGCCCGTGTTCACATTGATCGCTGTCAGCCTGCCCCAAGGCGGCGCCCAGCACGGCCAACCCTTCACCGACAGGGAACCACCGTCTCTCGCACCCACTCTGGAAGCAGGACGTCCGAATAACCGGGGAGACTCGGCAGGAGCATTGGGGTCGGAATCCTGCGGCCGGATGATGCCCATCTCGCCGGAATCCGTCGTATTGATGATGTAGTATCCGAGCGTTGGGTCAAACGCCCCGCCGCTCCACGTCGCGCCGCCCAATATGTACGGCATCACCAGCGCTCCCTCCACCGAATAGGGCGTGAAGGGTCCGCGGTTGCGCCCGCCGCCGACGTTTTCGAGTAGCTCGCGGCACGCGGCGGTGTGTTCCGGTGTGACCTGCGCAAGGTCATCCGGATATTTGAAACTCATCCGCACCAACGGCGGCGGCTTCACAGGAAAGGGTTGCGTCGGCGAATACCATTCGCCAGGAACATCGCCTTTGGGAACCGGACGCTCCTCGATCGGGTAGAGCGGTTCGCCGGTCACACGGTCGAACATGAACAGTAGCGTATTCTTTGTCATCGCTCCGACCGCAGGAATTCTTTTGCCATCCCGCACCACATCGAAGAGCATGGGCGGAACCGGCATATCGTAATCCCAGAGGTCATGATGGACGGCTTGGAAATACCACTTCATCCGCCCGGTTTCCGCGTCTAGCGCCACGATGGAATTGGCGAACAGATTCGGACCCGGACGATCCACGCCGTAGTAGTCGTTGTTGACCGAGCCCAGCGGCAGGTAGATAATTCCACGAGCCGCATCCGCGCTGAAAAAGCTCCACACGTTGGCTCCGGACATTTTCTTCCAGGCGTCACCGAGCCAGACCTCATGGCCCATCTCGCCGGGCCGTGGCACGGTGTGGAAGGTCCAGACGAGTTTCCCGGTGTGCACATCCCAGGCGCGCACGTCGCCCGCCGGCCCTTTGGATCCCGTTTCGTCCACAACGTGGGCGCCGGTGATCGCCAGATTCTTATAGATGAACGGCGCCGACGTGATTCCATACTGGAAATTCGTAAAGCCGTTCATAATTTCCGGCGTCTTGAGGTTGACGATTCCTTCATTGCCGAAATCGGGATTGAGTTTGCCGGTCCTGGCGTTGAGCGAATAAAGCTCGCCATCCTCAGTACCAAATAGAATCTGTGGGGACGTCTGCCTGTCACCCGGAAAGTAAGCCAGGCTTCGCATGGATCCGAGTGTCGTGCGGACTTTCGTGTTCCCCGTAAATTTCCACAGGATCCTGCCGGTCTCGGGCTCGATCGCAGCGACATGGTTATACGGCCACCCCAGATACAGGACGCCGTTCACCATAAGCGGAATCGACTGGCTCAGCCGGAACGGCACACCCTCTTTCCGCATCTGGAGGCTCCAGGCCGGAACCAGCTTGCTTACATTCGTCGCGTTGATCTGTTTCAGTGGCGAATAGCGCTGGCCGCCGGGATCATGCCCGTAGGACGGCCAGTCGTTTTGTGCGTAGAGCGCCGGCAGCGCCAGGCTCACGATAACCAGCAACTTTGAGATTCGCATCAGCATATTAGAAGTAGATGGACGCTCCTAACTGAAGAACCCGCGGTTGGCGCGCGCCGATGGCTTGACCGAATTGGGGATTGATCTGGTTGCCCGCGCCGTCAAAGCGCGCCGCCGTATTGATCGCATTGAACTGCGTATGGTTGAAGACGTTGTACGCCTCCACGCGCAGACGCATACTGCGCGACTCGCCCAGCGGAATTTTCTTAATGAGGGTCATGTCCCAGTTGTTGATGCCCGGGCCGCGGAAGTTGTTCGGCCCGCAAGTCCCAAATGTCCCCTTCGCGGGCATCGCGAACGCCGCGGGATTGAACCATTGCGCAAAGGTCTTAGGCCCGCTGTTCGGATCCACACCCGCGACGCAATCCGGACGCGCCAGGATATTCGAACCACTAATATCCCCTAATACGGAACTTGTCGCTGTGACGGACATTGGTTGTCCGGTCGCAAAGGTGTAGATTCCCGAGAGTTCCCAGTTGTCCAACGCACCCTTGACCAGTGGATTGGGCAGTAGTCTGCTCGCCCTGGGCAGAGTCCACTGATAGTTGCCTACCAGGACATGCGTCTGATCGAAGTATTGCGGCCCTCCTAACCATTGCTTCGTCGGCACGTACGGGTTGACAAAACAGGTGGTCGATTGATTGGCATTGGTGACTGTACCTGGGTTATAGGCGCAGGCCCCCTCCCGCTGGGCGGCGCCGGGTTCCGTCGTGTACGACTTCGAGAGGGTATATGACAGCCCCATCAGGAACGATTGGGTGTAGCGGCGGTTTAGCTGAACCTGTAAAGCGTGGTAGTTCGACGTCGCATCATTAGTTAAATAGGTCAGGAAACTGTACTCCCGATACGGCCGGATCAGACTATCGGGAAGCGCAAGGTTGGTAGTGGGATCGATGTTTTCCGGTGCGAAACGTGCGCCGGGAGGAAGCGTGTTGAGATCCCTTTGGCTCTCCACCCAGCGGTTCGTGTTGCCTACATAGGCGACATCCAATACGAACTTCGCCGGCAGGCTATGCTGAACGCCAATGCTCCAATTGTAGACGCGCGGAACCTTTTGGTGTCGATTGAAGGAGGCCATCTGGCTTGGGAAAACATAGCCTCTGGTGCTTAGCAGGGTGTCCAGGTTCCCGTTGAACTGCTGGGATACCACAACGTATGGCTGGTTAAAGCCCTGGAACTCGATGGCTGCGCCGGCCGCGCCAATCACGTGTTTTCCGACGCCAAACCCACCGCGAATCGCTGTTTCGCCATTGCCGAACAGGTCATAAGCAAAACCGAAGCGCGGCGCAAACTGAAGCTCCGGATGATCCGCCCAGCCCTGCGGGTACTTGCCGGCATAGACGTCTGCGTTGGTCACAACCCCGTTCGCCAGGTCGCCCGTACCGGGGACAAACGCGCCGATCGCTTGAGCCGGCACCGTCGCTTTCGTTACGGGGTCCTGCCCCACACGAACGCCGTTCACGAGCGCCGGCAGGTACTGCCTGGGTGTATTCGCGGAGTTATAGTTCGGCAACACCAGGGCCGATCCAACCTGGTCGCCTTGCAGGTGATACCATGTGGGCGAACTGAACCGCGCACCGTAAGTCAGCGTCAGCCTCTTGGTCGTCTTCCACTGGTCCTGCAAATAGAATTCTGCAAGGTAGACCGCCGCATTGGCCAGGTTCCTGCGGCTCGCCTCCTGGTAGGACTGGTAGTTGCCGAGGATGGCGTTTGCGTATGGGTGATTGGTGTCGCCGGGATTATTGGCATCCCTGTTGAAACTTATATTCCCCGCGAAATTGTTGGCGCGTTGACCTTCGTTGGTCCAGATGTGATGGAAGTAAACACCGAACTTGTAAGCGTGAGTCCCTCGATTGTAGCTAAGGTTATCCATGATCTCCCCGAATTCCTCGGAGGCCTGGATCGGGGCACGCCGGTCCTGGGTGAAAAGAACCGGGTTCGGAATACCCGTGAACGACATTTGCGGGAGAAGGTTGTAGGGATTCGAGGCCGGGTATAGTTGCCCCAATGTGATCCCGTATGTCTGGCGAAAAACCGAAGTCTGTTCCCGGCCCGGCCTGGGCGTGCCGTCTTCCTTGGAGCCGGTGGCAGAGATGTTGAATTCGTTTACGATTCTCGGATTGATGACCCGCGTCCAACTGACCAACGCGTCGTCGTGGGTGAAATCGTAATCGTAAAACGTGAGGGGGAAGTTCGTATAACTGAAGATTCCAGTCCAGCTCTTGGTATCGGACTCCCACTTCTTCAGGCGTACCGAAATCGTGTCCTTCAAGTTCGGCACAATGTCGAATTTGAGCGTGTGCGATCCCTTGGGAGTGTCCTGAATATTCTTGAACTGGTAGTTGTAGAGTCCCCCCGTCAAACTGCGGTCCGTGGTATTGGGCAGCGGGAACACGCTGAGCAATTTCTGGCCATTGGAGTTGATGCGGTTCGCCGGTATTTTATTGTCCAGGAACGGACGGCCTGTGGTCGGGTCTTTGATCACGATCAATTGCCCGTTGGTATCCAGGCTTTGTGAGAAATCGCCCTGGCGCTCCAGTAAGGTGGGCACCTGATATTGCAGTACCGAGGCCGGTGCGTTAAACGTGACGCCGGCAGGCAGGAAACTCTGGGTGATTTCCGAGTTCCAAAAGAAGAACAGCTTGCTCCGATCGGCGTTGAATTTGTTAGGAATATAGATCGGTCCACCAACCGCGGCTCCCGTCGTCGTTAACCGGTACGGGAACGCGCCCAGTCCTTGCCGGTTCACGAAGAAGTCATTGGCATTGAAATTCTTGTCTCGCTTAAACAAATACACATTGCCGTGAAAGTCTTTGGTGCCGGACCTGGTGGTCAGCTTAATGCTCGCCCCCGGGTTGGGTCCGCTTTCGGCCAGATAGGCGCTGGTCACGATCTTGATTTCGCTCAGCGCGTCTACGGCGACGCCGGTGGAGAAAAAAGCGGGGCCACCGGGGTCGTTGCCGCGGGCCCCATCGAGAGTCAAATTGTTATAGACTGCCCGGATTCCGCCGACCGATGGCGATTGGACACCGAACGTGCCTCCCGCAACGTCGCCACCTCCCTGCTGGGCAACTCCCGGCAACAGTTTGACGAGATTCATGAAGTCGCGGCCCTTGACCACCAGATCGCTGATCTGGGAAGTTCCAAGCGTCGCGGTCACGTCGGCGCTCTCCGTATTGAGGGCTGCGACTTCGCTTGTTACCGAGATGGCTTCACTGGTCTGGCCGACTTCGAGCTGGATACTTCCGAGCGCCAAACGATCGCCTGAGGTCAACGTCAGGGCCGTTCGCGTCACCGGCCGGAAGCCGGGCTGCTCAATTTTCACGGAGTACGTCGTCGGTACGAGGTTCGTAAAAATGAATACTCCGTTTTCTGTGGTGATCAGAGTTCGTTCCGCCCCGGTCGCTTCATTTGTGACGGTTACTTTACTGCCCGGCACGATTGCACCTGATGAGTCCACGACGGTTCCCGTGATGGATCCGGTGATTGTTTGAGCTTGAATAAGGCCGGCTAAGAGGAAAACCCCTAATACGACGAGCGCGCCGAGCCTTGACGAAGTCCGATACGAACGCATTGACATACGCCTCCTTGTGGCAGACGGCGAGTCCTTACGCCTGGAGTCATTCCACTCTGAGATTTGTAAAAGGATTTAAGCTGCTGAATACTAGTCCAGCCGGGGACGAAGTCAAAGGTCGGTTCGGCACAAAGTCAAGGCCAAATTTGTTGCAAAAGTTGCGGCGTTGTCAATATCCGTTGCCCTGTACCATTCGAATTTGCGCAGACCGAAAACGTTACGAACCTGCTCTGCCGTGACTGGAGCGGGACCGTATCAAAAGCGCCGAGTACGCGACAGAACCGCTCCAGGTTTGTCCAGATCGGTGCCGAGGCGCCGCGTCAGGCGATCGATGAAATATGAGATCAGTGACATTTCTCTCCGGTCGTCCGGCTTCCCGTCGAATTGTGCTACACTGTGCTACATGAATAAGTCCGACAGTGTAGGCGTTCGCGAGCTTCGGCAGAACTTGAGTGTATATCTTCGGCGCGTTGCAGCCGGCGAGAAGTTCCGCGTTACCGAGCGGGGCCGAACTGTGGCGGCTTTGGTTCCGCTTCGAGAGGACGAGTCACCGGTAGAACGTCTGATCAAGCAGGGGCGGTTGAAACCGCCGCAAGGCGATCTGCTGAAATTAGGTCCGCCCTCTGGACGGCCATCGACTCGCGCATCCAAGACGCTCGACGAGCTTCGCCAGGAACGCCTGTGAATGACAAGTTCCTTTATCTGGATTCGTCCGCAATCCTTAAGATCATCGTACCGGAACCCGAGAGCAAGGTTCTCTTTGAGCTTCTGCGCGACTGGCCGGTTCGGGTTTCGAGCGAACTTGCGTGGGCGGAAGTGTCAAGGGCTTTGCGCCGGGCGGATGCTACCGTTCCGCAGTTCCGGCGAGGGCAAAAGGTTCTTGATCGAATCGGATTGATGCCTGTCGACAGCCGGATTCTCAAAGATGCCGCTCTTCTCAAGCCCGCCTCGATGCGGTCTCTCGATGCTATTCATCTTGCGACCGCTCGTTCATTGGGTGGAGAACTCGCAGCCCTCGTGACCTACGACGTTCGCTTGTCCGCGGCCGCATCCGGCGCGAAACTGAAGGTCTGGTCCCCTTCACCATAGCAGTGTAGGGATTTCGGATGAAAAATCCAAACAGTCCAGCGACCCGCTTTGCCGAGGTGTCTGACTTGTGCAGTCACGGTTTTCGCGCGTGGAGGTTTTTGGCAGCGCAAAAGACGTGGTGTTTGACACAAGGTACAAATCGTGATGACATAAATTGCCGTTGAAGGAGGTTGTTGTTTTATATGAAATATAGGGCTTTAATTTTGCTACTCACCGCACTCCCGGCTTTCGCCCACCATGGAGACGCAGGACGTTACGAAGAAAACACGGTCGTTATGACGGGCACTGTTGTTGAGGTGCAGTTGGTCGATCCTCATTCGATCCTCGTTCTTGACATACCGAATGACAAGGGCCAGGTCGTGCGTTGGCAAGCCGAACTAGGCGGAAGAACCGGACTGACGAAGAACTTCGGTTGGAACAAGAATACGCTGAAATTTGGAGATAAACTGACCATCACCGGCCGCCGTGTCAAAAGTGGTGCACCCTACATCAACATGACCGAAAAAGCGAACATTGTGATGACCGATACGGGTAAGGAAATCTTTCGTACACCCAACTACGAACCACCCGGTGCGGGCGCGAAACAATAATGGGACGTAGACATTTTTCGCTCCTGCTGGCTGGCCTTGCGATCGTTTTCCCTCGAGCAACCGGAGTCGCGCAAAATGGCTCAACTCCGCAACTCAAGGAGGTCGCCTACATCAAAGCTTCCAACACAGAGATGGGCGATCACTTCGGTAATGGAGGCACGCTCGAAGGACATGCCGTCGCTCTCAGCGGCGACGGCAGCACATTGGCTGTCGGCGCTCCTTACGAAAGCAGCGCCGCCATGGGCATCAACGGAAATCAGAACGATAACGGGCTCTACAGTTCCGGTGCGGTTTATGTCTTCGTTCAGCGGAATGGTTCTTGGAGTCAACAGGCCTATATCAAGGCTTCGAATCCCGGGCAAAGTTACAATTTCGGCTATGTTGTCTCACTGAGCCAGGACGGAAATACTTTGGCTGTTTCGTCCCCAGGCGAAGCCAGCGCAGCGAAAGGAATCAACGGCGATCAGAATGATAAATCGATTCCACTGGCGGGCGCCGTTTACGTGTTCACTCGAACTGGCACGAGCTGGACTCAGCAGGCCTACATAAAGGCATCCAATACGGGCGAGCCGGGAACGGGCGATCAATTTCCGGAAGGTGATCGGTTTGGGTTCTCGATTGCGTTGAGCGCCGATGGCAACACGCTGGCTGCCGGCGCAATCGGTGAGGACAGCGGGGCAAAGGGCGTCAACGGCGATCAGAACGACAACTCTCAGCCCGGATCCGGTGCCGTGTACGTCTATACACGCAGCGCTACGACGTGGTCGCAGCAGGCTTACATCAAACAATCGAATACCGACACGGCCGATCTGTTCGGTTATTCGGTCGGTTTGAGTGCCGACGGGAATACTCTGGCGGCGAGCGCCTACGATGAAGATAGCTCCGCGCGGGAGATCAATGGAGTTCAAGACCGAAACCGGCGTGGGGCAGGTGCAATATACGTATTCACTCGAACCGGCACGAATTGGGCACAGACAGCGTACCTGAAAGCGTCGAATGCGGAAAACGGCGATTCGTTGGGATACGCGATCGCCATCAGCCAGGATGGAAATACGATCGCCGGCGGCGCAGCCGACGAAGACTGCATGACCCCCGGCATCGTTGCCGGTCCCACTCACGTCTGTCAGGATGACCAGCCGCAGGACAACTCCAGCGGCGCGGTTTATGTTTTTGTTCGTGATGGCAACACGTGGAGTCAACAAGCCTTCATTAAGTCCTCGAACCCCGATAAAGAGGACTGGTTCGGCGCGCGTTTAACACTGAGCGGCGACGGCAACGCCTTGGCCGTGGGTGCGCAAGTAGAGGACGGCGGCTCGAAAGGCATTAACGGCGACCAAAAAAATCAATCGGCCGAGGATACGGGTGCCATCTACTTCTTCACGCGAAAGGGCACAACCTGGACACAGACTGCCTACGTGAAAGCGTCCAATGCCGACTCTTACGATGAGTTTGGCAGCGCGATGGCGTTAAGCAAGGATGGAAAATTGATGGCTGTTGGGGCGCGTGGGGAGGCGAGCGCCGCGAAAGGCATCAACGGAAACCAAAACGATAACTCCGCGCTCGGCGCCGGCGCGGTCTACATCTTCAGTTACCGATAGATACTGTAGCGGCGGTCTATGACCGCCGGCAATGCCGCAATTCAACGATTGCCGGCGGTCATAGGAGCTGTGAATGAATTGGAGTGCGGGCACCCCTCCTAAGTTAGGAGGGGTGCCCGAGCGTAAGCGAGGGCGGGGTGGTTCCCTCAACTGCCAGTAACGGCAAGGGAACCACCCCGCCTGCTCGGACTTTGTCCTCGCAGGCTCCCCTCCTAACTTAGGAGGGGAGTTGCGTGTCATCAATTCATTCACAGCTGTAACGAAAGTGTCGCAGTAAGTCCTTTAGATCCGTTGCGAACTTTCATTGTTCACTTTGAGCCGCGGCTCATGA
>QHWY01000089.1:53478-56195 GCA_003223875.1 Acidobacteriota bacterium | reverse complement strand
CTTTTTTGGGTTCGTTTCCACACTTCCGCAAATGGGGCGTTGAGGCCAGCCGTGCGCGGATATCCTTGTTGGCAAAACCGCGCAGGCAGTGATCACCGTCCATCACACTCTGGAACAACTCGGCGTCACGGCGAGCCAGAGGATTGAAGCCGGAACAGCCACGGCCTGCCGTATCCTGTTTCCGAGTCGTCATCCGGTCCAGATCACGTTTCGCTTTCGTTGGATCGTCGACGGCTGCCAGCGCTTCCAGATAACGGGAGTTCGCCTGGAACGAGACTTGTTGATAGCGGAACAGATAGGCGACTCCTTTCCGCATGGTCACCCATTCGACTTTGTTTTTGCCCTTGCGGATGACCTTTTTTCGAACTTTGAATTGCTCGGGATTGTTGATCACGGTTTCAACCCGAAGAACGAGACCGGACTTGTCGTACATCTTGATCCAGTTCTCTTTGACACGATGCTTGATTCGGCATCCTGGCATACGACCAGCGAAGTCGGAGAGATCGGAGACGATCTCTCCTTCGAAGTTGCCGCGCAGCTTGCGCCCAAGAAAGGTCATGACTTCCTTGGCGCCAAAGCACAATGTGCCATGGCTTAGGAGTTCCGGATAAAGTTCCGAAAGGCATTGTCGGCTTCTGAAGAGAATGTCGGTCGAGAGTTCGCTTTGGGCGGTCACCCAGTAGTGGGAACAGTCCTGAAGAATATCCTGCATTTGCGGAGTGACGAGCTTGGCATAGTTGCTGAGAATCTTGGGCCAGTTCAAATTCGCGAATCGATCGGAGAACATCTGCGCTCGAACCATATCCTCAATCCAGAGAAAGGCATTGTCGTGTTTGGTAAAGCGAACGCCATTCGCCTCCAGCTTCCGCGCGAGCCATTCGTGGCCGTTCAAATAGACTTGGATCGGCATGGGAAACCAGGTTTGAATACGCACATGGATCAGGCCGAATTGACGATCCATGAAGTAGAAGTACAAGTGCAAACACTTCCGCCGTGCGGATTTAACGAAAGGACGCTGATTCGGGCGTTCTTTCTTGAACAAGAACGAAAAGGTGCGGCAGGGTTCAAGAATCGAGAAAATACACACTAGGCCGTGCTGGATTCCGTGACGCTGGGCGAGTTCTCGGGCGGCCTCCTCCTTCTTAATGTTGGATGCGAGGTAGCGGAACGGTCGTCCGTGTTTTTGGGCCAGCGCGATCGCATGGTTCTTCACCCGTTCGGAGTTTGCGAGCAAGAATGGCTTGAGGCTGCTGAAATCCTGATGGAGACGGTCAAGGAATCCAGCCATCGCCCAACCTGACATGATTGGGAGGTAGCCGCGAAATAACATGCGGTCGAAACAAGAGAGCGCGCCGTGAATCCGCTCTTCATACTTACGGATGAATTCCTTCATTGTCTCAACCCTCCTCACACGTTGTGCCGTTACCGACTCCAATGATTCAACAAGGATGAGGCCGCAATGAAAGACTTTCGAAAACTGCAGGTCTGGGAGAAAGCGCATCAGTTGGCGCTGGCGCTCTATCAGGTCACCGCCTCATTTCCCCGCGATGAAACCTATGGCCTGGTGTCCCAGATTCGCCGTGCCGCAGCATCGATTCCATCCAATATCGCTGAAGGTTGTGGTCGAGACGGAGATCCCGAATTGTCTCGCTTCTGCACTATCGCAAGAGGCTCCGCCAGTGAATTAGAGTATCAACTCCTACTGGCTCGAGATCTGAAACTGATCCAGCTCAATGACTACGAACAACTGTCTCAACAGACCATCGAAATCAAACGAATGCTCACCGTGTTGGTGCAGAAGCTGACCGCTGACCGCTGACGGCTGACCGCGCGCGGCCAGCCGAATCCTCAAGCTTGGTTGCGGCCACAGGCCGCGCTAGTCAAAACAAGCGGGCGTGGTAAGGTAAACCGCCTGCATGACCGGGTTGGAATGTCACATATGGGAGTTTAGGTCAACCTGCGGACGTGGAATTTGAGGCACAATGTTCCGGGCGCGCGGCAATTACACCTTCAGCAAGACGTTGGGTGACGAAGAAGGGGATGACGAATTTCTCGAGAGTAGCTTGCGCAATGGACGAGATCGCCGTTACGACAGACGGCCTCTGGGTTTTGGCGTTGGTCATGTCTTTCGTAACAGCGGAACCTACGAAGTGCCCTTCGGCCATTTCCAGTTCGGCGTCATCCTGAACGTCTTTTCGGGCCGCCCGCTGAGCCTGTTCACCGGCGTGTCGTCCTTCAACCAGAATCCCGATCAGCCTGACCTCGTTTCGGTTTTGCCGAAAAGCACCGGCAGGGTTGTGAAAGGAGTCAATGGCGTTCGCTACTTCACCGGGTTGCACCAGGTAGACGATCCGTCCATCGCACGGTTGACCTCCCAGCAACAGTTGAACGAATACAGCTCGCTGTTCGCTCTTGCGGACTCTTCTGGAAAACTCGTCGCCGTGAACCCCACGCCAGGAAAGCTCGGCAACATGGCCTACGGGTATCTGCAGGGGCCCGGTTACTATCGCTTCGACCTCAACCAGAATCAACTTCTAACGGGGTTGCGCTTCAGACCGATAAGGGCTGAATTCATAGGGAGCCGCATCCCGCGTTCCTCACACGGGATGCGCTTGAGTCGATAACAGATCGTTCAACGCACGGAGGCAGTACCGGCCGGGGGCGTAGAACCGACCGCGAAATCGATCGATTGGTCGAGCACGCCATCGTGGCACGTA